>JBDIBK010000031.1:0-33904 GCA_039812845.1 Bryobacterales bacterium
GTGTTCAGGCTGGTTTCGACAATGCGTCCCGGAGGCCAGCAGCGCTTGTCGCCCGGCCAGCAGGTGGGCGTCGGCGAGGTACTCAGATCGGTGGCGGAAATCGATTGCGACGCCGATGTAACAAGAGGTACGGTAGAAGTAGTCCGTGCGTCGACGGAAGCGAACAAACCGCAGGTTAGCAGTGCGGTCGTTACCATTACTACTAGAACTGTTCCGAGTTTCATACGTGGTATCCGGTAGTCCGTTTTAGAACTGTTTTGCCCTTTGTTGGGCTTGTCTCAAGGCTACGTCCGGGGGAGGATAGACTAGGGGAAAGACCTAGAGATTTTCTAATTCTGGAACGTTAGAAATCCGGGCGTCCGGGGCAGGGTTTCAGCGGGTGATGGTTCCAACGGGGAACCAGGGAAGCGAATTGACCACGACAACGCATCGCCAGACCGATCTCCAACTCGTCTACGACGATTTGGTCCGGGCGTCTTTGTCGATAATCCCCACGTGTTATGGACGGCTCGTTTACCTTACTTCGTTACGGGATCCCAACACGGGCCGCTACGAGCACTACCTGCTCGAAGAATCCTACGGTGCCAGCTTAGTCCAGGCGGCTTTGGAGGGGATCCACATTCAGAGCTATCGCTCCTGGGTCGCCATGAACCTGGAGCAAAAGCGGGCGGATCTCTATCTCTATCTGATTTCCCTCTCTTCTGATAAGCGGCAGGTGTTGCAAACCTGGCTCATCACGGCACCATACCGCGCACTCATTCCGTTGCATACCCAATCGGTGGAACGAGATGTCTTTCTCTCCGATATGCAGATCCTTCTCGATCTCCTCATGAACGAGCTCGGAATTGCGGGACCTGAAGGCGCGGCATAGCCACGGCGGCCACTTCCCCCACCACCTCAACCTCCGCCGGGTTCGAAAAGCACTGTGGCGCTGCCGTGGAAGACGGATGTGGAAGCGCCACGATTTCTCCTTCTTCAAAACTGCACCAGCGGCACAGGAAACCGTTCCGGGTCTCCAGAAAGTAAATCGGACGCTCCGCCAAGCTCCTCCAGCCGGAACGCGCAATCTTTTTCCGGGAATCGTCAATCAGCACCAGAGAGCGCGGAGGCAGCAGCGGCGACATTGCATCGTCCCGCTCCCCGATAATGCCTACACGGATCGAACGCGGCTTGGGCACACCCAAGAGCGCATAGGTAAGCCATCCATCCACGCCGGAGTCCCTCGGAAGCACCCTGGTGAAGCTCACATCGAATTCCTCCCGCTCCTTGGCCGCGCTGTCCTCCTTCAACGCCGCGGGGGTCGCGTCCATCGAAAGGAGATTCGTGGAACGCGATGGGCTTAGCAGGCTGTCCTCCTCCAAATAACTCAGAGGCAACCCGTAACGGCGCAGCACATCCAACGGGTTTAGCCGATAGATCGCGCAAAGACTGTAGAGGCGATACAGTGTGGGAAGCGTGCCCTTGTTCTCGATGTCCGCGAGACGGCTGAGCGCGATCACGTAATCGTCGCTGCCCCGGCGCCGCGCGATTTCGTGGCTCGCCGCCTCCACGTCCCGGTATCGCAGGTTTAGCTTTTCTCTGATCTTTTTTAGTGAAATTCCAGGACTTTCCATGATCGAATCTCGGTGTGCTCATTCAGTCCATTGGCTTGCGTCCCAAACTAAATGCCTAACTTGTATAAGGAGTTCTAGCTGGGGCCACTCCATCCTATCCCATTCGTTCTGAAAACAGAACAAGAAAGTTGAAATTTTGTTTCATGAAAATTGTTGTGGCGATCACCGGAGCCAGCGGCTCCATTTACGGACTGAGAATGATGCAAAAGCTTCGGCTGCGGGGCGGTGTCGAAATCCACCTGGTCATGAGCCGTTCGGGGGAGCGCACACTGCACATTGAGACCGGCATGCGCGCGGCCGAGGTGAAAGCGCTCGCGGATTTCCACTATCCGTTCGAGGATATCGGCTGCCGGCTCGCCAGCGGCAGTTTCCTCACCGACGGGATGGTGATCGCGCCCTGCTCCGTCCATACGATGTCCGCCATCGCAACCGGCATTTCCGACAACCTTGTCGTGCGGGCGGCCGACGTCACCCTCAAGGAGCGGCGGCGCCTGGTGCTGATGGTTCGCGAAACGCCCTTCCACCTCGGTCATTTGCGGACCATGGTGGCTCTCAGTGAAATGGGAGCCATCATCGCTCCCCCCATCCCCGCGTTCTATCACCAGCCGAAGGAGATCCTCGATCTGGTGGACCATAGCGTGGACCGTGTGCTGGACTTGATGGGCTGCCCATCGGCCGATGCCAAGCGCTGGGATGCTCCCGGACGCAGCCTTCCGCCCGCGTAGCGCCTTCTCCGTTGAATAATGGGGGGAGTGCAGTGGCGGGCAGCGCCCCGCTGCAGCGCGATTTCGCGATCTCGCACAGTAAGGAAAAAGAGCAGGAATGGCGCACAAGAAGAAGGGCGACCGCATTCGGGCCGGTTTTCAGGGGGAGTTCGGAGCTTTCAGCCAGGAGGCAACCATCAAGCTGCTGGGGGCCCAGGCGGAGGCCGTCCCCTTCCCCCGATTTACCGACGTATTCGACGCCCTGGTTGCCGGCGATCTCAATTATGCGGTGATCCCCATGGAGAACACGCTGCATGGGTCTGTGTATGAAAACTTCGACAATCTGCTTCGGTATGAGTGCCGCATCCATGCCGAAACAACCATTCGCATCAGCCATAACCTCATGGCCCCTCCCGGCGTGCCCTTTCGCAAGATCACGCACGTCTATTCGCATCCCGTCGCCCTGAACCAGTGTCTCGACTTCTTCCGAAATCACCCGCGGATCAGCAAGGAAATCTACTACGACACGGCCGGCAGCGCCCGCATGGTGATGGCGGACCGTCCCGAGGGCGCGGCGGCCATTGCCTCGGCGAGTGCGGCGGAAATCTACGGCGCGTCGATCCTAAAGCGCGGCATTGAAGACGACCGGCAGAACTTCACACGCTTTTTCCTCCTGGCCAGGGGCGGCGACACAGCCCCCGTGCGTTCCCCAAAGGACGGAAAGACCGAATGGAAGACATCCATCGTCTTCAGCGTCCCCAATCAATCCGGCAGCCTCTTCCGTTCCGTGGCGGCCTTCGCCCTGCGCGATTTGAGCCTCACGAAAATATCGTCCCGCCCGTTGCGCGGAAAGCCCTTCGATTACCTGTTCTACCTGGACGTCCTGGGCCATGTGGAAGACCCCGCCTTGAGCAACGCCTTGCGGCACCTCGGTGAACTTGCGGATATGATGAAGGTTCTCGGCTGCTACCCGAAAGGGGATTGGTAGCCGCGACGGGCAGGCGGAGATCACCGCGCTCCCCGAATATCTGTTCTCCCGAGACGCTCAGGAGGATATTCATCCCATGCAGTCCCGCATCGTTTCCCTGCTGCCAGGCGCGACGGAAATCGTCGCCGCGCTGGGGCTCGGCGGTTCTCTCGTGGCGCGTTCGCACGAATGCGACTATCCCCCCGATATCCGGCGCCTGCCCGCTTGCACGGCCCGGGAGTTCGAAGTCACCGAATCCACTCCGGGCATTCAATTGCGGGCCACGGCCGCCGAGTACCGCGCCTTGAGCCGCTTCGATGTCGATTGGGATCTGCTGCGCGGCCTGCGCCCCACGCATATCCTCACCGAGACCTGCTGCGAATCCCGTGGCGTGGAGAAAGGCGCTCTCGAAGCCATTCTGCGGAAAGAACTGTTTGAGACGCCGGTGCTCTTCAATCATGCGTCGAGATCCCTGCCCGGCGTAATCGAAGAAATCCGTGCAGCGGGCTGTGCGCTGGGAGTGCCCGAACGGGGCGACGCGCTGGCCTCGTCCTTCACGGAGCGCATCGGGCGGATTGGCGAGCGCGCGAAACAACCCGGGTCCAGCGCACCCATCGTCGCCTGCCTCGAGTGGCTGCAGCCGTTCCTGCTGGCTGGGAACTGGATGCCGGAACTCGTCCGTCTTGCCGGCGGAGTGCCCGCGGTTCACACGGGGAATTCCGTTTCCCCCTGGATGGATTGGGGCGATCTCTTGGCCATCGACCCCGATGTCATCGTGTCCATGCCTTGCGGCTGGCATCTCCCCCGCGCCGTCGCGGAGACTCGCCACGCGGCCCAGCGGCCGGATTGGAAACATCTGCGGGCGGTTCGCCAGAACCAGGTCTACGTCGTCGATAGTTCCGGCTACTTCAGCCGCCCCGGCCCCCGGCTCGCCGAATCGTTGGAGATTCTGGCGGAAATCCTCGCGCCGGAGATCTTCGCGCCGCGCTATCAGGGCGAGGGCTGGGTCCGTTTCGAAACTGGCACGCATCCTTAGACCGGTGTTTCTCGCGCGCTGCCCCATCGCCGCGCACTTTCCGCTCGGGAACGCGCTCGAAGCGGCGGATTCGTCACGCTTTGGTGTCCCTTCGCATCCCTGGAAATAGGAAGCCAGTTCCGCGACAGCCGGAGTTGGAGGAGGATCCAGGATGCTATTTGAACTGAAATCGAACAAGTCGCTGGCGGAGATCGGGAAGGGGCTGGAGGAATCGGCTGCCCGGCATCAGTTCGGCGTCATCGCAGTGCACGATCTCAAAGCCACGATGGCGAAGAAGGGCGTCGACTACAGCGGCGACTGCATGATCTACGAAGTTTGCAATCCGCACCAAGCCAAGAAGGTGCTCGAGGCGAACGGTGCCATCTCCGTAGCGCTGCCTTGCCGCATCTCGGTCTACCGAAGCGGTGACGAATTCCGCATCGCCACGCTGCTGCCCACGGAACTGCTTGGGCTTTTCCGTAGCCCGGAACTCGACCCGGTTGCCAAGGAAGTGGAGCAAGTGATGGTGGCAATGATGCGGGAAGCGGCGTAGGCCGCAAGAGAGAATTGGCCGGCGTCCACGCTCGCGCGGGCACGCCGGCCTGAGAATTCCAGACGGGTTAGCGGCTGATTTTGGGCCTGCCGCAAGCCTGCACCGCGGCCGTCGGATCGATCGCCGTGCTGCCTTCCTCAATGAATGTGATCTTGCCGTCCTCGCCCACCACAAAGGTTGCGCGGTTCGCGAAGCCGCGGTCCTTGTTCAGGACGCCATATTTCTCCGATACACCGCGCATGAAATCGCTGAGCATCGGAACCGGCGTTTTCAAGACTTCCGTCGCCCAATATCGAAGCGACGGCAGATTGTCCGTGCTGATTGTGAAAACTTTCGCGCCTGTGCCTTCAAATTTTGCGATACCGTCCCGGTACGCTTGCATTTCCTTCGTTCAACCACCGCTAAAGGCGGCCGGAAAGAAGGCGAGGACGACGGTATTCTTGCCGCGAAACTTGGAGAGCGTGACGTCGGAGCCGTCCGTGGCCTTCAGCGTGAAATCGGGCGCCATATCCCCCACTTTCAGGTGAGTCTTAGGCGGAGCCTGTGCGCTGCCGATACCTGCGCTGAGCAGCAATGCGGCGCTCAAGAGTAGCAGTGTACGCATGGAGTATTCGAATCCCAGAAAAGATTTCGCCCCGCCGGAGACGGAACGTTGTCTCGATTGTAGCTCACGCCATGCGTAGCCGCACCGGTGCCGGCGGCGCTTACCAGGCCGTCCAATTGAGCAGCCGCTTGGCATTGTTCCGGTACAGCGCTTCGAGCACGGAATCCGGCAGATCCAGCCCATAATACGGCCACCAGATCCGGCCCGGCATGAACTCGTCCGCGGTTTCGAGCAGCCTCCACCAGCCCCGGTACATCTCGGCGTCGCGTTCCATGTCGGTGCCAAAGAGGACCCGGTCTTTGTGCTTCGCCAGAAAAGCGGCGGCGGTGCGGGGCTGTCTTCCGATCTCGTAGTCGCGCGCGGAAATATCCAGATACAGGTTCGGGAAACGGTCGAGCGCCTTGCTTAGGCTCGCCAGGTTGTTGCCGTGATTGCTGAGATGGCAGGCAATAAACAGGGTCTTCGGATGGCGCAGCAGCAGACGATCCCGGCTGGCAAGAAGATCCTCATACGAGAGAACGTCCTTGCCGTAAAGATTGAAGGTTTGGAAGTCCGGTGTTCGCTCCTGATGCGGGCCGAGCGGCTGCCAGGCCGAAGGGTGGTCGGCAATGTGCATGTTCACCGGCATCTTCAGGCGCGCGCAAGCTTCCCACGCGAGGTCCAGGCGCGGGTCGTCGAAGTGCAATCGCTTTTCCTTCGGAAGCGAAGCTTCCTGAATCCCGGAGCCCTTGTCGGTGATCTCGCCGATTCCTCGCGCGCCCATCTGGTAGCAGCGCTCCACCCCCGCCGCCACCCGTTTCGGGTAGCCGGGATCGTCGATGTTCTCCGTATCCAGCGAGCACCACAGTTGAAAACGATCCCGGTGCGGGGCGAACAGCGCGATCTTCTTGGCGAACTCGTCCCCATAAGCATCCGTAAACACGATGCTGTATTCCACGCCGACGTCGTCCATCGTGCGCACCCACGCATCGACGTCGGCCGCCGTCCGGATGTGGCTCATCCCGCTGTGCGTGTGGGCGTCGATCACCGGGAAGCGCGCCTTCGCGATGTTCGTCACGGGAACCACCAATGACGAATCCGGCTTGTAATCCTTGAGCAGTACGGAATCCATCGGGCCGGGCTTCACCCGGATGCCAAACTTCATCTCCGGTTCGGCCGGGGCGGATTGCGCGGTGAGCGCGGGAATGATCGCGAGCAGCGCGACGGCGGCCGCAAGCGCGAAAGCGGGAACGTGCATCAAGGTTCGCCTCGTCGGAAGATCGTATCCGGAAATTTGCGGCCCCATCGGGAATCCGCGCGGTTCCCAGCCTATCACCGCGAAGCGGCAACGGCAGCCTGGTCTGGATCTTTCACGCATCGGAACCCGATTGCGGGGTCCGCCAGACGCGCGGGAACGGCGGCATATTCCACGTTCAGATTCTTGGGAAGGGGCGCGTTATAACCTCCCCCCCGGATGGAATACCACGGCTCCGTTAAGGTCGGCGGCGGATTCAGCAGTTTCTGAAAATGCGCGAGGGCTTCGGCCGAAGGCGTGCGCGGATCCTTTACGAATTCCCAGACATTGCCCGCGAGATTCAGCGCGCCAATGGGGCTCGCGCCTTCCGGATGGGAATTCACCGGTGCCGGGCCGTCGGGCCGCCCACCCGGATTGTCGGCCACCACCGCCCGCGACGGGTCGTGCTCGTTTCCCCATGGGTACATATTCGAACCCCCGTCCTTGGCTGCTTTCTCCCATTCCTGCGCCGTCGGAATGCGTTTCCCCGCCCATTCCGCGAACTGCTGGGCATCGAGGTAAGTGATGTTGGTAACTGGGAAATCCGGCTTCGCCTGCGGAAAATCCGCTGGAAGCGGCTTGCCCTGCGCCGCGCAAAAGGCCATGTAGGCGCGATTGCTGACTTCCGTTTCGTCAATGTAGTACGCGGGCAGCGTCACCTCCACCTTGTCCGGCCCGAAGGGGAACGGCCCGGCGGGAACCAGCAGCATTCGTCCGGTGCTGGTATCCAAGGTCTTGGCCAGCGTGATCTCCACCGGTTCTTTCGGTTCCGTGCCTGTGCCGTCGGAAGCCGGTTTCATAAACTGCCAGGCGACGGCGGCAAGCACCAGCACGCCAAGCACGGCCGCCCCGGCAAAGAGCCAGAGCCGGGAGCCGCTCTTGGGTTCCGCCGGCAGGGGTGCGGCACCAGCCCCGGAATCCACCGGTTTCCCTTCCCCCGGCTGTGGTGCCGGTGCTGCGGGTCCGGAAGGCGGCCGCTGCGGCGCACGGGAAGGCGCGGCGGGGGACGGCGTCGGCCTGCCGGGCGCGGGTGGCGCGGACACATTGGCCGCGGTCACGTCCGCCATTGTTTCGCTCGTTTCGCCGTTCGCGTGCGCATTCAGCCGCGTCTCCAGTTCATCCGGCGTCAGCAGCATTTTCGTCGCGCCCAGGCCGGCGACCGGCATTTCCCCGCTCGCAACCTCCTTGATGCGGCGCAGATGCTCAATCACTTCGTCGAAGCTTCGCGGACGCCGCGCCGGGTCCTTCTGCGTGCAAGCGGCCACCAGTTCCATCAAGCCGTCCGGCGGGTTCGAATCGCGCAGCGCGGAGAGATTCAGCGGCTCCTTGAGGATCTTGTAAAAAATCTGCTGGATGGAATCCGCTTCAATAGGCCGGACCCCGGTGAACAGCTCGAACATCAGGATGCCGTAGGAATAAATATCCACCAGATAAGTGATTCCCTGCCCCGTCACCTGCTCTGGAGCCATGTAATAGGGGGTACCGAGCGTATAACCGGCTTTCGTGATGCTCAGTTCGTCGATCTTGGCGATGCCGAAATCGATCAGCTTGACGACGCCCGTGCTGCTGATGTGGATATTGTCCGGCTTGATGTCCCGGTGAATGATCTTCTCGGAGTGAATAAACTGCAGCGCCTTGGCGCCCTCAATGGCGATTTCGAGCTTTCGCTGCGTGTCGCCCGCCTTCTTCTCCGTAATCAGACTGCGAAGATCGTTGCCGCGCAGGAACTCCATCACCATGAAGGGGCGGTCCTGTTCCTGGCCGTAGTCGTAGACGGCAATCACGTTGGGGTGGCCGCTGATCCTTCCGGCCGTCTGCGCCTCCACCAGAAAACGCTGGCGGACATCCTCGTTCGAGGCGCCCTCGGGCGTCAGCACTTTTACCGCGACAATGCGGCCGATTACCGTGTCCCTGGCGCGATAGACATGCGACATGCCGCCGCCCAGAAACTCAATCAATTCATACCGGCCGAAGCGATGGGGTAGCGCCCAGGAACTCATTCTCTGTATTCTACCCGCTCAATTTCCGCCCGGCTGCAAGAACTTCGTCGCAGGCTAACTATATTGCGCTCCGCGCGCGCCCACGGCTGCCGCCGCCATGGGGGAGGGGCGATGAAGCCTTACCGCGGCTCGCTTCATCTAACCAAGTACATTCCATTCCTGGGGAGGTTCCATGGGCAATTTGAAGCGGGTGAGCGGCATTCATGGGCCGGGCTCGAGCTACTGGGTGGGCGACGGTTTTCCGGTCCGCAATCTGTTTCCGTCGAACGGTGTGGGCGAGGCGGTGAACCCGTTCCTGATGTTCGACTATGCCGGGCCGACTGCATTCGCGCCGTCCAACAAACCCCGTGGCGTGGAGGAGCATCCGCATCGCGGATTTGAGACCGTCACCATCGCATACCAGGGTTCCGTGGATCACCGGGATTCTTCCGGCAACGCCGGCACCATCGGGCCTGGCGACGTGCAGTGGATGACGGCCGCCTCCGGGGTGGTCCACGAGGAAAAGCACGGGAAAGCCTTTACCGAAGCGGGTGGCACATTTGAGGTGGTGCAGCTCTGGGTGAATCTGCCCGCGGCTCACAAGATGTCCGCGCCCCGCTACCAGGGCATCGTCAGCGCCGATATCCCGGTCGTGTCTCTCGGCGAAGGCGTGTCGGCCAGGGTGATCGCCGGCACGCTGGATGGTGTTCGCGGACCGGCCCACACCGTAACCCCCGTCGGCCTGTTCGACCTGCGTCTGGCGGCGGGAAGCAAAGGCCGGATCGAAATCCCGGACGGCCACAACGCCGCCGTCGCCCTGCTGCATGGCGATGTATTGCTGAACGGCGCATCCGCGCTCAACGGCGAGGCAAAGCTCGCCACCCTCAGCCGCGAAAGCAACGCGGTGGAATTCGAGGCTCGGGCCAATTCCACCCTGCTCGTCCTCTCCGGTGAACCTATTGAGGAACCCGTCGTCAGCCACGGCCCGTTCGTCATGAATACCCAGGAAGAAATTCGTCAAGCATTCGCCGACTACCGTTCCGGCCGGATGGGCCATCTGAGTTAAAACGCCCCGCAAGGATGCCTCGAGGGGGAGGGAACGCGGGAGATCCTGCCGCAACGCCCTCTAGAGGCACTTCCAAGGCAAAGCAAGTTAGTCCTCGAGCTTGCCAATAATTATCAAATCTTAATCACCCCAACATTTGTATTGTATTGAAGCCCCTTCTCGGTTAGCATTCTGCACAAGGAAGGGGTCTCTATGAAGCATCTACACGCTTCTATCACATTACTTGTGCTTCTTTTCGCTGTATCTTCCGGGTACGGCCAAGCGGTATCCGGCACACTGCTGGGCACCGTAACCGATCAAAGCGGGGCGATTGTCCCATCCGCCAAAGTCACTCTCACCGCCCAAGGTACGGGCGTTACCCGCTCGACGGAAACGACGAATGCCGGCTATTATGCATTCGCGGATCTCGCGCCGGGCACGTATTCCGTGAGTATCGAAATGCAGGGCTTCAAGCGCAGCGTGCGCCAGAATGTCCAGGTGCTGGTGAATACGACGGTTCGCGTGGACATGCAATTGCAAACCGGCGAGGTCACCGAAAGCATCGAGGTATCGGCGGAAGCCGCCGTGCTGCAGACGGACCGCACGGACACCGGCCGCAAGATTGAGGTGGAACAGTTGGCCGACATGCCGCTGGGCACCAACCGCAATTTCCAGAGCCTGTTGAACCTGGTGCCGGGAACGACGCGCGCCTTCCGCCCGCACTCGGTCTTCTTCAATGCGCAGGACAGCCTCTCGACGCAGGTGAACGGGCAATCGAGGCTCGCCAACAACGTGCAGTTGGAAGGCATCGACAACAACCACCGCACCGGACTGCTCACGGCGCTGATTCCGCCCATTGAGGCGCTGGAAACCGTGGATATCACCACGAGCAACTATGAAGCGTCCCTGGGCCGGGCCGGAGGTGCCGTAACCAATGTGCTCCTCAAATCCGGCACCAACGAATTTCATGGCAGCGCCTTCGCTTTCAACCGGGTGAGCGCTCTGGCCGCCAAGGCCTTTCTCACCACCACCAAACCGCTCACCGTCTACAACTACTTTGGCGGCACATTCGGCGGCCCGATCGTCAAGAACAAGACGTTCTTCTTCGGCGACTACCTCCGGGTGACCGATCATCGCGGCCAGACGGACCGTTTGACCATCCCCACGCCCGCCTTCCGTTCCGGAGATTTCTCGGGAATGTCCACCTTGATCTACGACCCCACCTCCGGAACCTCCACCGGAGCGGGCCGCACCCCCTTCACCGGCAACCGCCTCCCGGACGCCCGCATCAGCCCTATCTCCAAGCGCATTCTCGCGCTGGTGCCGGGCCCCACGCTGCCGGGCACTGGGATCAATTACGAGTACAATTCCACCCTCGTGAAGGATACCGACAGTTTTGACGTGAAAGCGGATCACAATCAGAGCGACTCGGACCGCTTCAGCGTGCGCTACAGCTTTCAGCGCCCCACCGTCTTTGATCCGCCTTCGTTTGGCGCGGCTGGCGGCCCGCACGGCGGAGGCTTCTCCGGCAGCGGCGTGCAGAAAGCGCAGAATGGCGCGATCAATTACAACCGCCTGTTCAGCCCGACGCTCATCTCGGAATTCCGCCTGGGCGTAAACCGCTATCGCAACGACGCGCAGCAGGTGGACTACGGCACGAATGCGAGCGAAGCCATCGGCATCCCGGGCGTGAATCTCGATGCCTGGACGAGCGGCTTGGTGAACATCGATATCACGGGCTTCTCGAACCCGGTGGTGGGCTACTCGGCGTCCCTGCCCTGGATTCGATCGGAAACAAATTTCAACTTCGTCAACACCTGGACGAAGACCTGGAACACGCACACCACCAAGTTCGGCGCGGACATCCGCCGCCTTCGCGACGATCTGCTCCAAACGCAGACGCAGAATCCGCGCGGCATCTTCCGCTTCCGCCAGGGCCAGACCAGTTGCAGCGGGAACTGTGGCGGCAACTCCACCTCCGCCGGATTCGCCAACGCATTCGCATCGTTTCTGCTGGATCTGCCAAACGATACGGGCCGCGATCTGGCTGTCATGTTCCCCGCCTGGAGGCAGACGCAGTATTTCCTGTTCGTCCACGACAAATGGCAGGTGAATCCCAAGCTGACGCTCGATTACGGCATCCGCTGGGAGTTTTACCAGCCGGCGACGCCGCGCTTCAAGGGCGGGTTCTCCAACTACAACGCGGACCTGAACCAGTTGGAGGTGGCGGGCTACGGCAACGTGCCGATGAACCTCGGCATGAAGGCAAACTACAAGAACTTTGCCCCCCGCCTCGGGATTGCATACCGTCTCACGGAGAAGGATGTCATCCGCATGGGCTTCGGCATCAGCTTTCTGCCCTTCGCGGATAACACCTATGCGTACAACTTCCCGGTCAAGCAGAACAACACCTTCAACGGCCTGAACTCCTTCTCTCCCGCGATTCTCGGCGACGGCCGCATCGCTTCCATGGCGAACGGTTTCCCCGCGCCGATCGCGGCGGTGATTCCGGATTCCGGCATCATCACCAACCCGCAGAAGCAGCAGTACGACGTGATCGACACCAACTTCGAGGAAGGCTACGTGCAATCCTGGAACCTCGCCTATCAGCGGGCGCTGCCGAAGAATTTCACCTTCGAAGCGGCTTACGTCGGCAATAAAGCCGTAGGCGTGCCGACGCCCATTCTGCTCAACCCCGGCTTGATCTTGGGGGCCGGTGCGGCGGGCCGCCCGTACTTCGCCGAGTATGGCCGGAATGTGAACACCAACCTTCGCTTCGCCTCCGGCGACAGTGAATACAACGCTCTGCAGATCAAGGTGGACAAGCGCTATTCCAACGGGTTCCTGCTGACAACGGCCTACACCTGGAGCCGCGCAATGGCCAACGGCGGCGACGATAACGGCGGGCCCGCCTGGTACATCAACCCGGAACGCAACTGGGCGCGCGCGGGCTTCGACCGCAGGCACTCCTTCGTGCAGAGCTACATTTACGAGCTTCCGTTCGGCAAAGGGAAGCATTTTCTGCAATCCGGGCCGGGGGCATGGATCCTGGGCGGCTGGCAGTTGAATGGCATTCTCACCTTGATGAGCGGGAATGCCATCAACTTCAGTTCCACGGCGCCGAACAACGCGCCGGGCAACGCGCAGACACCCAACGTAAGTGGCCGGTTCAAGGTGCTGGGGGCCGTGAACGACAGCCCCTGGTTTGACACCAGCGTCTTCTCCGCCCCGGCCGCAAACACCTTCGGCAACGTCGGGCGCAACGCCGCATCCGGGCCGAACTTCTACAATCTGGACGCCTCGCTCTTCCGGAATATCCAGGTCACGGAACGCTACAAACTGGAGTTCCGCGCCGAAGCGTTCGCATTGCCAAACGCGCCCGGCTGGCAACTCAACAATCCGAACACGAACGTGAACGACCCGAATTTCGGGAAAGTTCGCGGCTCCGGCGGCAACCGTTCCCTGCAACTGGGGCTTCGCCTGATGTTCTGAAGCAGTTCACAGCATCCCGGCCGAGGGCAAGGGGCGTGACGTGCAAACGTCAGCCCCTTGCGCTGCGGGCTCATCCCACGTTCGCGCCGCCTTCAGGATGAGAGACCGGCATCGGCTCTGGGAGTGCCGCTCCCGAAATTTCCCGGACCGCGGATCCAGTTCAAGTCACGGGTTCCGGTATCGCGTCCGGCCACTTGTCCGCGAGGGTGCGGATGAACGCCGGGGAAGCCCCGCAGCACCCGCCCACGAAGTCCGCGCCAGCCGCCAGCAGTGCCGGCAGATGGGAAGCGAAGTCGTCCGGCCGCGTGCGATACACCGCCTTCCCATTCCTCATTTCGGGCATGCCCGCGTTGGCCTTGATCCACAGCGGAAGCGAAGTGGCCGCGCGCATCCGCGCGCAGACGGAGGCGAACTCCGCAATGCCGTTCCCGCAATTGACGCCCACGGCATCGGCGCCCGCCGCTTCCATGGAAGCAGCCGCTCGTTCCGGCAAAACGCCCCCGGTTGCGCAAGCCAGTTTCCCGCCGGAAACGAGCGCGAACGAAACAAGCACGGGGAGGCCGGTGGCTTTGGCCGCGGCAAGCGCAACCAGAGCTTCTTCGATCTCGCTGAAGGTTTCAAGCAGCAGCGCATCGGGCTGGGCGGCGGCCAGAGCTTCGCACTGCGCGACAAAGCTCCGCCGGAGTTCGTCCTTCGTCACCTCACCGGCAAACATTCGCTTGCCGCTGGGGCCCACGGAGGCAAACACAAGCGCACCCGTGCGCGCCGCCGTCTCTCGCGAGTGCTCCACTCCCCGTGCGTTGATCTCCGCCGTCTGTTCCGCCAGCCCGAAGCCCGCAAGCGCAAGCGGGCTTGCCCGAAACGTGTTCGTCAGCAGCACCCGGCTCCCGGCAAGCGCGTAACTCTCCGCCACCGCGCGGACCGCTTCGGGATGCCGCAGGTTCCAGGCATCGGGGCACTCGCCGAACCCGAGCCCCCGCGCCTGCAATTCCGTTCCCCACGCGCCATCGCACAGCAGAGGACCCCTGGCCAGCATTTCTCGAATCGTCATAGGAGCCCCTCCGCACAGGCGGCGATTCGGCACACGGAATGCGCGATCAACTTCCTTACAGACTCTTGCGCTTGGCCTCGTACTGCTCCATCCGGGTCTTGTATTCCTTGAAGCCCTTGCGGCCCATCAGGCCGTAGGTGAACTTCTTTCCGAGCTCGACGCCTTCCTGGTCAAAGGCGTCCACATCCAGCAGCTCGCCCGCGAACGCCGTCTCAAACTCCAGCATCTGGAAGAGCGCGCCCACGTGCTCGGCGTCCACCCGGTCAACCGTGTATGTTCCGTTGGGGCGCTGGTTCTCCGTCAGCGCGGCGGCCGTGGCGCGGCATTCGGCGTCGATGAGCTTCGCGAAGTTCTGCCCCGCCAGATAGTCGAAGCTCTCGAAGCCCAGTTTCTCCGGCGGAATCTTCCCCACCGTGTCGAACTTGTTCAACCGGTAAATGCTGAAGAGCTTGTCGTTCGGCCCTTCGATATAAAGCTGCACCTGGCTGTGCTGGTCCGTCGCGCCCAGCGCCGCCACCGGCGTTTGCCCCACGTGAACGACGTTGCCCTTCCGGTCTTTCGCTTTGCCGAGCGATTCCGCCCAGAGCTGCCGGAACCAGAACGCCATGCCCCAGAGCCGGTTCGAATAGGGAAATGCCACCTGGATGGTCTTGCCCTTCTTCGTCCACAGCAGCCAGTGGATCAGCGCGGACCGCAGCGGGAGATTCACCGAGAGATCGCCATTCCACGCCAGATGGTTGATGGCGGCCGCGCCCTTCAGCATCTTCGCGATGTCCACGCCGGTGAGCGCCGCGGGCACCAGACCGACCGGCGTCAGCACACTGAAGCGCCCGCCCACATTCTCGGGAATGTAGAACGTGGCGAACCCTTCGCGTTTAGCGAGCCCGTCCAGATCCCCCTTGCCGTCGGTGGTGATCGCAATCACCCGGCCCGGGGCTTTCTTCGCGCCAACCGCCCGCTTCAGCCAGTCGTAAACCAGCAGAAAGGCCGATGTGGTTTCGGCCGTGGACCCCGATTTCGTCACCACCAGCACGAGGGTCTTCTTGGGGTTCATGCTCGCAAGCGCCGCCTCCAGGAACATCGGATCGACGTTATCGAGAATCACCAGCCGCGGGTTCGAGGCATCATGCTTGGCCTGAATCGGATGCGGGCCGCGCAGCGCGCAATCCACCGCCCAGGGCCCCAGCGCACTGCCGCCGATCCCCACCAGACAGACGCTGTCGTAGCTGCCCTTCAGCGACGCCGCCAGGGATTGAATCGCGCCAAGGTCCTGGTTGAAGGGCAGGTGGGCGAAGCCGTAGACGCCATCGTCGCTCAGTTTCTGAAAGCCCTTGAGCGCCCGTGCCGCCGCCTTTTGCCCGCTGTCGAATTCCTTTCGGGTGAGGCCGTGGGCAGTGCCCACCATCTCGGCAAAGCAGTTCTTATCGTCGAATGTGATCTTCATGAGCTTGTTTCCGTGGGAGCGATGCGATGTCGGGCGGAAGCGCGGGCGGCATTGGATAGCCGCGCCGGCAATCCGCGCGCTGGCGCTCAAGCCCATGATATGTCATTGGCCGCGCGCATCCCACCGGCCCCGCGGAACGGAGGGCATCGCGGGGCCGGTAGTAGAATGAAAGCGTCCGGAAACGACACGGCGGCGCGGGCCGTCCGAGGATGTGAGTTGCTATGCGCCTTTTCTTTACCGCCGTTCTCCTCTCAATTTTGGCCCTCACCGCACTGCCTCAGGGAACGCCGGAAAACCCGTACACGATTCGCGAAGAGGTCATCAGCATCGTCGTGCCTGTCACGGTGCGTCGTCCCGATGGCATGCCCGTAGGCGGAATCCGCTCTCAGCAGTTTCGGCTTTTCGACAACCGGCGGTTGCAGGATATTCGAGTGGATGCGGACTATCTGCCGGTCTCCGTGGTGCTGGTGGTGCAGGCGAATTCGCGCGCGGAAGGCGCGGTGAAGCGCGTAAAGGAAACGCCAGCGCTGATGCAGAGCCTAATCGTGGGAGAACAGGGCGAGGCGGCGGTGCTCGCTTTCGACCACCGCATGCAACTGAAGTGTGATTTCACTTCCGACTTCAATAAGCTAAAGGCCGGCGTGGACAGCATCAAAGTCGGCAGCAATAGCGCCGCGCTGAACGACGCGGTCATGACCGCCATTAACATGCTAAAGCGCCGCGACAAGAACCGCCGTCGCGTAATTCTGCTGATCGCCGAGACTCGCGACGGGGGCAGCGAGCAGAACACGCGCAACGTGGTGAGCGCCGCGGAGATGAACAATATCCAGGTCTTCGCCGTCAATATTTCGCAGATGCTGAAGCAGCTCGGCTCCACCCCGCAACCCCCGCGGCCGGACCCGATTCCTCCCGAAGCACGCGGGCTCTATCCCGGCATGGTCAACACTCCCACGACTGTGGCCCAGGCAAGCGGCATGATGGGTCAGTCGGCGCAGTTCGTGCCGCTGCTCGAAGAACTCTATCGCGGTGTAAAAGGTCTTTTCTGGAGGAACCCTCAGGAGGCGCTTGTGCGTGCCACGGGCGGTCGCGAATTCTCCTTCGCAACCTTGCGTGGGCTCGAAGACGCACTCGCCAGCCTCGGCGAAGAACTGCATTCCCAGTACATCCTCAGCTATACCCCCAGCCCGGAAACGCGCGAAGAGGGAGGCTACCACACGCTGCAAATCCTGGTGGATGGCTACAGCCCGGATTGGGTCAAACACCGCCCAGGGTATTTTTGGGGCGGGATGCCGGAGGCATCGGCGAAATGAAGATTTAGCAGCATGCCGGAGGCATCGGCGAAATGAAGATTTAGCAGCATGCCGGAGGCATCGGCGAAATGGCAATATATCGGGATGCCGGAGGCATCGTACAAAATTGAACTTGCCTTCATCGGTCCAATGAAATGGAAAACGCCCGGCACCATGGCCGGGCGCTTTTCATTTCTGCACTCGGCTTAGACGCCCGGCACCGTCGTCTCCGGCAGCACGTCGTACCAGGAGTATTCGCGGCCCGTATAGATCGAGTCACGGCCCATGACGGCGCTCAGCGTGCTCTTCGCCGCCCAGATCGCCGCATTTTCGATCTTGCCCGTGCGCGCGCCGTCAACGAAGGCGTCCACCGCTTCCTGGGTGATGTCGTGCGGCACCTTGGTTTCCTTCACCGGCTGGCCGGGAAGGTAAACGGCGGTGCGGGAGCGCGACGTCTGCACGGTTCCCTTCTCGCACATGAAGGTCTCTCCGATATCGTCCCACCCGTTCACATTGCGCCGGTTGAACTGCGTCGCCTGATAGCTAAAGCACAGATCGCTTCCGTACTGGTAATTGAGTGAGGCGTTATCGAGGATATCGCCGATCTCGCGCCGCGACATCCGCGAACCGTACCCGTGTACCTTGGCCGGATAGAGCCCGGTAAACCAGTTCACCACGTCGATATTGTGGCAGTCCTGCTCCACGATGATGTCGCCGGAAAAATCGCGATAGAAGAACCAGTTGCGGATCTTCTCCTGCTCCGGCGGATGGCCCGTCTTCACCGGAGGGCCGCCGCCGATCCAGGAGGCGCGAACCGCCAGCAGTTTGCCCAGGCTGCCGGAATTCACCAGCCGCCACGCTTCCTGATACGCCTTGCCGTAACGCTGCTGAAAGCCGCAGGAAATGCGTTTCTTCGGGTCCGCCTTGGACGCGGCCTTCAGGATCCGGTGGGTGTCGAACACGTTCACGCCCATCGGCTTTTCGCAGTAGATATGCTTCCGGGCCGCGATGGCCGCCTCCAGATGCTCCGGATGCAGAAACGCCGGGGTGGCGATCAGCACGGCGTCCACCGGGCTGCTCAGCATGTCCTGGTAGGCGCCGAATTCTTTCGCGCCCGTATACTTCTCTCGCCCGGCCGCGAGCCGGTCCGGGTAAATGTCACAAATCGCGGTTACCTTGGCGAACTCGTTCTTGGCGAAGAGGCTGCTCACGTACATGCCGCGGTTGCCGCAGCCGATCAGGCCCAGCGAAAGCGCCGAGTTGGCCTGGCTGCCAAAAGCCGTCTGCGGTTTCACAATCAAAAAGCTGGCCGCTGCCGCCCCGCTGCCCGTGACAAAGCCGCGGCGGGATGCCGAATGTCCCATGGTTTCTCCTATTTGGTGAACGGATCGCCGACGAATCGGTTCAAGCGCTCCGATTATATCAGCACGCTCATGCCGGTACACGCCGAAACGTGTCCGCGAACGCGGCAGGCTTTCGCGGACAATTCACCGGCAATTCCTCCGGCAGCGGGTGCGCCGGTTTCGTGGAAATCGTGTGTTACCCTGAGAACTGCGAGCACGTCCCACAGGTTGAGTTACTTCCCATGCGTCAGTTTGTTAAGACCATCCTTTTGTCCGCCTGCGCTCTGGTAGTGTTCGGCGGCATTGCCTTGACGGCCCAACAGAAAGTGGCCATTATCGACGTCCAGAAAGCCATCCTGGAAACGTCCGAAATCAAGAAGGCGCAAGCCGACCTCGAAGCCAAGTACAAACCGAGGCAGGACGAGTTCGACGCCGCCCAGAAGGAAATGGCCGCAATCCAGAATCAGTTGGATTCCCAGGCCGCGACGCTCACCCCCGCCCAGGGCGCGGAGCTTCAGGGCAAGCTCCAGATGGCTCAGCGGCGCGTGCAGCGGATGCAGGAAGATCTCCAGGCGTCGATCGGGCGCGACCGCGACGCCATCCTCAGCCAGGTAGGCCAGCGGATGCAGGCGGTGGTCACCAAGATCGCCAGTGCCAAGGATCTCGATGTGCTCATTGACGTTTCGAACGCGGTGTATTTCAAGCCCGCGCTGGACATTACGACGGAGGCCGTGACGGCGTACGACAAGGCCCATCCGCCCAACTAGCCCGCCCTGAGGCGTTTCGGAACCCGAGGCGCTCCCGCGGTGTCGATATCCACAGTTGCCATGTCGGAATTTCTCAACAACTACGGAGTAGACGACGCACGGCGGGAAAAGCGCTGGAAATGGATTATCGGCACGGTCCTGATTGTCTCCATTGTCGTCACCGCCGGTTATTTCTTCTTCCGCACCTACTTTGAGAAGAAGACCATGGACCACTTCCTGGCTCTCCTCGCCGAAAGAAACTATCCCGCCGCCTACGTGATGTTCGGCTGCACCAAAGAGAAACCCTGCCGCGATTACGCGTATGAAAAGTTCCTCGAAGATTGGGGACCCGGCAGCCTCTGGAGTGACCCCCACTACGCCGAAATCGCCAAAGTCCGTTACTGCGGGGACACCGTCATCTTCAATATGTTCATCAAGGGCGACGACGTGAACCTGGTGGTGCAAAAGGACACCCAGGAAATCGGATTCGCTCCCTGGGCCACCTGCACCGGCACCATCGTGGAGATGGAAGTCAAGAAGTAGCCACCCGAAAGCGCGCCACCCCGCATCACCCCCGCTCCATCTTCAGCCTCTCCCCCGGAAAGATACGCGCCGCATGGCACGCTCGCTATCGCAGCCGCCCTTCGAAAATATGCCCTTCCGGGTCGGACGCCAGCACGATCCACGGCTGGCCGGAGGGCAGCGGTCCTTTGAGCGACGTCACGTTATTGAGTTGGCCGCCCGAATCGAGAAGCACGTCCGCCTTCCGGCCGAGGTCGAGGACTTTCCGCGTCGTCCCCTGCCAGACGATCGCATCGACGCGCGGTTTCAGGCCGTCCTTGTGATAGAGCGAATACACCAGCAGCAGCCGGTTCGCTCCGCCCAGCAGGACGATGGGGCGGCTCGGTCCCCCGGCGCTCGTGAGCGGCGCGAAGGGAAGGTTCGTCCATTTTCCCTTCGGGTCGCGGATGCGCAGCACCAGTTGCGGCTTGTCCATCTCGTCCACCGAATTCTTGGTCGCGATATAGAGCGTGCCGTCGGCTGCCACCGCCATGCTGATGTGGTCGTCGGCCGTCCGTCCTCCGCTGTCCGCGGTCTCAATCGGCTTCCACACTTCGGGAGCGGCACCGTCCTCATGCTGCCGGAAATACACCGCGTCATGATCCTGGTCGGACCATACAACCGCCACGCTGCCCGGCAGGGCAACGATCGCGCAGATATCGTCCGCGTTCGCCTTCGCGGCGCTCACCGCGAAGGGCTCGGACCATGCACGCACCGAATCCTCCACGGAATGGCGAACGAACATTTCCCGCTGCCAGTTGTAGGCCACCCACCAGCGGCCCCGGCCATCCCGGGCGATCGTCGCCGTCTCGATGCCCTCGTCCGGCCTCTGTGGCGGATACGTGGCGAGAGCAACGGGGGCAGCCGCCAGTTCATAACGCCGCGCCGCGGCATTCCAGCGCAGCGAAACCACGGCGAGCCGGTCTGGTGCCACCAGCACGGCGGTGGCGGTGTCCCGGTCCGCCCAGACATCGGCCTGCCCAGGGAGCCCCTGCAGGGCGGAGTCCAGATGCGTTTCGCGCCGCCACTCCTCCGCACGCCGCTTCCACACGCTGCTTCCGCCCTGAACGGGCAGCCAGGCCCACCACACCCCGTGCGCGAACCACAGCTTCGACTGCGGCTTATCCTTGGTGGGCCGGTCGGCATTCACCTGGAACACCGGAGCGGCCGCCCCGTCCGCGGCCATCGCCCTCCAGCCGAAACCCGCCAGCAGCAGCGGCCCCGCGCAAGCCGCCCGCCGAGAAATCAATATCGAGTCCCTCATCCGCACCCCCGCCCCGATCTGTGAAAGAAGCCCTTTCAGGTTACCGCTGGAGCGCAAATGGAGGTGTCTGCTTCGCGGCCTCGTAACGTCCGCCCGGGGCAAGGCGCAACTTTCCGCCGGAACCGCTCCAAGGCCCGTCCATTCCCGAGGCCCCAGCAACGGCCCTCGCGGTTAGTACGTCAGCAGCCGGCGCATCTCCGCCGTCAGGTCGCTCACTTGCGGCAAGATCGCGTTCTCCAGAATCGGGTTGTAGGCCACCCAGACATCCTTCGCGGCCACGCGCCCCACCGGCGCATCCAGGCGATGGAACAGTTCATCGGCGATGCGGGCGGCGATCTCCGCGCCGTAGCCCCAGCTCAGCGTGTCTTCGTGCGCCACGATCACGCGGTTCGTCTTCTCCACCGACGTCTTGATCGCGTCCCAGTCATAGGGAGAGAGGGAGCGCAGGTCGATCACCTCAACCGAACAGCCGGGCTCCTCCCGCTCGATCTCCGCCGCCGCCAATTCGGCTTTGTGTACGAGAGCGCCATACGCGATCACAGTCAGGTTCTCGCCGGGCCGCGCGATCCGTGCCTTGCCAAACGGGATCATGAACTCCGCGCCCGCATGCGGATTGCGGTTGTACGGCTCCCGGTACAGCCGCTTGTGCTCCAGGTAGAGCACGGGGTCGTCGCAGCGAATGGCCGTGCGCAGCAGGCCGGCCGCATCGCGCGCGTTTGAAGGGAACACCACCCGCAGCCCCGGGATGTGCGTGAAGGCCACCTCGCCGCTCTGGCTGTGATAGATGGAGCCCCCGTTGAGATATCCGCCGATCGGCACGCGAATCACGATCGGGCAGGAAAACCCGTTGTACGAACGCCAGCGCATCGTGCAGAGTTCGTCGCGAATCTGCATCATCGCGGGCCAGATATAGTCGAAGAACTGAATCTCCACCACCGGCTTCATCCCGCGCAGAGCCATGCCAAGCGCCCGCCCGACGATCCCCGCCTCGGCGAGCGTCGAATTGAAGCACCGCTCGTCGCCGAACTCCCGCTGCAAGCCCAGCGTCACCTTGAAGACGCCGCCCTTGCCCTTCAGTTCCGGCAGGTGCTCGCTGCGGCTGCAATCCGCCACATCCTCGCCGAACACCAGCATTTTCGGGTTGTGCCGCATCTCCTCGTGCAGCGTCAGATTGATGGCGTCGAGCATCGTGCGCGGTTCGCCGTGCTCCCGCGCCGCCGTTTCGAAGGCGCTGGAGGTGGGGTCCACTTTGTCCGAATAGAGAAACTCCATCACCCCCGCCGGATCCGGCATCGGCTCCAGCAGCACGTCGCTTTCAATGCGGCTGATCTCGCGGTCAATCTCGCCGCGGATGCTCGCGATCTCCTCACGGCTGTAAACCCCCTTTTCCAGCAGGAACTGTTCCATCAGCGGAATGGGGTCGCGCTCCGCCTCCCGTTCCCGTTCCGCGGCGCTCTTATAGTTGCGTTCATCGTCGGAGAGCGAGTGCGAATACGGCCGCGTCACGTGCGCATGCACAAAGGCCGGGCCGCGGCCCTCACGGCAATACTGCGCAGCCTCCAGCATGGCGATATAGCAGGTGACGAAATCGCTGCCCTCGATCTCCGTCACTTTCAGCCCTGGGAAGCTCTTCACCAGGCGCGAGATGCTGCCGCCCGCGGTCTGAACCTCGACCGGCGTTGAAATGGCGAATTCATTGTCCTGAATCAGGTAAATAATCGGCAGCTTGCCCAGGCAGGCGATATTCAGAGACTCCCAGAACTCGCCCTGGCTGGTTGCCCCCTCCCCGGTGGAGCAGAGCGTCACCTCGTCGCGCTCCGGGTGCAGCCGCAGCGAGGCGTCGGCGCACCCCACCGCATGCAGATAGTGCGATCCCGTGGGCGACGACGAGCTCACAATGTGCAGTTCCGGACTGCTCCAGTGCGAGGGCATCTGGCGTCCGCCCGAAGCCGTATCGGTCTTCGCGCCCACGCCCTGCAGCAGCATGTCGCGCGCCGTCCAGCCCATGGCGAGCGAACTGGCGCGGTCGCGATAGTAGGGGAAAAACCAGTCGTAACCGGGGCGCAGAGCCATCCCGGCGGCGGTCTGAATGGCTTCGTGTCCGGCGGCGGAGACCTGGAAAAAGATCTTCTGCTGCCGCTTCATGAGGATCTCCCGGTCGTCAATCGATCGGGACGTGTACATCAGCCGGAAAGCGCGCTTGAGCTCTTCAACCGGGATGCCCTTAAGATGGGGTTCGATTTCGCGGGCCGGCTGGGATCCGGTCACACTCGCCATTCGGTCTCCTCCACACTCAGCGTCTAGTTTACCCCTTGGCCCAAATATCAGTCAAAACCATCGGGGCCATAAATACTTGTTATGAACCTCCCATCCCAAGCCCGGAAGAAACATCCCGGCCCGCGGATCCGTCTACCCCACGGAAGCCCCAATCCCTTTTGCGTGCGCGATATGTTTCAGCCAGAATACAGGTAGCAGCGCCATGCAGCCAAATGCCCCCAATAGCGCGAAACGCTATATCATCCGCGGACGCGTTCAGGGCGTGGGCTACCGCTTTTTCGTCGAGAAACACGCCCAGCGCATCGGCTTGCGCGGCTACGCGAAGAATCTCGGCGATGGCACCGTGGAAGTGATTGCCAGCGGAACCCTGGATGCCCTTCAGGAATTGGAAGGATTGCTGCGGCAGGGGCCGCGCCTCGCCCTGGTTTCCAGCGTGGAAACGGAAACGGCCCCGCCGGGAGAATATAGCCAGTTCCGCGTGCGCGTCTAAACGGCGCAGCCCACGCGCACCGGCTCCCTTCGCCGCGCCCGCGTTACCCGGTGGCGAACGTCAGGCTGAGTTTCTCCTCCGGCTTGCGGGGCTCCGTATGCTCCGCGCGCATCGCGCCTTCGAGTTTCTTCACCAACTCCGGATGATCCAGCGCGACATCCCTGGATTCGCTCACGTCGGCGCTCAAATCGTAGAGTTCGACGGGCTTCTCCGGCCCGGGCCGCACCGCTTTCCACTTGCCCGCGCGAACGGCCTGCTGCAAGGCCTCCAAACGGTATCGCTGGTTGCGGAAATCGAAGGGGAAAAATTCCCAATACAAGGCTCGCTCCGAATCGAACCCATCGCCCCGCAGCAGCGGAACCACGGATCGCCCGTCGAGCCCCCGCGGCACCCGCGCGCCCGCAATCTCGCAGGCCGTGGGGAAGAAGTCGTAGAAGGCCCAGGGCACCGCACTCTCCGTTCTCGGCTTCACCACGCCCGGCCAGCGCACTATCATCGGAACCCGGATGCCCCCCTCATACAGATTGCCCTTCGCGCCGCGCAGCTTCCCATTGCTTGCAAACCGGTCAAATTTGCGGGATTTCGCATCGACGCCGCCATTGTCGCTGGTAAGGAACACCACCGTATTCTCAGCCAGGCCATTCTCCTTGAGCGCGTCGAGCAAGCGGCCGAAGTGGCTGTCCGCCCTCGTCACCATGGCGGCGTAGGTCTTCTCCACTTCGCTCCACGGCTCGTTCTCGTAAGGGGCCACGCTGGGAATCTCGTACTTCCCGTGCGGCAGCGTCCAGCAGGCATACAGGAAAAATGGCTCGTCGCGATGCCGCCGGACGAAATCAACCGTCTTCTCCGCGATCCGGTCGGCGCTGTAATCGCTTCCCCGCCCGTCGTGGTTCCCCGCGAGCCGCTCCGCCCGGTCATTGCTCCACAGGAAATCCGGGTAGTAGCTGTGGGCATGCACCTGATGCAGATACCCATAAAACTCATCGAAACCGTGCTTCCACGGCACCCCGTCCGTCCGGATATCGCCCAGCCCCCATTTGCCGAAAGCGCCCGTCGCGTAGCCCGCCTGCTTGAGCGCGGACGCCACCGTACGGTCGCTGGCCAGCAGCGGCATCGTGCCCGCGTTCGTGCGGACGCTCCCGTGGCCGGAATGCATTCCCGTCATCAACGCGCAGCGGGAAGGCGCGCACACCGTGGAACCCGCGTAACAGTCCGTGAAGCGCAAACCCTCGCCCGCGAACCGGTCGGCGTGCGGGGTGCGAATCCGCTTCTGGCCATAGCAGCCGAAGTCGCCGTACCCCAGATCGTCGAGCATCACGTAAACAAGATTGGGCGGCCGGCGCGGCGCCGCGCCCGCGGGCAAAGCAGCCGCCGCGCCCGCACCCGCCGACAGGAGAAACTGCCGTCGCTGCATCGGCTGCATCATATCTCACTCCACTCCGGGCGAATACGCCTTTTTGCGATGCGCGAAAGGGCGCGCCACGCAACGGTGATTCGCGCCCCTCTACGCTAAACTGGAAGATGGTCCTTCTATGATCGATCCTATTCTCGCCAAGTTATTCGGCACGGCCAATGAGCGCGCCATCAAGCGCATGCAGCCGGTGGTCCAGGCCATCAATGCGCTTGAACCCGCCATGGAAAAGCTGAGCGACGCCGAACTGCGGCGGCAGACCGTCGAGTTCCGCAATCGCCTCGAAAAAGGCGAGACCCTCGACGATCTGCTCCCGGAAGCCTTCGCCACCGTGCGGGAAGCGGGACGCCGCGTTCTCGGCATGCGCCATTACGACGTCCAACTGATCGGCGGCATGGTTCTTCATCAGGGCAAGATCTCCGAAATGAAGACCGGGGAAGGCAAAACGCTCGTAGCCACGCTCCCCGTCTACCTGAACGCGCTCGCCGGCAAGGGCGTGCACGTCATTACCGTCAACGATTACCTGGCCAAGCGCGACTCCGAATGGATGGGCCAGATCTATCGCTTTCTGGGCATGACGGTGGGCGTCATCGTCCACAATCTGAGCGACCGCCAGCGCCAGGAAGCCTACGGCTGCGACATCACCTACGGCACCAACAACGAGTTCGGCTTCGATTACCTTCGCGACAATATGAAGTTCCGCCTGGAAGATTGCGTCCAGCGCGAGCACTATTTTGCGATTGTGGACGAGGTGGATTCGATCCTCATCGATGAGGCACGAACGCCGCTGATCATTTCCGGCCCCACCGAAGGCACCACCGATAAGTTCATTCGGCCTAATTCCATCATCCCCTTCCTCGAAAAAGGCGAGGTTCACGACACCGACGAACCGGGCGTGAAGCGCTATACGGGCGACTTCACCGTGGATGAGAAGCAGCGCACCGTCGCGCTTACTGAAGAAGGCGTGCACAAGGTGGAAAAGCTGCTGGGCGTGGAGAATCTCTACGACCCCGCAATGATCGAGTTGAACCACCACGTGCAGCAATCGCTCCGCGCGCATGCGCTCTACCAGGTGGACCGCGACTACGTCGTGCAGGACGGCCAGGTGGTGATCGTCGACGAGTTCACCGGGCGTCTCATGCCGGGGCGGCGCTGGAGCGACGGCCTCCACCAGGCCGTGGAAGCCAAGGAAGGCGTGCGGGTGGAGAACGAAACCCAAACCTTCGCCACCATCACCTTCCAGAACTACTTCCGCATGTATACGAAGCTGGCCGGCATGACCGGAACGGCCGAAACCGAAGCGGCGGAATTCTCGAAGATCTACAACCTGGACGTGGTCGCGATCCCCACCAATCGCACGCTTCTCCGCAAAGAGAATGCCGACGTGGTCTTTCGCACGCAGGAAGAAAAGTGGCGCAACGCGGCCAAGGAGATCAAGGAACTCCACGAAAAAGGGCAGCCCGTCCTCGTGGGCACCATCTCCGTGGACAAGTCGGAGAAGCTCTCCTCCATGCTCAAGCGCATGGGGGTTCGCCACGAAGTTCTGAACGCCAAGAACCATGAGCGGGAAGCGTCGATCATTGCCCAGGCCGGGCGCAAGGGCGCGGTTACCGTCTCCACGAACATGGCCGGCCGCGGCACCGATATTCTGCTGGGCGGGAACGCGGAGTTCCTCGCGGAAGAGCGCCTCAAGAAGGCCGGGAAGTCCCACGCCACGGTTACTCCCGAGGAGTGGGCGGAAGCTCTCCGCGATGCGAAACGCACCACGGACCTCGAACACGACGAAGTGGTGCGGCTCGGCGGTCTCCACGTGCTCGGTACGGAACGCCACGAATCCCGGCGCATCGACAACCAGTTGCGCGGCCGCGCCGGGCGTCAGGGCGACCCCGGAAGCAGCCGTTTCTACCTCGCGCTCGACGACGATCTCTTGCGGATCTTCGGCGGCGAGCGGGTGCAGAATCTCATGCTCCGGCTGGGCATGGAAGAGGACGTGCCCATCGAATCCCGGCTGATCTCGAAGCGCATCGAGGCCGCCCAGAAGGCCGTCGAAGCCCAGCATTTCGCCAGCCGCAAACACCTGCTCGAATACGACGACGTGATGAACAAGCAGCGCGTCGCGATTTACGGATGGCGGCGTCAGTTGCTCGAAGGCAAGGACCAGCACGAGCGCATCTTCGAAATGGTGCGGGCGCTGGTGGGCTATTACATCGACAACCGCTGCCCGGAGAATGGGCAGACCGGGGAGTGGGATCTCACCGGGCTCCAGCAGGATATCCTCACGCAGTTCGGCGCGCGCATTGAGCCGAAGGACTATCTCGACGATACCCGCGAGGAGATTGAAGAGAAGATCTACGCCCTGCTCGAAAAGCGGTACGCCGATAAGGCGGCAACCGTGGGCCCCGAGGTGATGCGCGAAGCCGAAAGCGTCATCATGCTGAGCGTGATCGACGCCCAATGGAAAGATCACCTGCTTTCCATGGACCACCTGAAGGAAGGCATCGGCCTTCGGGGCTACGGGCAGAAAGATCCTCTGATCGAATACAAGAAGGAATCCTACGGGCTCTTCCAGGACCTCATGGAACGGATTGAGGACGAGATCGTCCGTCATCTCTTCTTCCTGCAATTCCAGATCAATGAACGTCCGCGTCCGGACGCCAGACCCTTCAGCGGCGCGAACGGATTCGACGCCGGTCTGGACTCCCCCTTCGCCGGTGCCGAAGAAGCGGAGTTCGACAGCTACGAAACCAACGGCGTCGGCGCCGACGCGCAACAGCGCCGGGCGGACCGCGAACTGGCCAACGTCACGCAGAGCATCCATCGGGCAAAGGACCGCGAGCTTTCCCGGCTCCAGATGGGCGGAGGCGAAAGCGCCGGCCCGCAATCCGTAAAGCGCGCGGAGCCGAAGGTGGGACGCAACGACCCCTGCCCCTGCGGCAGCGGCAAGAAGTACAAGAAGTGCTGCGGCGCGTAACGCGGCTGTGCGTTTCGCTCCGCTTTGGCGGGAACCAACCTGGGGAAGCGCCGGTCCAATCCAGCATAGGCGCGCCCCAACCCACGAAAGGCCTTATCCCGACATGATCGCCATGGCCACCCCACGTGTTCCCCTGCATCGCTTTCCACGCGCGGTATCCCTCGCCGCCCTGGCCTTGTTGATCTCCGCCTCCGCATGCGCGGCGCTCTGGACGGATCGCCTCGGGGATTTTGAGCGCCAGAGCGCTGCTCCCTACGCGCTCCAGAATCCGCGCCTCGCGCAAGAATATGGAGTGGAAACAGCCGAGCGAGCGGAATACAAGGCCGGGAGCCGCGCTTTCATCGCCACCGCTTACCAGACCGCCGATTCCACCGGTGCCACCGCCCTCTACCAGTCGCTCCAGCCGCCGGGAGCCAAACCGTCGGAGTTCGAAGCCAAGGCCCTCGAAGAAGCGTTTGCGCTCTCCTCCGTGGAGGCGTCTTCTACAACTGTAGTTCAATACCAGAACTACGTGATTGTCTTTGAGAAAGATCGCCCCACCTGGCAGGTGATGAAGGACTATCTCGGTTACGCCCCGAATCTGGGCATCTCCACGCCCCCGCCGCTCCCCGGCTATCTGCCCAGGGAGTACATCGTCCCCGGTTCGGAGCGGTACATTTTGGGGCCGGAATCGCTGGGCATATATCTCCCCGAGGTCCCGGCGGGCGTTGCGGCATTCAGCTTGGGTGCCGAAGGGCAGATTGCCGAGTATGAAGCGGACGGCAATCGGCTGAAACTGGCGATCCTCTCCTATCCCACGCCGCAGATGGCGCGCAAAAAGCTCGTAGAATATCAATCGCTTGGGAACCCGGTCCTAAAGCGGGACGGAACCCTCATCGTCTTTGTCGCCTCCCCTTCCAACCGGGATTTTGCGGAAAGGGTGGTCTCTCGCGTTCGTTACCGCGCCGCCGTCACCGTGAATGAGAAGCTGACATCCCCAGCGGAAGAGTTCCGCCGGCTCATTATCAACATCGTCATCCTAGTTCTGGTGCTGATCGCCCTTGCGGCCGTCGCCGGAATTGCGTTCGGTGGTCTCCGCTTCCTGCGGCGGAAGAATTCCTCGGCCGACGCCGACGATTTCCTTCGCCTGCGTATCGACTAATTTTTTTTGGCTGGCACGCTGGAGAGCCCGGACAAAATCCACGGGAATCGAAGTCGTTTGAATTCTGAAGCATACCCAGCCCGCCATCGGAACCGCTGTCGCGGCTTCCACTCCGGGGCAAGGAAGAACTTCAAATACTACAGATGTAATTTACTTGACTTCATTCGTGGAGGGTCATAAGATCCAACCAAAGGGTTTTGACGGTCTAAAGTTCTCGTCGAAACCGATTCTCCCAAACGAACACCAGAAATGGTAGTGTGTGACGGGGAGTTCCGCCGGAATGGCTGGAACTCCCCGTTTCTCATTGGCGGTCCCGAAATCTTCACCATTTCCTTCGGCTACCAAACCATTGATTTCACACGCCATCCTGCCTTCTCTAAGCGCGGCTTCACGGGAGAATTGCGGGGTCGTCCACTCTGGGCGGGGCGGAGTTTCTTATAATCGAGGTTAAGCTCCATGCCAGACGCCAAGCTTCAGGTCATCCCCTTAGGTGGGCTCGGTGAGTTCGGAATGAACTGCACCGCATTGCGATACGGGGACGACATCCTCGTGATTGATGCCGGAATGATGTTTCCGGAGGACGAAATGTTTGGGGTCGACATCGTCGCCCCGGACTTCAAGTTTCTGCTCGCGAACCGTGAGCACGTGCGTGCGGTTGTCCTCACCCACGGCCACGAAGATCACATCGGCGGTCTGCCCTTCTTGCTTTCGAAGCTGCCCCTGCCGATCTACGGCACACCGTTCACGCTCTCCCTGGTGGAACGCCGCCTGGATGAGCACGAATTGACCGAGGAAGCCGACTTCCGCGAAGTCACGGCGGGCGACATCGTCGAAATCGGCCCCTTCAAGGTCGAGTTCATTCACGTCACACACTCCATCCCCAGCGCGGTGGCGTTGGCGATCACCACTCCCCTCGGCGTCGTGATCCATACCGGCGATTTTAAGGTGGACCCCACCCCGCCGGATCGTATCCCCTTCGACCTCCATAAGTTCGCTGAGTATGGCAAGAAGGGTGTATTACTACTCCTGTCGGATTCTACAAACTCAGATCGCCGCGGCTTCTCGGAGAGCGAACTTTCCGTCATCCCTCGCTTTGAAGAACTCCTCCACCGGGTCGATGGCCGGGTTGTGGTGTCCTGCTTCAGTTCGTCGGTCCATCGGGTGCAGATTCTGTTGGACGTCGCGAGCACGTTCGGGCGAAAAGTGGCCTTCCTCGGGAGGAGCGTGAACCAGGTTCTGGAAATCGCTCACGGCCACGGGCTGCTCGATATTCCCGACGGTATCTTGTTGCGTCCACAGGATATTATGACCACCGAGCCCTCCCGTGTTCTCGTGGTCGCTTCGGGAACGCAGGGGGAGCCGATGTCCGCGCTCGCCAGGGTGGCCGTGGATAGCCACAAGCACCTGAAATTGGGCGGCGACGACATGGTGATCATGAGTGCCCGCATCATTCCCGGAAACGAAAAGGGCATTTTCCGGATGATCAATCACATCTCGCGGCGCGGTGCCCAAACCGTCTACGGAGCCATGACCCCGCCCGTCCACGTCTCCGGCCATGGCAGCGCTGAGGAACTGCGGCTCATCCTGAACTTGGTTCGGCCTCGGTATTTTGTGCCTATCCACGGCGAACATCGACAATTGTCGAAACACGCCTCTCTCGCCTCCCACCTTTCCGATTCTTCGCTCGAACGCACCTTCATCCTGGAGACCGGAGATTGCCTGGAAGTGGACGAGCGTGGCGCGTATCGCGGGGAACCCGTTCCCGTTGGGCGTATCTGTATCGATTCCGGCACGGTGGATGAAGTCGTGGAAGAACTCGTCATCCGCGACCGCCGCAATCTTTCGGAAGACGGCTTTGTAATCCCGATCGTGGCGGTGGACCATTTGAGCGGACACTCGGATGGGCTGCCGGAGGTCGTTTCCCGCGGCTTCATTTCCGGTGACGACGGCGCAACCATCATGAAGGAAGCGCGGCAGGTGGTAGCGCAGACGCTGAGCGGTTCCACCGCGGAAGAGAAGGGGGACCTGGGCGTCATCCAGGAGAAAATCCGCGTCGATTTGCGGCGCTTCCTCACGAAGAAGACTTCCCGGCGTCCCTTGGTGCTGCCCGTGATCCTGGAGTTCTAGGAAAATCCGTCACCGGCGAATCGGGTACACTGAGACATCCGTCACGACGGCCAGAAACCGCATGACGGGAACATAAGGAGAATTCGAATTGGCACAATCCTATAGCACGCCGCCCGCGATGGCGATCGACCCGGAAAAGAAATACACCGCAACCTTCACCACGTCCAGGGGCCAGATTGTTTGCGAGCTGTTCGCGAAAGAAGCACCCCGCACGGTGAACAATTTCGTCTTCCTGGCGAAAGATGGTTTCTACGACGGCACCACCTTCCATCGCGTCATTGCCGACTTCATGATTCAGGGCGGCGACCCGACCGGCACCGGCCGCGGCGGCCCCGGCTACCGCTTCGAGGATGAATTCGAAGGCAACCCCCACGTGCATAAGGTCGGCTCGCTCTCCATGGCGAATGCCGGTCCGAATACGAACGGCAGCCAGTTTTTCATCACCCACATCGCCACGGACTGGCTGAACGGGAAGCATACCGTCTTCGGTCAGGTTCTCAGCGGCCAGGATATCGTCAACGCGACCGCGCAGGGCGACACGCTCGTCTCCGTCGCAATCAAAGAAGCCTGATAGGAGGCTCGCGTGCTCTACCGGCTTCGGCCTTCCCGCGGTTCCCAGATCGCACCGGGCAAGGGGCTCGTTCCCGGCAAATGGCTGGCACACTTGCCCCTGCTGGTGATCGCTCTCCTAATTGCGAGCGTGGGGGCCAAAGCCTGGGCGGCGGAGCCTGTGGGGCCTCCCCACGCTCCGAAGCCGGCGCTGTCGGAAGCCGAACGCGAGCAGGGCTGGGCGCTGCTCTTTGACGGGGAAACCTTCAATGGATGGAAGGGCGTCAACACGCCCGACTTTCCCTACAATGGCTGGCGGGTCGAAAACGGTTACATCCGGACCATCGCCCCTGGGCCATCCGGCGATATCATCACCACCGGCACCTACCGCGATTTTGACCTCCGGTTCTCCTGGCGCATCGAGAAGGGCGGCAACTCCGGCGTCAAGTATTTGGTGGCGGAGGGCCGTCCGGAGCCCAACATCCCATCCGTTCGCCTCGAGAAACTCCCCCGCCTGTTTCTGTACCTCGTGGGGATGTGCGCGGCGATCTATTTGCTGCTGCGCCGCCGCGCCCTTATGCGCCCGCTGCCGGTGCGGGTCCTGGCGATCGCCGTAGTGATTGTGTGCGGATATTCCCTCATCAAAGGCGCGCGTGCCTATGTCGATCAGATCACGGCCCTGCGCCATGCGGCCGTCGGCCTGGAATACCAGGTTCTAGACGATTTCGATAGCCCTGAAGCAAAGTCTAACCCCAAGGCGAGCGCGGCCTCTCTCTACATCCTCTTAGAAGCCTCCAGCGACAAGGAACTCTTCCACGACGAGCGCTTCAACGAAGGGCGAATCGTGGTGCGCGGCAATCATGTGGAGCATTGGCTAAACGGCAGGAAGGTGCTTGAGTACAACCTGAACGACCCCAAACTCGCGGAAGCCGTCGCCCACACGAAGTATTCCATGGTTCCCGGTTTTCTCAGCCGCGAAAGCGGCCATATCGCCCTGCAGCACCACCACAATCTGGTCTGGTTTAAGGACATCAAGATATGTCCGCTCCCGGCCGCCGGCCAATAGCCTGCCCTCTTCAGGCATCCACGCGCGCCGGAGCTGCATGAGCGCTTTCCATGCACTCCGCGGAATGTAATAAAGTTAATCATTAAAAACCAGGAATACCCTTCCGAATCTTGTAAAGCAGCTATGATTCCTGCGTATTTGTGTAAACGCCCTGCGAAAATTACAGTCTTGTTGCATCGCCGCCGCTCCGCTTATGAGGTGGATCAAACTTTTCGTATTCGCGCGATGAATGCGGTCTGTTACCCTGAGAGTAGTTAATCTGCTTCGGCAATTGGTGGAATTGAAATCATGAGTAAGAATCCAGGCACGGGCGCGCAAGGCGCCGTCACCCCCTCCGCCGGCAAGACGGCGGCAGCCAAGAAGCCCGCCCGCAAGTCCGCCGCATCCGGAAAGTCCGCCGCATCCGGAAAGTCCGCCGCGGCCGCGGACGCGTCCGATATCAAACCAGCCCGAAAGAAGGCGGCAAGCGCGCCAGCCGATTCCGAATCAGCCGTACGCAAGCCTGCCAGAAAGGCGGCTGCAAAGAAGGCAGCGCCGGCCGAAGTCATCGCCCCCGTGGCGGCATCCGAAGCAACGGCAAAGTCGGCCAGCGCCGTCCCTGCCGCGGCTGTGGCATCGGCCCCGGCTGCGCCCGTCAGAATCCCGGACCTGCCTCCGATCCGGGATGAAGAGATCGCCCGCCTGGCATATTCCTATGCGGAAGCGAGAGGCTTTCAAGGCGGCTCGGCGGACGAGGATTGGTATCGCGCCCGGCAGGAACTGCTTCGCTTGCGCGGGCTCTAATCCCCGTCTGTGCCGGGCGCGGACGCTCTAGCCATTCTGCGTCCGAAACCTCTCCGCAATCCTTGTCTCCAGGCGGTTTTCCAGGATGGAACCTTCGTTGAAATTCATCCATTGAAGGTTCTCCCGGAATTCCTGGGTGACGGCCC
>JBDIBK010000032.1:0-33599 GCA_039812845.1 Bryobacterales bacterium
TGCGCGCGCCAAGCTGGCTTCCGACTGGCGCAGGTCGCCCGACCCCAAATAGGCTGCCGCGAGCAGCAGTTGCAATTGAGGATCTCTGGGCTGGCTTTGCACCACCTTCTCCAGCCGGGCCGCCGCTAACCGGCTCTTCGCCTGGCCCTGTGCGGCTGCAATCTTCACCAGAAGGCCGAGCGCCGCCTGAGAGAGCGGATCTCGCCGCAGAACGCCTTCGAGGACTGCTTCGGCCTGCGAAAACTCGCGCTTCGCGAAATGGATCTCGGCTGCAACCAAGTTCGCCGAGGTAGAATTCGGGTCGGACTTGAGCACCATGGATATCTGGCTGCCAGCATCGTCCAGCTTGCCCTCCTGCATCGCCAGACTGGCCAGAGCGATGATCGCGTCGTTCAGCGTCGGGTCCAACGCCAAGGCGGTTTGAAAGGAACTTCTTGCAGAGACGGTCGCGCCCGTGGCTCGCTGTGCCATCCCGAGCGAGTAGTGGGCTTGCGCGGATTGGGGATCGAGTTCGGCGGCTTGCTGCAAGTGGATGAGGGCATCCTTGTGCCGGCCTAGCGCTGTCTCGGCTTTGCCGGCGAACAGAAGGACGCGCGGGTCCCGCGCCTTCGGCTTCAGCATTTCCTTGGCCAGAGAGCCCGCCTCTTGCGCGCGGTTCAGTTGAAGCAGGAGGTCGCCCAACTGCAACTTGGCGGCGAGGTCGGAAGGTTTGGCGGCAATGATTTTGCGATACTCTTCCGCCGCCTTTTCTCGCTCGCCAATCGCAAGGTGAACGCGTGCCAGAGCTTGGTAGCCGTCAGGATCGTCGGGAAAATCGGCGCTCAGTCTGGCAGCCTCCTTTTCCGCCGAAGGGTGCCGGCCCGTCGCGAGATAGATCTGAACCAGTAGCAGCCGGGGGCCAATCGCTCGCCCATCCAACTCCGTTGCCGCTCTCGCATCCGCATCGGCCTGCGTGAAGTTGCGCTGCGAGTAGTAATACTGCGCCAGTTCCGTTCGCGCAACGGCGGACGCCGGATTCGCTTCCGCCGCCTTTCGAAACGTGGCTTCGGCCTCGCGAACGCGGCCTGTTGCCAGAAGGACCGCGCCGAGGGCGGAAGCGTACTCCACACGCGCCGGTGCCAGTTCCGAGGCCTTCTCAAACTCGTGAACGGCTTCCGCGGTTTGTCCCCTCAGAAAGTACATCCGGCCCAGGAGTGCGTGGACCGTCGGGTCGTCCGACTTCGCCGTCAGGGCCTTGCGCAGGACTTCATCCGCCTGGTCGAACGCCTTGCGAGAGACCAGCATTTCGGCGTAACGGAGTTGCACGTCCCCATTTGCGGGTTGCAATTGGGCGGCCTTGGAGAACTCTCCAAAAGCTCCCTCGCGGTTGCCCATGCCAAGATACGCCAGGCCGAGTTGGTAGTGTGCCTCGCCAAATTCCGGATCGATTTTCACCGCGTTGCGGAACTCCAGGCTCGCTTCTTCGAAGTGATACGCCTCTAAGTACTCCTTCCCGATCCGGAGATGGTTTGCCTTCCGCGCCTCCGGGTCGCCAGAGCATGCCGCCAGGAGCAGGAGCACCAGTGCAACCGTCACGGCTCGAATGATTCGGGCATTATCCATGCTCGCCCGCCTGCCTTCGTTGATGTTTCCAGAGGTGCAGGTCATCGCTAAGCCCTTGAAAAGCTTACTACACAGAGGTTCTCGTTGGTCCTACTCTACTATAAGGACCCGCCGAGCGCGGCTGTCAAGGCGAAAGCATCGCGTAGCGGCGATTGCCAGGCAAACTAGTACTTTGGTACTGGATATGAAATCAGGGCACAGATTTTTCTTGATGTAACTTCATTTAGCCGTCACGATAGAACTGCTACACAAATCAGAAGTGTCGGACTCTACTTATTTCTTGCAGAGTGTGGCGGACGTCTTGGGAGGGCATCGGAATGAAACCGAAGCTAGGTTGGTTGAAGACGTTGGGTTTGGCGGCGGCTCTGTTTGTCGCTCCGCTGGCTTTTGCCGATCCAGTACAGATGGTGCTGACCGGCGTAGGGAACGGCACGACCGCAAGCACAACGATCGGTGGCGTCTATATTGGCCCTTACGACTCGAATTTCGGGCTCGTCGTTTGCGCGGACTTTTTTATTGAAGCGCAACTGAACCAGCCCTGGAAGGCGAACGTCAGCCAAAGCGGCGGAGACATCTCCGCAACCCGGCAGGCGTCCCTTGTGGGAGCGGGCTCCGCCCAAAAGCTCTATAACCAAGCCGCATACCTGGTTGAAGAGTTGATGCTCGCCTACAGTTCGAACAATCGGACGGCGCAGCGCCAGCTATCGTTCGCTGTGTGGGGCGTCTTCAACAGTTCCGTTTTCAATGTCATGACAAATGCGGTGGACAAGGCTGCCGCGATTGCATTTCGCAATGCCGCCTTGGCCTATGAAAATGTGGCGAGCCCAAGCTTGGTGATTTACTCACCGGCGGGAATGACGGCGGGCAACGCCTCCTCGCTTCCGCCACAAGAGTTCCTCGCGATCCGCACGCCCGAGGGGTCCGTCAGCATTCTGTGGGGCCTGCACTTGCTTGCAGGCATCGGGCTGATCGTCTTCTTCCGGCGAAGGCGAGAGCGGCTCAACGCCTAGCCAAACGCAGCGGAAAGCTCCGCATCCGTTTCGAGAAATGAAAATGCCCGCGACACCGTCGCGGGCGTTTTTGTTAGTACTCACAAGCCATTCTCGCGATGGTTCTTTACACTCGGCAGGTAGCGTAGAACTGTGCGCAAGCCGGGCTCTCCGTGGCAAAGAGAAGCGTCCGCGCAATCGCGTGGCGTGCCGAAGCGCTGGTGCCACTCATGGCGCGAAAGCCATCCTCCGAGAGGGCTTACGGCTAGCGGCAGAGTCTCCTCCTGATTGCCTTATATCATTTACTATTAACCAGATTGCGGGATTTTATACCGCCGGCAAGACAAAATCCTTTGGTTCTGTTCCGATCCTCATAATCCGCTACACCTGTTAAATCACCTGTAAATTTAGTCGTGTTACGTGAAATCCGCCGATTCGCATGCGCTACACTACTGAAGGTGGAAACGCAAGACCGGAAAGAAGCGAAATCAGTACTATTTCGCCTAATTTTCGTACTGTATGTTCTATAACTAATCGTCGATAATGCTTTGTGTATGGTCCTCCGCCTATCCCGTGAGGCAATGAACGGCGGGATTGGCAAGTACAACCCAGGAAAAATCAGCGCGTCAGTGCAATGAACGCGCGAGGAACGAGACCATTGATTGAAATGTCGCCGAAATCCCCCCTGTCGTCGCACAGGGTTCTCCTTCTTGCACTAGTCCTTTCCCTTGCCAGCGCGTGGTTTTCTCCTGCAATGGCGCAGTCGGGGCCACCTGCAATCCATGCTGTCATGAATGTGGCGAGTTACGCGGACGAAAGCGTTTCCGCCGGGGAGATGATCGTCATCTTCGGTACGAACCTCGGTCCAGACCGGTTGACCCACTTGAAGGTCGGCGGCGATGGGAAGTTGGTGAACTCCCTCGAAGGCGTCCAGCTTTTTGCCAGCGGGATACCATGCCCACTTATTTACGTTTCTAAGTACCAGCTTTCCGCGATGGTGCCTTACGGCGTCGCTCGGTCGCCGTTCGCGCGCTTCCAGGTAGTTGTAAACGGGGTCCTGTCGAATCTCTGGGACATGCCGGTCTCCCCATCGATGCCCGGCATCTTTACCGCGGACGCATCCGGCAAAGGCCAGGCGGCAATGACGAACTTCGACGGGAGCTACAACAGCGCCGCCCGGCGCGCCAACCGCGGCACTTGGATCACCTTCTATCTGACGGGCGAGGGTCCGCTGAATGTCGGGGGCGTCGACGGAAGACTCATCTGGGGAGTTACCTCCCTGACGTTGCCGGTGAAGGTTCGAATTGCCGGATATGAAGCGGAAGTGCTCTATGCCGGCTCCGCGCCCGGCAATGTGAATGGCTTCGCCCAGATCAATGCGCTTGTTCCCGCGAATCTTCCCTATGGAGGCGATCTCCCGTTGACGGTGGAGATCGGCGGTGTCCAGAGCAGGCAGGAGGTGACGGTCTCCGTTGCCGGCCCGCAGGCTCCAAAGCCAGCCGCGCCGGCTGCCGCAACGGCGAACCTGGTGGGAAACGACATGATCCGGCTGGCCTGGAATGGCGTCGGACCAAAGGCCTCCCGCTATCTGATCGAGAGATCGGACGATGGCGGCGGGTTCAGGCAGGTTGCGGAAGCAAGCGGAACGGACTCCACGTTTGAGGACGTCGCGTTAGGAGACGGCAGCAATTTCAAATACCGCATCCAGGCTTTCAATGAGTGGGGCGTGTCCGCATATTCGGATGTCGTGCAGGTTAATTCGACCGCCCCGAGCCTGGCGGCGCCCTCGGCCTTGAAGGCGAACGGACCGACGGACACGACGGTCGCTCTCAGTTGGGTGAACAAGGGCTCCGGAGCCACCGAAATCGCAATCGAGAAGAGCAGCGCCGGTTCCAAGGTCTATACGGAAGTTATGCGAATTCCGGTCACCAACGCCTATGTGCTGACCGGTCTCACCCCCTCTACCCGTCAGAGCTTTCGTATCAGAGCAATCGGCCCTTCCGGCATCTCCCGGTACTCGAACACATCATCGACAACCACGCTCGCGAGCGCCACACCGCCACCGCCGGCCCCGATTGTGAAAGTGTCGCTCTCGCCCGCCACCGCCAGCCTTCGCGACGGGCAAACGCAGCAGTTTGTCGCCGCGGTGGAAGGCTCCGCCAACACCGCTGTCACCTGGAGCATCTCGCCGTCCGTTGGCTCGATGAGCGCGGGAGGCTTATACGCCGCTCCGGCGTCGATCACGCAAGCGCAGAGTGTCACCGTCTCGGCGCGGAGCATCGCGGATCCGTCAAAGATTGCCACTGCAATCGTTAACCTCGTTCCACCGGAAGTGATCCTGCTTTCGATCAATCCGGCCTCGGCGAATGTGCAGGCCGGGAATGCACAGCCGCTCGCGGCGCAGATTAGCGGCAACGCGAATGCACAGCTAACGTGGAAACTCACTCCTTCCTTCGGTACCCTGTCGCCGTCGGGCTCGAACGCGGTGTACTATGCGCCCGCATCGGTGCCATCGCAGCAGCTGGTTGAAGTGGAGGTTCGCAGCGTCGCCAACCCGAGCGTGTTCGCAACGTCGCGGCTAACCGTCCAGCCCCCTCCCCCCGAAGTTTCGGTCACCGTATCGCCTGCCACCGCCAGCCTGCGGGGCGGCGAAGCGCAGCAGTTCTCCGCCATGGTCACCGGCACCGCGAACTCGGCTGTGGAATGGACAATCTCGCCGTCTGTGGGAACGATCAGCGCGAGCGGGCGCTATGTTGCCCCCTCCAGTGTCAGCACATTGCAGATTATTACGGTCATCGCGCGGAGCCTGGCCGATACGACAAAGACGGCCACCGCGCTTGTCACACTTTCGCCGCCTGAGGTGATTTCGCTTTCCATCAGCCCCTCGACGGCCACCGTGAAGGCAGGCCAATCGCAATCGTTTGCCGTCCAGTTGAACGGCACAGCGGGTTCGCCGCTGACGTGGACGCTTACTCCGAACGTGGGGACGCTTACGGCAAACGGCCTCAGCGCCACTTACTCCGCACCCGCTTCCGTGGCTGCGCAGCAGGCGGTGCAGGTGCAGGTCCGCAGCGTCGCGAATCCGAACGCCTCCGCCGCCGCAACGGTGACACTGACGGCAGACGCGCCAGCGGACCCGAATCTCCGAAGTTTCTGGCCGCCGCAGACCGTTCCCACGGTTCAGGCGGTGACTACCGATACGAAGAGCGTCACTCTCGGACTGCGCTTCACTTCGGATGTTCCAGGGAAGGTCGTCGGGATCCGGTTCTTTAAGGGAAGCAGCAACACGGGAAGCCACGTGGGGACGTTATGGTCCAGCACCGGTGCGAATCTTGGCCAAGTGTCTTTCGTCGGGGAGAGCGGTTCCGGCTGGCAGCAGGCCAATTTCGCGGCACCCATATCTATTGCGGCCAATACCGCCTATATTGCCTCCTATTTTGCTCCGAGCGGGAATTACGCCGAGGAGCAATTTTATGCCTGGCAGAATTTGAACTCCGCGCCGCTCCACGTGCCCGCGGGTGGATCGGGTGTTTATGCATATGGGAGCGCCGCCGCTTTTCCAAACACAGCTTGGAATAACAGCAATTATTGGGTAGATGTTGTCTTTCTTCCCGATGCCGGCACACCGCCGCCCGCTACGTATTCCATCTCCGGACGCGTGTCCGGCTCATCGGCAACGCTTTCGCTCTCGGGGCCAAGCACCGGGACGGCGACGACCAATGCGTCGGGAGACTACACATTTACGGGGCTCTCGAACGGCCTCTACGTGGTTTCTCCAAGCCGCACCGGTTACAGTTTCTCGCCTTCTTCCACTTCGGCAACCATTGCATCGGCGTCGGTTTCCGGAATCAATTTCACGGGCACCGCGCTGCCCCCGGACTCGCGCAGTATCGTTCTGAGTTGGAATAGCAGCCCTTCGTCAAATGTGGTGGGATACAACATTTACAGGGCGATGTCCTCAGCCGGACCTTATTCCAAAATCACATCCGCACCAGTGGCCGCAACCACGTATACGGATACGAATGTGTCCACTGGAAACACTTACTACTATTATGCAACCGCCGTTGACAGCGGGGGCATCGAGGGTGCCTATTCCAATCAAGCCTCGGCATCATTGAACTGACGCCGATTCTCTGCTCTAGCGCGGCACGGTCACCGGGAGCAGTGTGTCTACCGACAACTTGACGGCAGCACCCCGAGGGTGAACACCCGGAGTGCGTCCGCATTCAGAACTTGGGTTATGGGGTCGATATATCTGAATCTTGCCCGCGGCACATTGGCGCGAGCCAATGCGCAGACATTCGAAAGGACATCATGAAACGCCATCATCTTCACCTGATACTGCTCACTCTCAGCTTGTGTGTGGGCGCATTCTCCCAGTCGTCATTCTGGACAACCTCAACCCTGCCGGCGGTCGCTTCGGCAAGCAACACCAATCGGGTCACGCTCGGGCTTCAATTCACGTCCGATGTCCCCGGAAGTGTAACCGGCGTGCGCTTTTACAAGGGCACCGGGAACACCGGCACCCACACGGGTCATCTATGGTCGGCATCCGGCACGATGCTGGCGAGTGTCACCTTCACCAACGAAAGTGCAACCGGATGGCAGACGGCCAAGTTCGCGACGGCCGTGAAGATCGCCGCCAAGACGCCTTACGTCATCTCCTACACCGCTCCTCAGGGACGGTGGGCCTACAACGAGAATTTTGCATGGAGTTCCGCCTCCAAAGCGCCCCTTCGCGTGAGCGGTACCGCGCCGGGCGTTTACACCTTCGGCTCGGGTTCCCGGTTTCCGGTGGGTGTCTGGAAGAGCTCCAACTACTGGGTGGATGTGCTCTTCACGGCGGACTCCGCTCCGCCGCAGCCTGAGCCGGGCGAGGGCTTGAGCCTTTGGTCCGGCAACACCGTGCCCAAGGTAGCAGCGGATCCAAACGATAAAGCGGGCGTTACCCTTGGGCTCAAGTTCCGCGCATCGGAGGGAGGCAAGGTGGCCGGGGTTCGCTTCTACAAGGGACCGGGCAACAATGGAACTCACGTCGGGAATCTGTGGTCGGGGAGCGGTGCAAAACTTGCTCAAGTAACTTTCTCGAATGAAACTGCCGCCGGATGGCAGGAGGCCCGGTTCTCGTCGCCGGTGACCATCGCCGCGGACACGACGTACGTTGTCTCGTACTTCGCACCCCAGGGCAGCTACGCCGTGGATGAGTTTTATAACTGGGCCGGCGTGAACGCTCCGCCGCTGGCCGTCTCCAGCCCCGACGCCGGCGTTTACGCATACGGTTCATCCGAGCAGTTCCCTACCGGGGCATGGCACGGCAGCAACTACTGGGTGGATGTGGTGTTTCTTCCTGAAGCGCTAATTCCGCCCACTGCAACGTATACAATCTCCGGAACCATTCAAGGCACGGGCGCCACTCTCGCGCTTTCCGGCTCCAAGGCGGCGACTGCGACGACCGACGCGCAGGGCAAGTACGCATTCACCGGTTTGGCCAAGGGGACCTACACGGTGACTCCCAGCAAGACGGGCTATACGTTCACTCCCGCCAGCAAGCAGCTTACGATCTCGTCCGCTTCGGTCTCCGGCGTGAACTTCACCGGGACGGCCGTCACGCCGCCGCAGCCTACGACCTACACCATCTCGGGCACAGTGCAGGGCTCGAGCGCCACACTTTCGCTATCCGGCCCGAAGGCGGGAACCACCGCAACCGACTCCACTGGGAAGTACACCTTCACGGGGCTGGTGAGCGGCACCTATGTCGTTTCACCCAGCAGAACCGGATACAGCTTCTCTCCAACCACCGCCACGGTCACGGTGGCCACGGCGTCCGTGTCGGGAGTAAATTTCAATGGAAGCGCGCTCCCGCCGCCCCCGCCGGTGGTTTCCCTTCGATGGGGATCCAGTTCCTCGACCGGAGTGATCGGGTACAACCTCTATCGCGCCACCACGGCCACGGGACCCTACACCCGAATTAACGACGTGGCCGTGACCGGCACATCGTACAGCGACGACAGCGTCAGCGCTGGCAAGACCTACTACTACGTCGCAACCTCGGTTGACGGCAAGGGTATGGAGAGCTCGTACTCCAACCAGGCGTCGGCGAGCACGCGCTAAGGCCATTCCGCTCCAGTTCCTTGGCGACATGGATCGTCGGGGGAATGCTTATGCACGGTGAGTGTCCACGAGGCGTCTCGTGGACACTCACCCTGGGGCGGGGGTAACCCCAAACACAAATCCGTAATTCCGCGGATTCGTGCGTGAACTCACCAACGGGCAGCGGCGGGGGAAGGAAGTGAAGGGGGCGGGTGGCTGGCAGGCAGGCGCACCAGGGAGTCACCCAGCACGCAGGGCGCAAATTCGACAGGGAGAGGAAATCGGCATCGCGCTACTTGCGGTTCCGGTAATAGCTCTTGTAGTTGTAGTATCCCTTGCGGCCGTCGTCGGTTCCATTCAGCAGAACGCCGACCAGGGACTTGCGGCCCAGAAGTTCGATCGCCTCTTCCACCGCTTTTGTCGGTGTCTTTCCCGCGCGCGCTACCAGCAGCGTTCCATCGGTGCACTGCGCCAGCGAGAGCGCGTCGGTAAGAGGCAGCACCGGGGGTGAATCGACAACCACAAGATCAAACTCCGGGGCGATGGCGGAAAACAAGGGCGTCACGGCCGACGGGAGCAGCAATTCCGATGGAATTTCCGAACTGCAGTTGCCGCGTGAGAGCGCATAGAAACCGAAAGGATCCACACGGCGAATCAATGCCAGCGGGTCCGCGTTGGATTGCAGGCACTCCGAGACGCCGCTGATGTCGTCCAGATGGAGCTGCTCGGAAGCGCTGCCGCGATGGAGATCGAAGTCAATCAACAAAACCTTCTTTGAACCCTTCTCCGTAAGCGCCATCGCCAAATTCATGGAGACCGTCGATTTTCCATCCTGCGGGAGGGGAGAGGTAACGAGGATGGTCTTGAGCGGCGCGATGGAGCGGAGGCTTCGCAGCCGCATTCGGAGAAGCCGAAACCGGTCCGCGGCGGGAGTGGTTGGGCCGGAAAACCCGACAATCCGGCTCACATCGCCCGCATCCACGGAGGGTACGCGTTCGAGACAGAATGTCGAACCGGAAGACTCCACGCTCCCGCCGGCGGGCTTTCCAACCGGCTGAAGCCAGACCGGGGATTCGCGAAACTCATCGGGAAGCGGCATATCCTCTTTGGCGTTCGGGCGAGCGTTGTCTGGCTCGGCTCGTTCGATCCAACGAAGCGAGTTCCAAGTTCTACTCACAATCGCACCTTAACATAACTAGCGATTCCCGCCCTCCAGAAGGACCATGCTCAGCGGTGGAGATAGACATAGTACTCCGCCACGGAGACGGCCGCCACCAGCGCCAGAGCGCCTCCCCACTCAAACACCCGGAGCCATACCCGGCGTCTAGCCTCCTGTTGCGTCCGAATCATCGGGACGCCAATCACAATGGGCAAGGCAAACTTCTTTAGCTCCTCTTCGCGGTGGAATGTGGCATTCCTGAACTCGAGCAGGAACGCAAGGACGAAGCCAAGCGCGATCCCCCCGCCAAGTCCGATGAGGCTCAGCTTGAACCGCTGCGGGCTGGCCGGGACGGTGGGCAGATTTGGGGGATCCGCCAGACGGAATTGCTGGCCTTCCTGGCGCTTCTCCAGATCGGTCGCAAGCTGCGATTCCTGCCCCTTCTTCAGAAGATCGCTGTAGTGGCTCTTGAGGAGATCGTAATCGCGCTGCATGGATGCGAGCTGCTGCTCCCGCACCGGCGCCATATTGATGCGCCCCTGATACATATCGACGTCCGCCCGCAGCTGCTTCTCCTTGGCGGCGAGATTCTCCAGCTCCATGCCGTTCGCGCGAAGCTGGCTGCGCATCTGAGCGATCGGCATCGAGTACTCGGAATCCTGATCGGATTGCGCGGCTGGTTCCGGCTTCCTCTCGGGGCTCGGCGGCGCGGCCCGAAGCTGCTCGACGAGGTCGCGCTGCAATTGAATCTCGCGGTCCTTTTTTGCCACGTCGGGATGCATGGCGGTGTATTTGGTGAGGAGGCTGTGTCTCTCGGACTGTAGCCGCGCGAGGTCCCTCTCGGCCAACTGCACGGGCGAAACAATTTCTCCGGTGCTCGAACGAACCGGCGACGGCCGCCGGCTGCGGGTTTCGTACTCGCTGAGCAAGGATTCCAGATAGAGCCTTTGCTGCTGTGCCTGTCCCCGGCTTGTCATCACGGAATTCAGTTGAGATTGAAGGCTGGCGAGAATCCCGAGATTGCCCTGCTGCTGCTCGGGAAGCTGCCCTAGGTAGCTCATCTTGTAGTCGCGCAATCTCTGTTCGCGGGAGAGCAGTTCTTGCCTGGCCGCCTCGATTTGCTCCCGCAGAAATTCGCTCGTGTTCTCGGCCTGGTTCGTGCGCGTCTGAAGGTTCTGCTGGATGAAAAGGTCGGTGAGCTTCTGCGTGACGCGATAGGCGAGGTCCGGCGACGTTGAAGTGAATGAGACGCTGAACGCATAGACATCGCCCTTGCTCAGCAGCCTGTCCAGCGGCTTCACCGTGAGATCCTTGCGGATCAGCTCAATCAGTTCATCGGGCCGGAGCCCCTCCTGTTCCGCATACAGGCCCAGTTCATCGATGACGCCGAGCAGCCGGGGACGGGAGAGGACCTCCTGAACGAGAGCCTCCAGCGCCTGACTCGCATCGGTGTTCGCGGTGGGAACCACGTAGCGTTCCGGAATCTGCTGCTGCACGGCGAAGATCGTCGCCTCGGAGGTGTATCTATTGGGCAGCTCTAACAGGAAGGCGATCACACCGGCCAGAACGGCCGTCGCACAGACGCCAACGGCCCAGCGGCGTCGGACGAGCACCCCGACGATGTTGCGAGCCAGCTCGGCTAGGCTGGTTTCCTCATCCTGATCGGCCATCTCGCGATCGTCGTCGTCTCTCGGCGGGATCCTCTTCCCGTGACCGCGGGCAAGATCCAATTGGTTTTCATTTCTTATGGGCATGGCAAATGTGAAAGTGCATTCTTGGAACACGTCAGCCGCGATTGCTCGACGGCGCTTCAATGGCCGGCTCCGCGTTCCGGCTGTCTCTCGCAAGGTCGGAACAGAGGCTCAGGTATTCACGCTTCTTGAGGCCCCAGATATTCTCCCCGACAAAGTGCAGAGCTCGGCCCGTTTGAGCCGCGCGTTCTTCAGGGTTCCCGGCCAATTCGGCGATCTGCTTCGCCAAGTCTTCCGCGCTTCCGGGTGCGAAGAACCGAACGATGCCGCTGTCGAAATAGTGCCGGTCAATCGTCGTGCTGGAAGCGATCACGGGCACGCCGGTCGCCATGAACTCCATGATCTTCGTGCTGTACGCCTGGTCCCCGAAGGAATCCGCGCGCTTGGGCACGACGCCGGCATCCGCTTCGGCCATTCTTTCCGCCACTTGGTCGAGCGCGATCGGGCCGGAAATGGAAACGAGGTCCGCGATCTTCAAGCGATTCGCGAGCGAGAGCAGGTTGGGCAACTCCGGACCCTCGCCTACAATGCGAAGGCGTATGCCGGGCAGTTTTTCGCGAAGCATGGCAACGGCCTGTATGGCGATATCGAGCCCCTGATGGTGGTTGAGAGAGCCGGGATAAAACAGGACAAACTCTCCGTCTTCGCGGCGCTGCCTCGCTCGCGCGAAAAAGATGCGGGAGTTCGGGTAGTTGATGATTGCCGTGCACCGCGAAGCCGGCACCGCCCGCGAGATGAGCCGATCCCTCCACAGGTGGTTCGAGATGATGACGTGGTCCGCGAACGCGCATGCCATCTTCTCCACCAGAAGCAGGGTGCGAAAGGCAATCGATTTCTCCGACACATGGAATTTGCCCGCGTAGAACTCTGGAACGATGTCATGAATGTCCAGGATGACGCGCGCGCCAAGGAGTCTGGGAACCAGTGCCGCGAAGACCTCAAAGTCCGGAACCGAATGGACATGAATGATGCTGTACGGTCTCCTCAGATGCATTCTGCTCAGAATCCACATGGTCCGGAAGAAGAACAGAAGCAGCTTCCTCAAGTATCCGAACGGTCCGCGTTCATCGCGGGAGCGAAACTGCACCCGGTGCACGCTGACTCCATTGATGCGAATCCGGCGCTGCTGCCCCGGCCGACCGATAACCAGAGCGCTCACTTCATGGCCCTCTTCAGCAAGAGTCTCCGCATATCGCCGGACCCGGTTATCGGACTCGTAAAAGCTGTAGGACACCATGCACACGTTCATTTGGCGGCCCCTCTGCCGAGGACGGCAGGCGCAACGGTGGTGCGCACCAACTGGGCCTCCCCAGGGCGATTCCCTGCATGCAGCAGCCGCTCGTTCAGCGCCAGCGCAAGGTCATTGGAAAATCTGCTGGCACCCTCGGCATTCAAGTGCTGAGAGTTGGTGAAGTACCGCGTATCTCCTGAATTTCGCCAACTGCTGAAGTCGAGGAAGAGGCACTGTTCCCGGCTGGCAATTTCACGAAAGCGCCGGAAGATCTCTTCGCGGTTTCGCGTCATCTTCTGCATTTCGATGTATTCGGGAGAATAGACCAGCACAAACTTAATTCCACGCTGCCGGCAAAGAGCCGCCATCTCCTCGAGCAGGGCAATGCCCTTCTTCTCAATCTCCCAGCGAACGCCATCCGGATTCGCTGCATGAAAATGGCGAAACTCGTCGGTCCACGCTTTCGCGCGAGGGTCGAAGCCATCCACGAAGTCTTCTCGCGGCATGATGCCCAGCCACGCGCCAAGCCCCCGCAGCCATGAAAAGCTCATATCCGCGACCACGTAGCCATAGAGCGGAATGTAGCGGCTGCGCCATAACTCCGGCTGCATTCGGCTGAGATCCCGGTAAAGGCCGTCGTCATTGAGGTAGGGAACGTAAAGCACCGAATCGTACACCTCGCGGGAGGTGACAAAACTGAATGCGTCCAGGTTGTGAATCACGACTTCGGGCTTGCGATTGTGGGCCAGGTAGGCCTTCAGCACCGCGAACTGCAAATCGGTTTGCGTGCCGTTCCGCCCGATATTGAACGCGGTCAGCCCGGTTCGCTGCCGCAGAATTCGCGGGTCGTAGTGGGATGCGGCCCGCGACGAACCGGAGATCACCAGTTGCGCATTCACTTCGCCTTGCATCACGCGGTTCCAGCCGCCAAACCGGGAGGTGCGGATGCGGCGCAAACCCCCGTCAATAGCGTGGTCCGTTGCCACGCAGACAAGGATCAGCAGCAGAAAGAAGCCTCCAAGCTTCAGCAGCGCCCCGGCTGGCGAACCTGCCTCCGGCAACCGCGGTTTCGCCGAGAGTAGTCTTGTTAGCAGCTTGGCCTTCATCGTGATCATCCGGCGGAGGGCGGTCAATTGGCCGTTAGGCCGAAGAGACCGTTCTAGAACTGAAAGTAGATGAACTGCGTTTTCTGATAGACCCCGAATAGGATGACCATCAGCACCCCGGCGGTATAGAACGCCCAGCGGGCAGGCTGCGGGAAGCGGAGAGCGAACGTCGGAACGTCAACCCGGTTGCCAAACATCTGGCACATCTCGAGGACGGCGATGGAGAGGAACGCCACCGGCAGTTGCCTCAGCAGAAAGTGGGGAGTGGCGATCTGATTGAAGTCCCAGCCCACCAGCAAATGGCTGTAAATGTAGACCGCATCGTGCAGGGACTCCGCCCGAAAGAGAACCCACGCGACGCACGTGAGCGCAAACGTGCAGGAGAGCATCGTGGCGCGCCGGAACAACGAATTCTCCGCGATCCCCACTGCCGCGGAAAGGCGGTCGCGCCATGGACGGCTGAACTTTCCAGCAACCAGGTACACCCCATTCAGAAGTCCCCATAAGACGAAGGTCCAGTTCGCGCCGTGCCACAAGCCGCTAAGGGCGAATGTGGCGATCAGATTGAAGACCTGCCGCCCCGCGGCCACACGGCTGCCCCCGAGCGGCACATAGAAGTAGTCCTTGAACCAGGATGAGAGGGAGATGTGCCATCGCCGCCAGAACTCGGAGACGGACCGGGAGAAATACGGAGTGTGGAAGTTCTCCATCAGCCGGAAGCCCAGGATCCGCGCGGAGCCGATCGCGATATCGGAATAGCCGGAGAAATCGCAATAGATCTGGTAGGCGAAGAACAAGGTGGCCAGCGTCAGTTGAAGGCCATTGAAGCTATGCGGGTCGGCATAGACGTCGTTCACGTAGATCGCCAGGCGGTCGGCAATCACGAGCTTCTTGAAGAAGCCCCACGCCATCCGCTTGAGCCCGGCCGTAACGTCTTCGTAGGCGAACTTGTGCCCTTCCACAAACTGCGGCAGCAGGTTCTGCGGCCTCTCAATCGGCCCGGCCACAAGCTGCGGGAAGAACATCACATAAGTCGCATAGTGCTCAAACGAGTGAATGGCTTTCTGGTGACCGCGGTACACCTCAATTACATAGCTCAGGCTTTGGAAGGTATGGAAGGATAGGCCGATCGGAAGAATGATCTTCGCCACCAGCGGCGATGCGGGCACCCCAAGGAACGAAAGCGCGGCCGCGAGACTCTCGCTGAAGAAGTTGAAGTACTTAAAGACGACGAGCACACTGCATGTGGATACAATGCTCACCAGCAGAATCGACTTCCGCCGCGCCCCCTCCGTCTTCTCCAGATAAATCCCGGCAACGTAGTCAATAATAATCGTTACAAACAGAATGGCAATATACTCCGGGATAAATGCCATATAAAAGATACAGCTCGCAACGAGCAGCACGCGAATCCGCCACGATGGTGCGACAAGAAAGTACATCGCAACCACGATGGGGAGAAACACCGCGAATTCCAGTGAATTGAAAAGCATCGTTGCCAGGTGAGGCTATGAATAGGGAAAATGGGTGACGCTAGGCTATCTATGCGTCCGGAAACGAACGCGCCGCGGAGCGGTGCAGTAGCTCGGATTCTTCGGGGGGCGCCGACGGCACGGAACGCTCGGAATACTCGGCGGCAACGTGCCAGTCACTCCTCTTCCAGCAGCGGAACGGGAGTGGCCCTCGGCGGCTGTTCATGGCTGTTTTTCCCCGCTGGAACTGCGCACCGCTTGCGCCCTCGCTCGCGCCCTTCGGCCAGCATGCGGGCAAGATTGCGGCGCTCCCAGAGGCGGATCCGGATCCTTTCGACGGCGCTTCGTCGCCGCCGCCACGAGCCGTTCATGTGATGAACGCCAAACTCGCCGAACTGGTGCCAGCTCTCCACGTCGCAAGCGTCCTCCGGCATCAGCACAGTGACGGAGGCAGCGAGTTCGGGGCTTTCCGCGAACGTCCGGGAGACAAGTCCGGGGCCGGTCGTATTCAGCACGTAATAATCGGGTTCAACAACTTTCGGTATACCCGCAAGCATGGGCCGAACCCACTCGTCATCCCGCTTTGCACGAATGCAGTTATCGATGATCCTTGCCAGAAACGGGTGGCCCGCCTCCGCGGCGAAAGCATAGTTCGCCAACTGCCAATCCATATCGAGTTCACGCGGGAAATAGGGACACTCCGCGAGTTCTTCGAACGCAAACACACAATCGCCGAACAGCAGCGGATCGAGCGATCTGGCAAGAAACACATCCTGATCGAGATAGAAACCGCCAAAATGGTAGACCGCGAGGTAGCGAAAGAAATCGTACTTCTGAATGCGATACCGAAACGTGCTGTAGTGCTGCAGGCAGTCTGGAAACGCGTCGCGGATAAAATCCTCAATTCGCTCATCGCTGAAGAACTCATGTTCGAATCCAGGATGAAGCAGCCGGACATTGGCGACCGCCGCCTGAAGCAGCAAAGGGATCTTTGGGGGGCCGGTCTGGATGATGCGTGCGGGTATCATGCGATCGATCTTCTTTCCGCCCCGCTACGTCGTATTCCTGCGCCCAGCGGCGAGAAACGCCTTGAGCTGGCGCATCTGGTCACGGCGCTGAAACTCCATCAGCTCGCGCGAGATGGGGATCTCCATTCCGCGAAACCAACTGGAGAGGTAGCCTGCAAGCAGGGCAAGACCCGCCACCAACAGCGGCGGTTTTGTCATCTGGTAGAGGGACCGAACCACTTGCCATAGAGGGTGCCATCCAAGCCGGTAAGCCTTCTGTCCGAACTGAAAGTAGGCTTTGATTCTGCCGGCGCCGCTGCCGGACCCCATGGGGCGGTGATGCTCCAGCACCATGTCCGTGAATGTTTGCGTGCGCCAGCCCTTCATGCGGGCCGTCATCACCGCGACGCTGTCGATGCCCCCGCCCTTGATGGCGACGTAGCCTCCGATGCCCTCGTAGCAGGCGCGGCGAAACAACTGGCAGGCCCCGGAAACGTGCTGGAGGCTGCTGAAGCGGTAGTTGTACGTTCGGCCCTTCTCGGCGAAGGGCGTGCCCGCCAGCCCCAGTTGAGGATCTTCATCAAACTTGCCAAGCAGATACTCGAAATAGTTCGGCTCAAACGAGAGATCCGCGTCCAGGCTCCCAATGAACTCGAACGAGAGGTCCGCGATGCGTTCGTAACCGGCGTTGAAGCTCGTCACCTTGCCGCCAAAATGCCGCTCGTCGCGTTCGGGCATTCGGAGGAACTCGATCCACTCGTGCTCGGCCGCGTATCGCATGGCGATTTCGTCAGTCCGGTCGGTGGACCCATCGCTCACGATCACCCAGCGCAGCGGCAGCGCCGTCTGCTGGATCATCGAGCGAATCGTAAGCTCGATATAGTCCTGCTCATTTCGGGCCGGAGTAATGAGAATGTAGCGATTTTGGCGCATGGCTCCAACCGGAGACCTCAGATGCGGGTGGCAGACATTTCCCGCCGTGCGGATGCGGGATCCTCTTCGGAGCGCGAGCCGTCGCGGAGCCGATCGAGCAAGTGCGCGAGCGCTTTGAGCATCGTGCCCTGCCCCCAATGAAGCATCGGCGTTCGGATCTTCTTCCAGCCCAGATCGCGGTAGTAGAAGTGCCCATCCCGGTCCTGCATGTTGGCAATCGTCCAGTCCGCCACGCGCTGGGCCGCGTCCAGGCCGCCGGCGTCTTCCTGGGAGAAGAAGGCAAAGGTATCGATGATCTGGGCCGCGCATTGAATATCGATCGGCATCGCGCGGTCGTGATAGTACATCGGGCGGCCGCTTTCCTCCACGAAGTTCCGGCGGAAGTATGCGTAGCCCTTCGCGAGGGCGGAAGTGAATTGCGTATCGCCAGTAGCCCTCTGAAAGCGCTTCAGGCTGTCGAGGTTGTAGCCGGTGTGGAAGCTGTCGATCCAGTGGTATTTCGGATCGACTCCATAGAACCACGAACCATCGTCGTTTTGATGGAAGCAGCTATAGCTCATCGCGCGCGTCGCGAGTTCACGAGCCTCCGCATCGCCCGTGATCGATGCAACCGCCGCGAGAAGTGCCGCTCCAAGCATGTTGGAATTGTGGATGGAACTCTGGCGGTTCGGAATGTAACTCAGGCAGACTCCCGAATCCGCCGTCTCGCGGGGCAGCGTCTTGATCCACTCCGCCGTGCTCGATGCTACGTCCAGATACCTCCGCTCGCCGAACGTATGAAACGCTTCGAGAAAGGCCATGCCGATCAAGCCGCTCCACACGATCGTCGGCGTGTGCTTCTCAATACAGCCCGCTCTGGTCGAAAACGAGAAGTGATTTCCCCAGCAGAAGTGCTCGCTCTCTGGGGAGCGATTCTCGATCAGCCATTCGAAGCATCGGCGCGCCCGCGTCCGGTACTCCGGCTCCTTCGTTGCGCTGTAGAGCTTCGCGTAGCCCCAGCCGATGTAGCCCATTCCCTTCGTTGAGGTGTGAGGCTTGATCCCGATCCAGGGCCTGATCTCGAATGGCATGCGCAGCACGGCGGCCGTGAGCGACCGCCGCAGGAAATGCCGCTTGAACGTAAGGCGGCTGAGGAAGGAATTCTCGCCGTCGCCGGGATCGTACGCCCGATACCCGTTGGCTTCAAGCCAGGAGGCAACGCCGTGCAGCGCCCGCTCGACCTGTCTTTCAACGCTTGTTTCACTCATCGAATCACGCGCATTCCGCTCATGCAATAAAGGACTCCCGCTTTCCGATAATTTCATCCAAAGCCGCGCTAACCGGCAGTATGGAAGCCCCGGATTCGCGGGCCGCCTTCACCGCGCACTCGAGAAACTCCGGCGTGCAGCCGTATGGGGACGGAGTGCCGCAGACGTCGTGCGTGGAGAAGATCAGCCATCCCGCACGCTGCCGATTCTCTTCGATTAGCCTGGCAACGCTCGCATGGTCGCCGCGCGCCTGTTCGAGGAAGTAGGACTTCAGCATGCTCAGATCCGCCACTCCGCAGTTGAAGGTTTGCCCCCCACCCCGGCAGGATTCGAACCGCGCGCCCATCCGCCTCTTGATTCCAGGATGCGGCGCGCTCTTCGGATAGGAGAAAGTGCGGAACCAGACCTTTGGAAACCTCTCTTGGAGTCTCCGTTGATTCGCGATCACGGAATCGACAAAGTCCTGGGTTTCGCTCTCTCCCGCGTCCAGATGGTGGAAGGTGTGGCAACCGAGTTCGTGGCCGCTCGCGAGAATCCGTTCAACGTCTTCCTTCGCAAACATCAGCCCGGACGCTTCCCGCACTCCCGCGAGGCCAAGAGACACATAGTAAGTGGCTGCCGCGCCGTAACCTTCCAGGATGGCGGCTCCGGCTGTTGCCGCGGAATGAGGAAAGTCGTCGAAGGTGAAGGAAACGATGGGCTTCGACAATTCGATGGAGACGGGCCGGCGGAAAAGATGTTCCGCGGTGACCCGGTTCCATTTCGAGCGGAAGGCGCGCGCGGGCGGGATCTTCATGTTTGGGTGCGACGCTCTCCTGCCGGCTGGCATCGCGATGGGGGATCGGGCACATCCGAATCGTTGAATCTGCCCGGTTTTCAGCGGTCGAATTAGGATAGCCCCGTGGTTGTCACTGAAGGACAACACACGGGGCGATTTGGCTGGGAATATCCAGAAATCCGATTGAAGCGCGTTTACTGTGAAACTGCGCTCAAGTTTGAAGGAGGCTCCGGCGGCGTGGAAGGCGCGGGCCCGGAATCGAACTGAAGCGGATGCGGATACACGTACGGCGTGTAGCCGGGGCGCGGTCCGCTGCTGTTGATGTAATCGCGGCCGGCCAGAACGTGAGGATCGGGCGTCTGGTTGGTCATCTTGATGTCATTGGCGCAGCTTCCACCCGTCGAGCAGCCAATCGAGGACCCGTTGTTCCAAACGTAGAGCGGCTCGGACGGCTGGTTCGGATACTGTCCAGGTCCGCGCCCAATCTGGTCAAGGCACGGCCAGCCGGCCTGCCCGGAAACGTTGCCGTCCCAAGGGCTGCTGCCGTTGCATGCGCCGAACGGAGAACTGGTGTTGGCACCGTCGCTGCGCTGGTTGTCGACATTCATCGTGTTGAAGTATCCGCGAAGCGTGTTGTTGAAGACGACACCCGTGCCGGAGCGAATGTGGATCGCCCGATACCAGGCGGAATCGGTGGCATAGAAATCGTTGTTGTAAATTTCCGCCTTGAGATTTCCGCCGCGCTCGTAGGAACGCGCCGCGTGATTCTGCCAGTATGCGTTGGTGACTTTGTTGTGGCGGAAAACGCTCCGGCCGCCGTAATAGCTGTCGCCGACGCCAAAGTAGCAGCCGGTTGGCATGGTGAAGGTGTTGTCTTCGACGTAGAGCGCCTCATCGGTCCCGAGGTTCAACGGCTGCAGCCACGAATAGCCGCCCATTCCCGGGTTCCCATCCGGAGGCCATGGGTTCACTTCGTCCGTGTTCTCGGCCCATCCCGTGATGAAGATGGCGTTTCCGGCCCCGCTGAACGTGTTGTGATCCATCAATCCCCACGTCATGCCGTACAACTGGATGGCGATGTTTTGAGCGCAGCCGGGATACGACCAGGCGATGTGATCGATTCGCCAGCCTTTGATGCCCGTTTTTCGATCAAGGGCATTTACCTTCCAATTGGTGGACGGCGCGCCAACGCTCATCCCCGAGATACGGAAGGAGGCTTTTGTCGTCGTCGTGACGTTGAAATTCAGGCCGCTGACCGTCGTTACGCCAATCCCCTGGCCCCGAACGGTGATGTTCTTGTTAGCCCAGGTAATGGTTCCGGCGGAGCAGTTCCCAGCGCCGATGTTGACAATATCGCCGTCGGCGGAAGAATTGACTGCGTTCTGCAAGGCCGAGGTGATCGCACCGCCGCAGGCGACCTCTCTGGTGGCCCCAAACGAAACCGTCGTGGCGAGCAACACCAGCAGCATACCGGAGAGTTGACGAACTCGCGTTCCGCACCCGTGCGAACTCGAACGTCCCGTTGAGTGGCCGCCGCCGATGGAATTCCGAACTGTCCGTGCGTAATTGCTGGAAAACACAATAAGATCTTGTAGAAAAGTAAGAAAACTGGTGGAACGTGGGGCTTTCATAGCCGAGTGATACTCCTGTACAAAAGTACCATCCCGCTTCTAGTACGTCCAGTACTTGGTTAGCCAGGTTTCGCAGATTTTACACTCTCGCGCCGATTCAAGCCCTTTTGTGGTATTACGATGAACTCAACATGTAAAATCATGGGCTTACGAATGGCAACGTTCCGCTTCAGCCCGAAACCGCCGTGCGAACGCCCCCTTGCACCGTGCCGACAGGCAGAAATTATGAAAAAGCATAGGTACTATTTGATTCTTCCGCTTCAGAGATCTCGCCGATTCTGCGCCTGTTTGACAATTTCCTGGCGGCTGGACGCGGCCTGGGGATAACCGTGATCGCCCAGATAAACGCAATCCAAACCGGCGACATGATTTTGAAAGCCGCCTCGGTGAAATTGTAGACGACGCAGATGAGGAAGAACCCAAGCCTCAGGCTCGTCATCGCCGGGTTCCTCCGGAATTCCTTGACGATGTTTGCGTATCCCGCCACCAATAGGAGTCCGAGGAGCAGCAAGCCAATCCAACCGATGTTCAGATAGATCTCGATGTAGCCGTTGTGGGCCTGGTTGAGCCCCGCCCCCAGTTCCCTTTCGATGCGCTCCAGCCGTTCCCCAATCCAAAAGTTCTCGAATCCGGCGCCCACCAACGGGTTCGTGGCAAACGGCAGCACGACTTGCCAGACTTCCGTGCGGCCGGTTAGCGTGGTGTCCCTTCCCATGCTCGCCAGCGTGCCGCTTCCCATCCCCAAGAAGAGCACCGCATAGGCTACCCCAATCATGGAAGCCATCACCAGGGAGACAACCACCGGCTGCCGGAATACCGGCCCAAAGTGCGGAAGGAGGATCAGGATGGAAGCCATCAGGAAGCACGCCAGCGCGGTCTTCGAGTCGATCGTAAACAGCAGGTAAATGGCGAGCAAAAGGACCACCGCGACGATAAACAGCCGGCGGCTCCTGGCGGCTCCGCGGGGCGCCTTGAACGCCGTGATTCCCCTGGAGAGCAGGACAACACCGACAATCATGCAGAGGGCGCCGAGCGCGTTCTTGTCGGTTGCCACTCCCGTCCACATGGGAACCCCGCTGTAGCTGAAGGACCTGCCCAGCGACGGGAAAAACCGGGTGAAGAGGATGGAGAGCGGAATAAGGACCACGCCCATCCAGGTGACGACCCGCTGGAACGCCTCCTGGGCGTACACCTCCGTGAGCACAATCCAAATCATTGCCACATCGGAAATTGCCCGAATCCAGCGCTTGAAACTCACAAACGGATAATCCGCCCACAGTACGCTCACTCCGCAATAGGCGATAAAGAGCACCAGCGGAAGATTGCGCCGCAACAGCGGAAGCAGTTTGCGCTGGCGCATCGCCAGCACCGCGACAGCGCCGATCAACAGCAGCAGCAGCACATTGCGGTCCAGCGGGCTGCCCTCAATGTAGGAATCCCCTCCGCTAACCGGAGCGGCGAACGTCAGCCAGTTGCTCACCGGGCGGGAACTTGCGATCGACAGCCAGATCAGCGGCAGCCAGACTCCTCGGGAGAGCTTGTTCTTGTCCCGGTCCAGCCAGAGCAGGTAGATGCAAGCGGCCACAACGCCGAGAGTCGCAATTACGGCAGACATAAGAAGCGGTTAGCCAAAGACAAGGCCATATGCCCGATTGAACGCGGTGAAGCGCTGCCGGAGGCCGTGCAGCAGATACGTGAAGCAGATCGTCAAGACCGCGGCTGCTATCAGCGCGAGGATCCCCAGGTCGTGGCGGGGAAAGACGATGCGGTCCACCGCGCGGAGGGCTTGAAGGATAAAAATTTGAGCGATGTACGCCACAAGGGAATACTGGCCCAGCAGCAGCAACGCTCGCTTCCACCGCATTGCCGTTCCGCCGAGAGATCCGCACTTCAGGAGGACGCCCACGCTCAGCACCGTTCCGATCAGTTGAAGCGGAAGGATGGCATGCCAGACGGTCAGCGCGGCCAGATACGCAGCGTACAAAGCGAGCAGCGGAACCCAGCTTCGCAGCAACCGCATGATCGTCTCAACCGGCAGGCACCCCATGCTGAGGCCCACCATTCCCATCCCCACAAGTTCCCCATAGCCAAAGCCAACGCCCAGGATCTCCGCGGAAAAGGAGGCGATGACGATGACCGCCGCGGTGAAGTGAATGGACCGTTCAACGGCGGAAGACGCAACCAGAACCATCGCGCTCAAGATCATCAGGTAGGCAATGGGCACGAGGATGGAGAACGAGATTCTGCCCGTTCCCGAGAGCAATGCGGCCCCCATCCCCGGAACGTCGATAAGCTGGCTCTCCCCAAACGGAGCGCGCATCAGGAGTATCCCGGCATTCAAGACGAAGACCAGGGCCAACAGCTTCAGGCCGCGGGTCACGAGCCGAAGGAACACCTTGCGCTTTCCATCCGCCAGCCGCGGACGATACACGTAAGAGATCACGAAGCCGGCCAGAAAGATGAACGAGGGCGTAAGGAACCGCAGATACCGGTAGCCGTCCTCATGCCCCTGGACGAAGTAGTTCATCCAGTGATAGAGAACCATCGTCAAGACCAGGGCGCCTTTGGAGAAATCGACTTCATCGAAGCGCCGCGGCTTCCCCGCCACCCCCTGGCTCTGTGCCGCGGTGAACACCAACGGCCGCCCGGAGGAGACTGTCTGTGCCTCGCCGGTTGATATCAATCCCGGCTCCACGGAATGCGCCTGCGTGGTCATTGTGTTTAGAGCGCGCTCAAGGCGAGCGAAGGAAGGAAGCGTTGGAGCCGAAGCTCCGGATTTCATCCGTTCGCGAGCAGGCGGCGGTGGAGCAGTTCAAGCGTGAGCAGCTTGTGAATTGCCAGAGTGTGGTTGCCCCGGCCATTCGTGTGCTCGTCAACAATCCGGCGGATCGCGCTCGCGTTCCAATATGGCCGGGAGAGCGTTCTCGAATCGAGCAGCGTCTCGCGAACATAGTTCCGCAGGTCCGTTCTGTACCAATAGCGGAAATGATAGAACTTGTGCCGGCCCAGAAACAGCCGTTCAAGGTGAAGCGCGGAGAGGGAGCGGTCCATCCGGGTGAGCCACTGCGGCATGCCGTAATCGTAGGCATATTCCGCTTTGACGGTGAACTCGATGAGCTGATTGCGAAGCCGCGCCGCGGCGCCGGAATCGAGATACTTGAGCCCGCGGTCCGTTGGAACTGCGGCAAGCTCGGCCTTGCCATCGTGAATCAGGCGGAGAGAGACATCGTTCGAAGTCAAAACGGACGCTGGGGCCTGGTAAACCGTCTTGACAATCTCATTGTCCAGAAACGGCGAGCGCAGCGTAACTTGCGTCTGCTCCAGAGACAGCAGGCTATGGTGATGCCACGGGGCCTGGCAGAACAGCGCGAAGGATAGCGGGTGGCGGTCGATCACGGACGCAAATGTTTCTCGCGCTTCCTCCGTCTTCCGGACCAGTTCCGGCGCCCACACGCCGGGCGTCAGCGGCATCGGCTTGAAAGCCCGCACGCGGCGGAACACCTCGCCGCCATAGTTCCCGGTGAGCCGCACCGGCGCAAGCTGCGAGGCATGCTCATTGGCGTAGAGGTCCGGAGAATGGCTCACGTCCACGCACCCGTCGGTGAGATAGACCGAACGTTCCGCATAGTGCGCGAATCGCGAAAGGAACTCCGAACCTAGCTCAATGACGGAGTATGGCTGGCGGCAAAGGGAGGCCACCCGCCGGGCGATGGCGACATCGGCGCAATCCCGATACATGCCGCCGAACGAATAGCAGGGCAGCGAATCCGCGGCGTCCTTGTTCCAGGCAATCACCATGCGCGAATCGAGGCCGCCCGTGAGCGAAAGCGCCACCGGCAGGCTGCCATTCAGGTATTTGCGGACCCGCTCCGAAAAGACATCGCGCAGCTTGGAATAATACGCTTCCGGGGAAAGGGCTTCCTGCCGCTCCCAATCCTCCGGCTTGAAGTACAGAGACTTCTTCTCAACCACGCCGCGCTTGAACTTCCAGGCGGACGCTGGAGGCAGAAGGGAGATGTCCTTGAACAGCGAGCGGTTCCGCAAAGCGCACCCGCACGTGATGAACTCGCCCAGCGCCGTGTCGTCCAGCGCCCGCAGTTCGGGAAAGACCGCAAGGAGGGCTTTCGCCTCAGCCGCGAAGTAGATCGCACCCGCACGCTCGTGAACGTAGAGGCGATGCATGCCATAACGGTCGTTCCACAGCAATCCGCTCCCGGAAGCGGCATCGAGAAGAAGGCCATGAAAGCGCCCATTCAGATTTGCCGGAAAGTCCGGATCGTCCCGATACTGGTTTGCAATTGCCGATACCGGGTTGAGGGCGGAAGCGTCGCCGGGCCAAGCTTCCGCGGCGGGCATCGGGCCCGAATACTCTTCGCCGGAGAAGATCAGCGTCACCCGGCCGCCCGCGGAGACAACCGGCATCGCGGAGTCAAACGAACGGTCGCGAGCCACCCACCCCGCGTACACTTGGTGCTCTTCGCTGACGAATGTGCCGTGCCGGTACGAAGTTTCGTGGCACATTGCCTTCCCCATCCGCGCGAGGTCCACCTCGGCCTGCTGCCTGGGAACGGGACCGATGATTCCGAAGATTCCGGGCATGACAACTACTGAGAACTGGCCACTGCGGCCGACGGAACGATCAGGGGCTTAGGAGTTGGAGCCGGCGGGAGGGATTGCACGCTCCATTTGCCGAGTACTATTCGGCCGCTTTGCTATTAAGCTACACCGGCTTAGCACCCACTCTTTGCAGGAATACCATGAGGCACGAGCTCTCAGCGCGACCTTCAGCACCGAATCCGGCAGCACGCCGATCGCGCCCCGATGCAGGCCCATGGCAATCGCGAGTCTTCCCCACAGGGTGATTGGAACATAATATCTGGGAACAAGAGCCTCCTCAAAGCCGTGGCGGGTCTTGAACAGGGTAATGGATTCATCCCGCTTGTTCCCATGATGGAAGAATCCGTAAGTAAGGTGAGTCAGTCCCTTCTCAAAACAGATATCGACCACGGACGTCATGAGTGCGTTTGCCGGCCGGCGCTCCTTGTGCTCCTCATTGGTAAGGATATTCAGGATGGAGGCGATCTTCCCCCGGTACACAAGCTTGATGTAGCCCACCAGTTCGCTCTCATGATAGGCGCAAATGAACTCGGAGCGGTCCAGAAAACTCTCGTGGTCCCGCCGCACTTCCTCGGGGGACTTGCCGAAATGCGTATACCTTCGGCCTTGCCGGAGCGCCGATGAGTTGTTGAGCTGGACAATTTGATCGACCAGCGCATCGTCGAGTCCGCGGCGCTCAATGCGAACGCCATATTTTGCGGATCGCCGGACGTTCTTTCGCGTCTCCTGCGGCAGCCCCATCCACCACTGCTCGCGATTGTTAAGCGGGATCACGGCGATACTGTCCCGTTCCACGTGGTATGGGTACTCCGTCTCTCTTCCCGGCGGCAACTGGGAAAACGTGAACAGGTCCGTCTTCAGCCGCTGCTTCCTGATCTCCTCGAGGCATCCAACCGGATCCGGGAGTTCCGAAGCCAGCCACGCTTCATCATGCACACGGGCCGCACGCAGCCAAGTGCCGCCCACGATCAATGTCTTCCCCCGGTAATCCAGGGAGGGCACCTGGACCCACTTTCCTCTCACACTGATCTCTTTCATAACGTCAGAACTCGTTAGGACTCCCGTTCATTCGCAAGCACAATTCCACTAAATGCGAGCAGCCGCGAAGAATGGTCAACAAGCTTTATAAGGAACTTCAAGAGCACGTGAGAACCCGAGGCGGCGAATACAGGCAGGGCGAGTGTATACAGTGGCACCGCAATCAGGGACTTGGCGATATTCTTCGCTCTGTTCGCCGGGTGCTTTGGAAAGTTGCTCCCGCGCAGGAGGGCGCGCCGAATCTGAAACCGCCAAGTGCAGCGGTTGGTCGGAACCAGTTCGTGTACTGGCGCCGAATCGCACCAACGGAAGAGGCAGCCCTTGTCGATCATGCGGCGAAAGAAGTCCATGTCCTCCCCCGCCGTGCCAAACTGCGGGCGGAAGGCAATCTCGCCTGGGTCGAGGATGCTCCTTTTGAAGAGCACATTTCCCGTCCGGCATTCGTCCCATCTCAGGCGGTACCCATTCGGATGGCTTGGCCGCTCAAAGAACTTCCCGTCGCGAACCCATTTGGGCGGGGGAGAATCAAAGCAGGGAAGCACCGGCCCCAGGACCCCATCCGCGTTCCCGTGCTGGCAGGCTTCAAACAGGCGTCGCAGCCATTCGCGCGATGGGCGTTCATCGTCGTCGATAAAGGCGATGTAGTCGCCGCTGGCAGCCGCGATGGCCTGGTTTCGCACCATGGCAATATTCCGTTCCGGCTCCACGCAGTAGGTAATGGGAAACGGCGCGCTTTTCGCAAAGGCAGAAACCGCGTCGGCCGCCGATCGCTCGCGGTCATTGTCCGCCACCACAACCGAGAACGTAAAAGTTGCGTCGGTCGCCTGTTGTTCAAGAGCTTTGAGCGTCCGCACCAGCAGGCCCGGCCGCTTATAGGTGCAGATGCAAACGGAGATGTGCGATTCAGGCATTGCAGGCTGAAATGGCTCAAACCTTGTTGACCGGCGCCGGCCGGAATACGCCTAATGAGCGGGCGGTGCGCGCCGCCATGCGCCGCCCACGTTCCGCGACCGCAAGCGCACCTCCGGCAAGCCGCAGTGCGCTTCCGTTGACGGCCCTTCCGAACGCGCGCGCTTCGCACCGTCGCTCGCGCAGGGCTTGAACAATTGCTGTCTCACTCAGGCCGCCAGTCACTTCGACGGCCATCGCCAGCGGAAACAGTTGCCTTGCCGTGTGGAAGTCGAGCCCCACGAAAGGGACGCGCTCCGATTGATCCAGCAATCTGGACGCCGCCCCGCTTGGAGCCCATCCGTCGTATTTTCTGTTCCAGTGCTCAATGCCGTCGAGCAGTTCCAGCCACTCCGGCTCCACTCTGCTCCCCGCCTGCCTTCGGGCCGGGTGCGCCAGCACCGCGAAGCCTCCAGCCTCACGCGCGGCGCGGAGCATCTCAAGCGTTGGAAGAGCCTCCCCGAGAAAGCGGTTCAGGCCCCAGACCAGCACGTGGACGCAGTTTGCGGCATCGCTGTACTCGATCCCTGGAATCACGAGGGTTTGCTCGGAACTGGCACGCGCGCAAGCGTCGCGGAATTCATCGAAGCGGGCCTGCGTAAAGCCGAGGTCGTGCTCCGTCATCAAGAGGGCTCCGCAGCCGCGAGAGGCAAACTTGGCGCTCAGCTCCGACAGCTCCCAGGAACCGTCGTAGGACCAGGTGGAATGCACGTGAGCCACCGCCTGGATCCAAGTCACGCGGCTCTCCCCGTCTTTGCCAGATTGTCGTGCAGCGTGTAGTAGCAATCGGAAAGGAACACCATCGGGTCTCGCGGACACCAGTTGTACAGCCGGTCTTGTCGCCCCACCTTCAGCATGTCCATGGCGGACCGCCAGAATCCCGGCCAGCTCTGAATGGCCTTCGATTTCCGCCCACGAATCACGAACAGCAAATGCATCAGTTCGCGGCCAACGTGGCGGCAGATCACCGGGGGCATCGCCGGAATGGAAACGTCCAGTGGATCCTCGCCCAGCCCCAGTCTCACCTGCCAGGCCGGATACTCCAGGCCCTGTCTTCGCGACAAAGCCATGCTGCCCCACGGTCTGCCGTTCAGCTCGATGAACCAGAGTTCTCCGGTTCTGTCGCGCAGCATCTCCACCATAAACAGCCCTTGCCAGCCGAGGCTAGAGAGCATTCGCTCCGCACTCGCCTTCGCCTCGGAACTGACCGGCTGAGACATGCACGCGCTCGATCCGGAACCGTGCGGATTCATCATGCGGAGCCGCCGATGAGCGCTCCAGGCGCCAAAGCCGCTGGGAGTTGCAATCCCGAACAATCCCTCGCCCGCGCCGTCGAGGTATTGCTGCAAGAGCAGCGTGCCCGCCTCGCGCCACTGCGAAAGGGCGGCCTCATATTCCTGCAGGTTCGCGCAGATCCAATGCCTGCCCTTCTGGATCCGTCCGTCTCGCACGGGTGCGCAATCCGACGTCTTCAGAATCACCGGAAACCCGAGATCGGGCAACAGGCGGTGGGCCTCGCTTGAGGAGTGGACGGCGAAGCATCGCGGAACCGAAAATCCGGCTTCCCGCGCCCGCTCTACCTGCAACTCCTTGCTGAGCGCCATCGCCGCACATTGCCCCTCCGGGCCGGCCAGCTTCCAGGACGGGGATGTGCGTGCCAGCCCGGAAGCGAGGAACAACGACGCGTCGTCCAGCGGCAGGAGTGCCATGGTGCCGGGCGCGCACCGTTGGGCAATCTCCTCCGCCTCCAGGGAAAGCTGCGCGATGCTTTCCGCATAGTCCAGTTCCGGCGCCGGAATTTCGCGAATCGTCACAAGGCGGCTGTGGCGCAACGCCGAATGCCGCCCTTTCCGGGCGAAGGCGACCACTTCGTAGCCGCACTCCACCAGGCTCCATGCCGCTTCCGGTGCGGAGAGAGCTTCCGCGAAGCCGAGGAACACGGTCCCGCGCAAAGGAGGCTTGGGCATAACTTCAAGGCCTGTCGAACACCGCGCTCAGGAAGACGCCACGGAAAGACGGAGCCGGTAGCGATCGGCAAGCATCGTCCCATCCGCGCCGAACTGGCGCATGCCGCCATCCATGAGAAACACGAACTCATCGGGGTTCACAGGGTGGGTTTCCACCTCCACAATGGACCTCTGCGAGAGCGCCACAATGCGCCTCAGGCGCGGCTCCTCAAGCGGCGGAAGCGAATAGAAGTAGTCCGCCATCGGATGCCGGTCCCTGGCGAGGCGGGAGTCCAAAAGTCCGCGATAGGCACGATTCAGGATGCCTCTCTCACCGGTTTGGAACGAAAAGTTCCTGCGCAGCACCACGCGTTCCGGCAGCAAGTGCTGATAGAGCACGTTGGCCGCGAGATGCATGTGGTGATGACCGTCAATTCGCGCCGGCGCGGTGCCGTAAAGGCGCTCATACTCGTCGGACTGTGCGTAGACCACATACTCGAACGCGCTTCGCAAACCGGGATGGTAGATCGCTTGCGCCAGGCGGTGGCTGCGCAGGAACCGGGACAGCTTCTCCTGGAACTGCAGCAAGCGCGTGGGAGAAGGCTTCGCGGTGAACCCCATCGTGAAGTTAAGGTGCAAAGCGGCGTCCACTCCCCAGGTGAGCGCGAGTTCCGCGGCGCGTTCGGAATCCTCCATAAAGACCATGGCGCTGACCGACGAGATCGCGCGCGCCTGGAAGCAGGCCAGCGAGCGGTCCGTAGTCGGCCGATCCCGGCCCCAGTCGTCGGCATTCACGATCAGCCAGCCGCGAAGCGCGCTCTCGGCCGGTTCAATAGCGCCGGTGTGGGACACGATCATGCCAATTCCAGCCTTCCGATAAGAACTCGTCTGGGGTGACATAGGAGATAAAAATGGGCTTGCCATTTGTCTCGTTGGTTTACGCCACGATATGGCGGATCACGGCCTCCATCGAGCGCTCCAGGTCGAAGAGCGAATGTGCCCGCTTCAGCGCGGACTGTGCCATCGCCGCCCGTTGCACCGGATTCTCGATCATGCAGCCGATCGCCTCCGCCACCTCCGCCGGAGACCCCGGGCGCACGACCAGGCCGCAGTCCCCGTGGAGAACCGCCTCGGCGCTGCCGCCCACGTCGGTGACGATGCACGGGAGCCCGCACGCCATCGCTTCCAGCACCGAAAGCGGAAGACCTTCCGAATCCGAAGTCAGCACAAGCGCGTCGGCCGCCCAGAGGTAGCTGCGCACATCGGCGTGGAAGCCCTCAAAACGAACCGTATCCTTGAGGCCCAAGACATCCGCCTGCGCCTGCAGCCTGGCCTGCAAAGGGCCGTCTCCCAGCACAATGCAGCAGCAGGTGAGGCTTCGTCCCTTCACAAGCGCGAGCGCATCCAGCAGGACATCCACGCGCTTCTGATCCACCAAACTGGCGATGCAGACCAGGCACACGCGGTCACCGGGAATGCCGAGCGCTTCGCGATAGTGGGCCCGCCTCTCCGGCTGTGGATGGTACGCACGCAGGGACACCCCGTTGCGGACCGTCACCGTGCGTCGCACTGGGAACCCGCAATGGGACACCAGATGATTGCGAATGTAATCGCTCACACAGATGGTCTTCAAACAGGACACCGCGAGACGGCGATGGCTTAACCGGTAGCGCCAGCCTGAGAGCCAAGCCATTCTTGCCGGCATTGAGCCGGAGGGCGGCAAGTGCGAAATCGCATACCGTTCTCGAACGCCGGCAGCCCGGGCGGCCAACAGCGCATACCACGGAAAGCACCACGTCCAGGACCTGACAAGAACCACAGCGTGAGGCCGCCGCTCACGAAAAATGCGTACCCAATTCCTGAATCCGGAGAGCGCCTCGTGCCGATGAATCTGCACGGCTTCACGAAGACGCGGGCTCAATCGCGGACTGAAGACATCTTCTCCCGTGCAAAGAATGGAGATGGAGATCTGGGGAGACAGAAGCCGCTCGATAAGATCCAAAAGATGTTTCTCCGTGCCGCCATACTTCGGGCTCGCCGCGACGAACAGCACGCGCCTTGGGGACTCCGCGGACTGGGCCGCATCGTTTTCCCATGAGGCACCCTTGCAGTGGCCGGACACCGGAACCAGTTCTTCAATCATTGGCGGTAATTCCTGGGAACGGCGTGCAAGCGCTGGCTCTGCATAGAAGACACTTGAGGAAATGCATGCGGCCGCTTCAAGCTTGGTTGAGACTCCGCTTCGAAGCAAGCAGCCGCAGCCTGCCCGCAATCCCTCCCAAGCCGGAGACGATGAACAGCCTCCAGGAGGTGTGCCGTGAGGGATCGCCGCGCAGCGCCCGCCACGCGGCACGCCTGGCCTGCGGATAATCTTCGATGTAGCGGGCCACATAGGCGGAATGGGAGTCCATGGCCACGGCGTCTTCATCGCGGCCCGGATTGTAGTTCCTCCCGTCGGCGGCGGCATGCCAGAAGCTCAGCCCGATATCGTGTTCCGCGTCGCTGAAATCCAGGCGGGGAAGCATTCTCGCGGCATGTTCCAAGCCATCCGCGGCCTCATAGATTGCGGAGACGCGATCCGCCCACCCCTCTTTCACGTGCCCATCGAGCAGCGCGGTTCGAAGGCATTCGCCAAGCTCTCCGCGAAGCTCCGCGTGCAACGCAAGCTTCACAACGCGATCGATATATTCCGCTTCGTTCGGCGGGTTCGGGATAAGGTGCGCGATCGAATCGTCGTTCGCAACCAGCATGGGGAACAGCGGATCGAAGGCCGGCACCACCGGGAGCCCCATGAGCGCCGATTCGAGAAGCGCCGTCTGCGAACCGAAGGGGAAGCTTTCGAGATAAACATCGGCCGCGGCCCGGTACAAAGTCGGATCGGCGACCGGACCGACAAATTGCATCCGCTCCGGGACGGGGCAGCGCAGGTGCGGGGAGATGCCCTCAAGCGATTCGCCGACGACATAAAGCCTGGCTTCGGGAATCGTGGAAAGGATCTTCGCACAGGTATCGACGAAATCGTATGAGCCGCACGGACGATACTTCTCAGCGCGGCCGACCGTCAACAGGACGATCTGCTCGGCCGGGATCCCCAACGCGCGGCGGGAATCCGCTCGGCCGAGATTGGAGATTGGCTCCTCCAGCGGGACGGGGAGCACTACGTTTCGCATGGCCCCCCGGCGAAGCCTCGCATGTTCCGCGCCAATCGTTCGCAAGCTGATGACGAAATCCGCGACCGCCGCTCCCAGCCAGAACTGATGATCGGCAATGTTTACCCGCGCCACGGGCGGCCCGCCGCAAACCGCGAAGGCCGCTGTGGGAACCACATCCGCCGGATCGTGGTGGAGCACAACGAGGTCGGCGTGTTCATAGCTGAGCTGACGGAGCCACAATGCCTTCTCGCTCAGCGTCGACTGGGGCGGAGTTAGGAACACATCGCCGCCCCCATCCTCAATCGCCTGCACCAGCCAATCGGGAACCGGCCGCCCCTGATGGTGGAGCACCGCCAGCGAGTGACGCGTCGCCGTATCCACGCTCGCCCATCGCTGGATCATCCGTGTGTGGCCGCCAATCGCGGCCGCTTGCGTGGCGACATGCAAGACACGGCGACCCTCGCCGCGGGTGATCGATCGGGAAGGGACAGAACTGTCTGAGCCCAGGCTCAGCCTCTCTCCGGCGAGCAGTGCATGGTTCTCAATTGCTCCGTCCGCGAATAGCCCTGGGTGGAACTCGGCGGCGGCTCTCGCCGCGAGCGATACAGCCGCCAGCAGGCCGTCCGTGGGCCCGTCCAAGGCGTCTTCCACCCGCTTCACCAGCCGCAGATACAATTCCCGGTTGGCATGCAGGAAGCCTGGCCAACGGTCATGCGGCGAAGCTTGCGTCGCGGCTGGCGATCTCATCGGCGCGGTGGACATGATTCGAGAAGTCGCAGTCAGTTCCAATCACGAGCGGGCGTCCGCATCCGCGCTGCGCGTAGCGAACCCGAGAGCCGTCAGAAGGGGCCGGAGGGCGCGAGGAGCCTGGCCGGCATCGACAAGCCGGGAAAGCTCTCGAA
>JBDIBK010000033.1:0-33569 GCA_039812845.1 Bryobacterales bacterium
ATTCGGCTCTTCCCGACTCGCGGGAATACTCCGTTGTCAAGTTTCAGTCCCCTTCTTATCGGGGAGGCCTATTCGGCCGGAAGGCCCCAACGCGGACATACCGCAGATTGTACGTTTCAGTCCCCTTCTTATCGGGGAGGCCTATTCGGCGCTTCGGCTGCTGCCGCGGCGGGCAGGCTTCCTGCAGTTTCAGTCCCCTTCTTATCGGGGAGGCCTATTCGGCCTTGCCCTTTGCTTTGCGCCGCAGGGCATCTTCCGGTTTCAGTCCCCTTCTTATCGGGGAGGCCTATTCGGCTCCAGTCTTGCTTGTGGCGGGCAGTCTCATCACGGGTTTCAGTCCCCTTCTTATCGGGGAGGCCTATTCGGCATCTTAAGGCTCAGCGAGAATCAGACGAAAAGTGGAGTTTCAGTCCCCTTCTTATCGGGGAGGCCTATTCGGCAGGCAGCTACAAGCTCGAACTCACGGCTACGAAAAGTTTCAGTCCCCTTCTTATCGGGGAGGCCTATTCGGCGCGGGATTGGAAATCCTGTTAGATCTGCCGGCTTGCCGGTTTCAGTCCCCTTCTTATCGGGGAGGCCTATTCGGCGAATCGCTCAGGCCCTGTCGCCGCGCGTGGGCATCCGTTTCAGTCCCCTTCTTATCGGGGAGGCCTATTCGGCCGTCAATCATGTCCAGAAGCATCTGGAGATGCTTACGTTTCAGTCCCCTTCTTATCGGGGAGGCCTATTCGGCACCAGCTTCTCGCCCGGCTTCAGTTCGCGCGTGGGCAGTTTCAGTCCCCTTCTTATCGGGGAGGCCTATTCGGCGCCTGGGCGGTCTGCGCGACCGCGATGCTGCTGTGGGTTTCAGTCCCCTTCTTATCGGGGAGGCCTATTCGGCCGATCAGCGACCTGCTCCATGGCGAATTCTCGCGTTTCAGTCCCCTTCTTATCGGGGAGGCCTATTCGGCGGTTGCTGGATCGTTCGCGCCGGTGCAAACCGAGTTGTTTCAGTCCCCTTCTTATCGGGGAGGCCTATTCGGCGTTGCGCAGCGCATGATCGCTGAATTGTTCGCCGCGTTTCAGTCCCCTTCTTATCGGGGAGGCCTATTCGGCCGGAGAGCTCTCCGGTGTTGTAAGCGAGCTTTACGGTTTCAGTCCCCTTCTTATCGGGGAGGCCTATTCGGCTCACTTCGCCGGGGGCCTCCGTAGGGCGTTCCTCTTGTTTCAGTCCCCTTCTTATCGGGGAGGCCTATTCGGCGATCATTTTCGCGCGTGGTACGACGCGAAGCTGCGGTTTCAGTCCCCTTCTTATCGGGGAGGCCTATTCGGCTTCGCGTTCGTGACGGCGAGATTGGCGATCTTCGGTTTCAGTCCCCTTCTTATCGGGGAGGCCTATTCGGCGAGAAGGAACAGCCGCGCATCCATTGGTGCTTGTACGTTTCAGTCCCCTTCTTATCGGGGAGGCCTATTCGGCGTCCGGGCCGGGCATGGTGTCGCGTAAAGGTTCCGGGTTTCAGTCCCCTTCTTATCGGGGAGGCCTATTCGGCCGCTCGCGAAGCCCATGAAAAATAAGCACTTACACAGCGTCGCTCTAAACTCTTTGTTGCGGATCGGTTCATTGTGCTCCCACCCCCCCCAATCTGCAACATTCTGCGGTCGCTCACCACACATCCCCGCAGAAATTCTTGTACTCACAATCCGTACACCGTCCGCGATGCTCGGTCGCAGCCGGGAATCGGTCTTCGTTCAGCATAACCCGAAGTTCCCTTGCCGTGCGTCTCACTTGTTCCCGGTGCTCGTCCTCAATTCGGAACCCGAAAAGCTTGCTATCCGGCAGCCGGAACAGAAACGCGTTCCCCGTCCGCCAGCCGAGACATTCCTCCACCAGCATACTGTAGGCGGATACCTGCAGGTAGTGGCCCGCAGCGGGCTCTCCACTGGTCAGCTTGAAGTCGATGACGAATGCCTCGCTGCCATTCTCCACGATCATGTCCGCTTTCCCAGAAAGCCCCAATTCCTCGCTGCGCAGCCAGACTCCGAAATGGCGATTCCCCTCCTTCATGCCGTACCGGTCCAGCACACGGCGGATTTCTTTTCTCTGCTCTTCTTCATGCGCCGTTTTGCCCATTTCCATCTTGCCCGTGGGCCTGCCCGCTCCTGGCATCCCGTGATGGAAATACACTACGCGCCGGCAGTAGAGGTCCTGCCGCAAGTCGCTCACCGGCAGAATCATGGCGATCAATCCTCCTCGCTTCGAAGCACCCGGAGCTGGGGTGTGATTTCACGGGCGGGCCCCCCGCCGAAATCCTCCGTGGCACTGCAGTATTGATCAAAAACCCACATGTCGCCATGGTCGCTCTCGCAGAGCGGAATCATGTGAATGCGCGCGCTTTCGTCGCCAATCTCGTTTCGCAGCCGCATGGCAAGTTCCTGCCGGCGGTTTCGGTTGAGCTTCCCCAGAAAGGCGCTGAACTGTATCCGGTTCAGCCCATACCCCAGGCACGTTTCTGAAACCTTCGTCCGGATCCGGTCATTCTCCACGTCGTAGAACACCAGCAGATGATGCTCGGCCTTGCCCACGCCCACAAGGTTCGGCTTCAAGATGCCGGCATAACGGTTCTTTCTGGCCATCAACGCCCTTTCTCTCGTCACAAATCGCCTTACCACCGGAACGTATAAGGCCGGAACGGGGCGTTGCCCCTTACGGCACTCGCAAGCAGCCGGGCCTGCATCTGAACAATGGACCGCACCTGATGTGCCTTGCCCCGGTGTTGTTCGGTGGCGTTGAGCCGGAGCAGCACGCGCGCGGCCACCTCCTCGCGTGACGCACCGTCCAGCAAGTCGTCCTTCAGCCTCAGCACGCCGCCCTTGAGCAGCCAGCTCACGATAGCCCGGTCCACCACCGGCTGCCGGAACTCCTCCACCAGATCGAGAATTAGCGATGGCTTCCCGGAGCGGTCTGTGTGCATGAAGCCAGCGAATGGCTCCAACCCCGCGTTTACCACCGCGCCCCAAACATGGCCGTAGAGGATTCCGTAGCCATAATTGAGAGCCGCATTTACCGCATTGGTAGGCCCGCGATGCTCACGAGATTGAAAGCCCAATTCAGGCGGCAGCAATCCCGCGAGTTGCTTCCAGTAGATACGGCCTGCCGTGCCTTCAAAACCCATCAAAGGGCCACGCGCGTCCTCGATCCGGTCCGCTGTCAGGCTCACGGCCTGCCGGCGCAATCCGCGGATCTGGTTTGCACCCGCTTTCAGCCTCTCCTGAGCCTCTCCCAGCCGGGCGCGGGCGAAGTACAACAGCAGTTTCTCCTGATTGCGCAACTTTCCCGCCACAAGTGCGCGCGCGATCTCCGCTCCAGCCCGGGATTCCCTGGCCGCAAACTGCAGCCGTCGCGTCTCGACCGTCGCCGTGAGCATCGGCGACGTAAGCAGCGCGAATGGTTTTCCGCCGTCCGACAGGAATGCGATGCGGACCCCACGCGCACACAATTCCTCTACAATGTCCGACGACAGGCTGATTCCGCGCGAGCCCAGGATCACCTCCTGCACCCGGAACAGCGGTACGTGCGCCACGACCTTGCGCTTCTGCTTTACCACTAGACGCTCTTCCTTCTTCCCGAGCGACAGGCCGAAGCCGGCGACATACAACTGTCCGCCGCCCTCGGTGGTCAAGAGCGAAACCGTCTTCGGATCCTCCGAGTAACAATCCGGCGGCGGGGGCCACGGCAACCTCAGCTGCTCCGGTTCTATTTCGAGCAGACCAGTGTACAGGTTGATCTGGCGGAGAGGGGAGGGCGAATATGTGCCGACTGCGGCTACCCCATAAAAGGACTCTCCTTTGGTGCCATCTGATACTGGGTGAATCCAGGGCCAGAATTCACTACTCCCATCGGCACCAGAGTCTTCACAAACTTTCGGTGCCTGTCTCGTCGCATCGGCGTAGCGGAATAGGAGTTCAACGCATCCAGATTTGCCTCCGGCCCGAAATCATCCAACACGGCAAGGTGGACGCGTTGAGGAATCCCCAAATTCCCGAGATCAAATGGTTGCGTGAACGATGTGTCTAGGCAATCAATTCGAGATACGCCCAGGTACTGAACAAAGCTTCCTCGCTTCCCGATGTAGTTTACGACTGGCAGTAGAGAAACAATTGCGTCCGCAGCGCGCCGCGGCATAGTCGCAAGGTCGAAGGCCCAGCGCCACTCGCCGTGCACGTAGACAAACTCCCGGTAGGCAACTGCGGCAATATATGGCTCAAGCGGCTTCCTCGCCTTGGGCTCCTGCCGAATCTTCACGATGGTGTGCGTGACGGCTGCGTGCTCCGGAACGCCGATGGAAACCGTTGTCTTGGCTAGATCTTCCACTAAGACGCTGGCATCTCCACCCCGGCCAGAGCGAAACGCCGCATCCACCAGTGCCATCTTGATGCTGTACGGGGTTGGAACGAGTAAGGTCTTGCCCACGGAACTGGTGGCCATGCTTGTCTTGAGGCTGAATAGACTGGTGGGCGCATAGCGAGCCATCAGCCATCGGCCAGGTCCTGGCACGCCCCCGATTGGCGCATCGTGGCCCAAGACGCTTTCCTCGATCCGTTCAGTCCGGACCGTGTCTTCCTTTGCCATTGTTACACCTCCCCGGAGAGCGCTCCGAGAATCGCAATGCCCTCCGACAGTTTGGTGAACTTCTCAACAGTCACCGAATCCGCCACCAACGAGTTCAGCGTCTTGGCAACACCTTCCACCTCGGAGGCAAACTCAGAGTTCAACGGGCTCACCGTGGGCGCTGGAAGATAGCTGCGCGAAATGCTCACCACGCCAGTGCATTCGGTAATGTGAGGGTTCTGCGTGTTTCGTTGGGCACCGGCAGGCTGCACGAGCGTTGCCAGCAGGGCTTGGATCGCGGCCTTTTGCCGTCTGCGACGGCTTTCCTCCGGAATCTCGATCTTTCGAGAAATCTCGTTCATGCCGATGCGGGCCAGATCGAGTTGGCACACTAGGGCGTAGAATCCGGAGTTTGCAGGTCGATGGAAAATCGCTTGGGTACCCGCAACGGTTCCTTCACCCTGCTTATCCCCTTGCTGCGAAGCGGACTTCGCCCGCGACCTCGGGTCGTACTTCACGTGAAAATACTGTTCGCTGTGGACCAACTCCGGGATGCCAACCACCCAGCCGAACTCAACGCAAGACTTCCGCGCCACGGCCCGCCCTTCCGTAATCAGCGTGCCCGCGATATCGGTCACGGCACACCGCTTGATCACTTCCGCAAGAACTGCCTGTCCGTCTTTGGTCTTATCCTTGGTTACCTCTTCAACAAATTTTGCGTCTACATTCACTCGGTCTGGATTGTAGGTGCGCGCGCCTTCCGAAAGGGGCTCCCCCGAACTGAGTAGCGCATCCGTCAAGTGGCCGACAAAGATGTGCTTGAACATATCGCCGCTGACGGCATTGACGCTGTATCGGCTTGCTCCGCTGGCGTCCTCCGGGTCCGGCAGCACCACATACACCATCCGGGTTTGCTGCTGGTTTCCTTCGGTTCCCTCACTATTCAGGTTGTGCAGATTGAGGTTTACGCGCGCTGACAGCGCAATGCTCTGGATGCTATTCATCGTTGGTTTCCTCCTGGCTGTTTGACGTGTCCGTCTCTATTCCATCCGTTTCACCATCCCCGCTGGATGCCACGGTATCTTCCGGATCTTTGGGTTGTCGGCAGGTCGCATACGCACAGAGCAAGGCGCCCAGCAGCGATGCATCCTTATGTGTATCCAGCAACCGGACAAAGTCCAAAAGGTCGGTCTCGTCCACCCGGCCCGTGCCAGTGTCTTTCTTGGCTTCCAGTCGCTTCGCGCTCTCCGCGTTATAGGAAGCAATGAACTCCGTCACTGCTTCCAGGAAAGGCTCCTTGCCGGGCAGTTGTCGTTTTCGATGAAGCTCCGGAAGAATGTCATACCGGATCTCCCGGTGGTTCTTTCCGTTGCGCTTCAGCGATTGCGCGGAAACCGTCGCTCTGCGAAGAGCGAGCGCCACCGCGCGAAAGCCTGGGTTTTCCAGGGTGTCAGCATAGGAAGTGCTCTTCATAATTGCCTCAAAGAAATCGGTTCGAAATTGTTTCAGCTTTCGCGGCTGAGTCTTCGTTCGTTCACGCAGCACGAGAATACCGTAGCTGGACATGAAAGATAACAACTCCATCAAGCCGCGGGCGCCGCGCGCTTCGAGGTATCGCCGGTATTGCCGGATCAACCCTAGCTCGTCGGAGTATTGTTCGTTGAGAGAACGGATAATCGAGAAATGCTCCTCCAGTGCACCAAGCCACAGATCCGCGTCCGCTTCTGACCGGATGGGAAACCAGTCAGGCAGCGACAACTGTTCCAGGCTGCTGATTGCCTTGCTCTGGCCCATCGACTGGTAGTGCGCAATCATCATTCCGCTTACCAGGTCGCCCGGGATCGAGATCTTATCCGATTGCTGGATCAAAAGTTGTGCCAGCTTCAACACGGCAAGACAGTCGGTTTTCGAGGCTGTCGACCCCACCAATGGCGAACTGCGCAATTTCTCAACCACTGTCTTGTAATTCGTGACGCTAAGCTGCTTCGGAATGGGCACGACCATGCGAAGATGTTCGCCCTTCGCGCCCAAAAAGAACCGGCGTGCACCAACGAAGAAGCCTCGAAATCGAAGCGACTCAATGAATGGTTCGGACCAGTTGTCCTTCGTCTTGTCTCCTCGGCCCGTCGAGTCTGGCTTCAGCCGTGCGAACCCCTTCGCGGCCTGGGGGGTGAACAACTGAACGAGATCAACTTTCCAAGGCACCGTGGAATCCGCGTCTCCAGCCAGTGCAGAGAGGCTCTTCCACAGTAGATCGGTCCATTCTTCATCGCTGAGACCGGCAATTGCTTCCGCCACTTTGTTGGTGGCCCCGTCGCCTTGCAGCGTGTTCAAGGTTTGGTAGAGATCGAAGTCTCGATGGGGCTCCATGCCGGCAGTCGCTTCTTTCAGATCGAGTCCCGCTTTCCGTGCATCCTGTCGAGTCTGCCTATAACGATCATTCCGTTCCTTTTCTTTCGGGTAGTCGAACACCAGACTGGGTGGGATAGATGCTGGAGGTTTGCTCTTCTCGTTTGCGCGCAGGTAGAGATACCCGGCGTCGCGAGCGATCAGCGCACACAAGTCGCGGGTCAGTGGGGTACGCAAGACCACCCGAAACCCTGTTGGCGTCTCGCGAATCTCCGGCTCCCCCAGCGGGCGGACGAGCGATGCCAATCCAAGGGCCGCAAATACGTCCCCATGGTTGTCCGCGGTCCTCGCAAGGTCAATTCGTTGAATCTGCATTTGTTTCCTCCAGAGATCGCTGGTCCGCAATCCGAAGCAAGCGCACAAGGATCGATGCCACGGGCCAGAATTCTTCGAAATAGTTGCTCAGCGGCACCTTCAACGATTCCTTTTCGAAACGCTCCGATGACCCCACAGTTACCCCGGTACTGCCCGAGAGCCCCGGAAGCCCCGCTGCGGTACAGGCATCGTTGGCCCCCGCTGTTAGCGGTTCGATTGCCCTGCCATTCCACCAGCCGCCGTGGTGAGCAACAATCGCGAAGAGTGCCGCCGCCTTCATGAGATGATTGCTTTCCCCTGGCTCCCAATCGATGCTTGCGGCGTACCACGCGCTCGCCGAGGAATGTGCTGGCCGCGAGGGCTTGGTGGCTCGGCTCAATGATCGATCGCTTGGATTTGCGTAGTCGAAGTCGGTATGCGCGAGAAGTTCATTCTTGGTCGGCGTGCCACCGGACTTTTGTGTTTGATACTGTTTCGCCCAGCGCTGCCACGACACCTGCAGCTTGCCTAAATCGTGAGAGAGTGCCGCAAAGTGTAACCAAGACTTGAGCGAATCAATGCGGGTTGGCGCACTCTCAAGCATTCCGCCGAAATCGCCAAGCTCTTTCAGTGCTCTTCTTGCAACAGCGAGTGCGTGAACGGTCCAGGGCTCTGCGTGAATCGGGCGCGGGCGCTCTTTGTCTCGAGGTGGCACAGCCGGGCTTTCTTGCTCCCCTGCCTCAAAGAGTCTCAAGCCGCTCCGGGAACTATAGCCCGCAACACCCGGGTGAATTGCCACAATCAGACTTCGAGAAATCTCATCTTGTCCTTTGAAAGCTGCCCAACTCTGCTCGTCGAAATCCCAGCGTCGAACGGAATTCAAATGCGCCAGCGCCAGCCTTTCGAAATCAGCGCGATATACCTGGAGTGATTCGTACTGCCAATGGGGTCGGTCGTAAGTGCTTGTTACCGCCACCCGGACGGAATCGCTGCCCTCGCGAATAAACTCGGAGATGCCTTTCGAGTTGAGCTTCATGCACCGGCTGCGAATCGCATCCATGCACTTGTCGCGTTGAATTGGCCACTTGTTTTTCACCAGTTGCTCATCTGTGGCTTGATGCACCTGCTCATTCAACTCGTTTGCCCACTGTCGGGACCATCTGACGCCATCGCCGATCGCCAGGTCCGTCTGCTCTACGATTTCCTTCGCGTATGGGAGAAACGGCTTCCCGGCGTCGGGCAGGTCATAGACCTCCACAATGCCCGACTGCTTCGCATACCGCGCACAGCGGCCCGCTCGCTGCATCAAGGAATTTGCGGGGGCGAGTTCCGTAAGGAGTACGTCGGCGCTGATATCTACACCGGCCTCCACTGCTTGCGTTGTGACCAACACGGCGGGCTGCTCCGCGTCCTTCGCGAAGGCTTCCCGCAGCCATGCCTCCGTTGCATTCCGATGGCTCCGAAAGAATCGTGCGTGCAGACATCGGATCGGCGTCTCGATGCCGAGTTCTACCCGGCGGCCATACAGGTCTTCAAACAGCCGTTGCGCCCGCTTCACCTGATTCACCACCGCCACCACGCGCTTTCCTTTGTGTCGAAGGAGATGCTCGACGGTGAGCGGCTCCCGAATCCGCACGATCTCGCGGCGAACTTCCGCGATTGCGGGGATTTGCGCTTCGTCCTCCTCGCTGAGCGTGATTTCTTCAACACTCAGCGCGTTCCGCAGTGCATCCACCAGCGGGCTGGTTGCGGTCGCCGTCATCCATACGGACTGTGACCATTCACGGAAAAGATGCATCATTGCAGCAGAGGTCAGGAACGCTTTATCCGGTTCCATCAGATGGAACTCATCAAACACCATCAGATTCCCGACGGCAGCTGCGGCGTTCACGTTGAACTGCCGATCCGAAAGTCCGTACGGTCCGCAGAGTAAGCCACTCAGGAACTGATCGTAGGTCGTTACAACGATATCGCCACGATCCAGGTAGGGATCTCCAGGCTCATCTCCCGTCTGCACCGTTACCGTGCAATCCAACCTCGCTCTTGCAACCAACTCCCGGATATCCCTCTCGATGGAACGAACGAGCGTTCTCATCGGGAGCACATAGATTAGCCGCCGTGCTCCAATCGCGTTGCCGCCATTCGCACGATCAAAAAGGAACGGCGCCACGACGGAGAGGGTCTTCCCACAGCCGGTGGGAACGCGGACAAGGACGTGGCGTCGTCGGCAAAGCGCATCAGCAACCTTCAATTGATAACCGTAAGGTCTGCATCCTGTGAGCCTGAAGGCCTGATTTTGGAAGCTCTCGTTCATTTTCGATTGCGATTCAGTTCAAACGTAAGCCGATCTATTGCCGGGTCAGATTCAGACGATCCCCTTCTAGTCGGGGCCTGACTCCACTCATGCACGCTCCAGGCCATTCCGTGGGAGATGGCCACTTCTAACCTCGCCCTTACCCCACACCGTCTGACGGCCGACGCCCGCCATCGCGGCGGCGCGCAGCCACGGCGTGAGAACGGGGATCACTTTCCCCGGCCCCTGGTACTCCACCTCTCCAACAAAGCCTTCCAGTGCATGCTTTTGGCCGGTCCGGCTGCTGAGGCGCTCCGCTCCTACCATTGTCAGATTGTGCTTGGCGACCGTGAGGCATCCCGCCGCTTCCAATAGCGACTGCCGCTGCTCCCGGACAGTTTCTTCTGCCCAAGGCTGCTCCCCATAGAAATGCTGCAGCGCGGAAATCCGGTCAAATGCACGGGCTGCGAGCACTTGAGCCTCTGGAAGTTCCACCACCCGGCCATCCTGCTTGAGCTCCGTCGGCGTGCGAAACTGCACTCGCAGTCCCGCTGCGGTCTCACGGTTTCCGATCTTATCGCCGTCCGGGCCCGCAAACCGCAGAACCAGCGGTTCCGGAAAGGAGGCCTGACGAAACACCCCGTCCGAAAAGAAACAGAACGCCGGATCGTCCTCCAATCCGATGGTTTCCGCCCGCCGCAGCAATGCCCTCCCCCGCCGCGGACCAATCCCCTCTATGGCGAACTGTGCGAAGGAGAGAGTCAGGAAGGCGACGGTCTCCGGGTGAATCCGGAACAGATGGACGTCAAACCAGAACCGTTCACCCGCGCTCACCGTTCTGCCGTCAAGATGCGAGCCCCGGAACACCAGCGGCCGGGGCGGGTCGCGGAACCCGCTCGGGCCCGCCTCCCGCGCAATCGGTGCAAATACCTGCTCATAGGCGCAAGCCCCTTCCAGAGGGCACACCGTGGGCTCCCGGCATTCCGGCAAACACGCAATTCGTCGGAAGATCGTACCGAATGCACCGCGCAGGATGTTGGTGGACTTATATGGTGGAAAGCAGATCGAACTCTTCGCTTCAAACTCGAAACGAAGCCGGTGAAGTCGCAGTTCAATCGTCTTTGCCATCTTGATCGCGTTCTGCCAGGGAGTGGCCGGATCCGTGCCGAGCCTCATTTGTATCGAAATCCCCAACCAAAAGACAACCGCGCAGGTACTACCAATCAACGCAGGTCTTCGCCCCACAAGCGCGAAAACGGTCTCACAGCCCTTCCCCCACGCCCCAGCCTGAAAAACAATCTCTCGCGCAGCGAGTCCATGTCGCGACGGCCCCGTTTGGCCGGCGCGACGCCACCGTACACTTCGCACCCACCTGCCGCCGCCCGGCTTTGCCCGGTTGCCGCCTTCCACGCCCCCCGCCAGCCCGGAAACACGAAGAATCCCTGGGGCGAAAACGGCCGATCACAACACCTCTGAAAAAACTCCACGCTTCGCCTAGCCCTCTGTAACTCTCAGATTAGAAACCGGTTACCGCCACCACCAGCACGCCGCCGCCACACCTGCGCCCCAGCCCCGGCGTTCGATTCCCGCAGCGCCGTCCGTATACTCGGGCATGTCAGAGAACTTCAAGAAGGCAATACGCGATGCGGCCAGCCGCTCGGAAGAGCGGCGGGTCCTCGGGATCATGAAGAAAACGCCGGGCGCGCTCGGAGAGCCGCCCCGGATCCTCGATGTCATCGAGGCCAACACCGTCTACGTTCGCCGAGGGGAGATTGAGCGGCGCATCGAGCGCGAAGTGCTCCGCAAGGGCAAGGACCTCCACAAGGCCGACCCCGGAGCAATGCAGCGCAGCGTGGATAAGTGGATCGAGGCCCAAACGCTTCACCGCAAGCTTCGCCAGGAACCGTGAAGCCCCCGCACGCGGAGTTCCGCCCGGCCGCGAGCACGGCCCAAACGGAACTCCGCCCCCGCGCCTCCGAGCCAGTCTCCGCCCGAAATGCGCCTCTCGTTCGTACGCGCCTCCCAGGCCCAGAACGAACGGATCGGACAAGCTTCCAGAGGAAATTCCGCCTCCTCCCTCCCCGCCCGATTGTCCGGATCCATCCGGACAATCCGGACAATGCTGCCCGCTCTAAACAGACCGTAACGCACTGATTCGAGGCCACTTAGCACGATAGGCCACAAATCCAAATACCCCGCATTTTTTGCACAACCCGGACAACCCGGCCAATCCCGGCCCCCGCCGCAAGCGCCCACTCCCCGGCACAACCCTCCCCCGCATCATCCCCAGAAACCGCCCGGCACCCGCCGACAAGAAAGAAACCGCCGAGCGTCAGCGAGACCTTGTCGCGGCGGCCCCGTTTGGCCGGCGTGACGCCAACGCACCGCCCTCATCACCCGCAAGTTCCGGAATGCTGCGGCATCTCGGCACCAGAGTTCCCCGGCACCGGCGATGCTCCCGGAAACGCCTCCCAACCCGCGAATGGCTTCGTTTCGCAAAATCCGCCCCAAGCCGCTCGGCGCCCGCCGCGCTTCAGGCCTTGGCGGCCTGCCAGCGGGAATCGAAGAGTTCGGCCATGGCGGAACCGAATCCTTGGTGGTCAAACCAGACGGAGGTCCAGCTTTCCCTGGTGGTGAGGGGGTCAAGCAGGGCGAGGATGCCGTGCTGGCGGTCAAAGAGCGCCAGCTTCATGGGGAGCTGGGCGATCTCGCGGATCTCCACTCCGGCTTCGGCGTACTCACGCAGGCGCTCCCGGTAATTCTCGCTGATCTCGTGGTGCTCCTCCACCAATAGACGAATTCGGACGCCGCGGGCGCAGGCCTGCTTCACCAATTGTTCGTCGAGCGGATCCACCGCGTAGGGAGGGCGGGCGAACTCCACGTACTCCCGCTGCGCCCGTTCGAGCATCGCGCGGAAGTGCATTGCGGTCTGGGCGGTTTCGTTGAACAGCCGCACATAATCGAGATTGCCCCGCTCGGCGATGCCGTTCTCGCACAGCGCCTCCAGATCGCGAATCACGAACGATGCCCGGTTGCGCGATTCGCGCAGTTGCTCCGCGAAGTCCTTCTCTTTTCTCGCCAGATAGGCGGGAATCGCAATCGCCGGCTCCACGGCGGAGAAGGACTTGGTCTTCTCCTGCAGCACTTCCGCGAAGCCCTTTTCGAGAAGGCTGTCCAGAACTTCGTAGATCTTCTGGCGAGGCACGCTGGCGCGCGCCGCCGCCTCCATCGCCTTGAAGCGGGGATGCCCGAGCAGCACCAGATACGTCCGCGCCTCGTAAGCGTTCAGCCCGAGTTGTTGCAGCCTGGGCCAGAGCCGTTCAAAATCCGCCATGATCTTTTGCGCCCCACCGTGAGTTTTTTCGCAATGGTAACAAACGCGGGCGGCAACCCGGCGGAGACGCGGACCGGGCGAAGCGGAGGAGGCAACCGAAACCGGCTCTCCCCAAAACCGGTCCATCGTGTAGGACTATCGAAATAGGGAAGAGGGGCTGGCCGATGAACACCTGGGACCTGCCGCACACGCTGGGGGCATTGCGGCGCGATGACCGCTTTACGGAGCGGCGCATTCGCGCGCGCGGCATCAAGGACGAGATTCGCGACAACCTTATCCGGAAGCTCCGCAATGGCGAGCGGCTCTTCGAGGGCGTTCACGGATATGAGGACTCGGTCATTCCGCGGATCGTGAATGCGCTGCTTTCGCGCCACAATTTCATCCTGCTGGGCTTGCGCGGGCAGGCGAAGACGAAACTCATCCGCATGCTCACCACGCTGCTCGACCCGGCCATTCCCTATATCGCCGGAAGCGAGGTTCGCGACAACCCTTACCAGCCGATCAGCCGCTACGGCCGCGCAACGATTGAGGAGCAGGGCGAGGAGACGCCCATCGCCTGGCTCACGCCCGAGCATCGTTACGTCGAAAAACTGGCGACGCCGGACGTCACCGTCGCGGACATGATCGGCGATATTGACCCGATCAAGGCCGCGCGGCAAGGGGCCGACATCTCCGACGAACTCACGATCCACTACGGCCTGGTGCCGCGCGCGAACCGCGCGATCTTCGCGCTGAACGAACTGCCGGATTTGGCGGGGCGCATCCAGGTGAGCCTGTTCAACATCATGCAGGAGGGCGACGTCCAGATCAAAGGCTACCCCGTCCGCCTGCCGCTCGACGTGCTGCTGGTGTTCACGGCGAATCCGGAGGATTACACGGCTCGCGGCAAGATCATCACGCCGCTCAAGGACCGCATCGGCAGCGAGATCCGCACCCACTATCCGCCCACCGTGGAACAGGGCGTGGCGATCACCATGCAGGAAGCGTGGCGGCAGCGCCAGGGCTGCGGCGAACTGCGTTTGCCCGATTATCTCGTGGAAGTGGTGGAGCAGATCGCCTTCGTGGCGCGCGAAGACCGGCGGGTGGATAAGCGCTCTGGAGTGAGCCAGCGCTTGGCCATCACGACGCTCGAGAACGTGATCTCCAACGCCGAACGGCGCGCGATTGAGAGCGGCGAAGACGTGGTGACGCCGCGCGTAAGCGACATCTATGCCGCCTTGCCCGCGATTACCGGCAAGGTGGAACTTGAGTACGAAGGCGAGTTAAAGGGCGGCGACACGGTGGCGCGCGAGATCATTCGCAACGCCATCGGGCGGGTATACAAGAAATACCTGGGCAACGCCACGCTTGGCCCCACAGTGAAGTGGTTTGACGGCGGTGGCAGCGTGAAGGTGGAGGAGGCCATGACTTCCGCCTCTCTGCTGGCGCAGCTAGCCAAGGTGGACGGATTGCTGGAGAAGACGCGTCATCTTGGGCTGGGTGAAAGCGAACCCGACGCCCTTCGCGCTTCCGCGGGCGAGTTCATCCTGGAAGGGCTCTGCGCCTTGCGGCGCATCAGCCGGGACGAGGACCTGGGGTTCCGGGGCGAGGAGAAGCGCGGCACGGACGCTATGGAAGAGGAAACGCCGGACATCGACCCCTCGGAGTTCCGCCGCAAGCGCAACCGGCAGCGGTATAACTGAGCGAATGCGGAGCGCCGCAACCGGCGAGGGGCTCATCTCCACGGCGCATTCTTCGCCCCAAGAGAAGCGAGGTTAGCCACGATGCGGGCCGCCCCCGGCACGGCGAAGGGCAACTGGCGATACCAGGCCAGCGAACAATAGACGTAGAGCCCCTTGCCGTATTTCGCCTGCAGCCAGATGCCGCGCTGCGGGGCCTGTCCGCGATCGTGCATTTCCACAAGCGGCTGATACTCGGGTGCCCAGGATACAAGGTGCTTCGATCCGCGCTGCTCCACCCAGCCCGCGAAATCGTCCGTGGTAATGCGGTTCGGCCAGCGAAAGACCGGGGCCTCCGGCGCGAGGATCGTTACGGGCGAATCCTCTTCGCTCACCTCCTCCGGCCGCCGCGTCATCTGGTAAGGGTAGGGGCCGTAGTTGTGGTCGAACTCGGGCGTGTTGTACTGCACCACGAGCACGCCGCCATTCTTCGCGTAGTCGAGCAGCCGCGCGTTGTAGACAAGCAGGTCCGGGCGAACGGCATAGGCGCGGATGCCGAGCCAGATCGAATCGTAGCGGGAGAGATCGCCCGTTGCCAGTGCCGAGGCGTCGAGCATTTCCACGCTTGCGCCCAACTGCTCCAACCCGGCGGGCACGGAATCGCCCGCGCCCATGACGTAGCCGATGCGCTGGCCGGGCGCGATCTTCGCATCCACCAGAGCGATCTCGTGGGTCGAAGGCCGCTCTTCATAAATCGTTTCAAAACCCGGCTGGGTGACGGCGCGGAAGGCGCTCCGATATTCGCGGCCATCCGCCTCCGCGATAGCGAGAACCGAGATGCGGCCCGCCTTCAGCCCCTCGGGCGGGATCACGCGAAAGGCAACGCCGGCGGCTTCCCCTTCCTTCTGAAACTGGAAGGGCGCCACTGCCGGTTCGCTTCGCCAACCCGCGGGGCACTGGAGACGCACGGTCCCCGACATCGGCCCGCTGCCGGTGTGGCGCAGTTGCACGTTGAGGGCATACGCGGCCTTGCCGATGGGGAAGAGGCCCGCCTCGGTTTCGGTTTCGAGCGACAGCGCCGGGCCTACGGCGATCGCCCGCCGGTGCTGCAGGCCCCGCTCATCCATGTAGCTCACCAGAACCGGTTCCTGCACCGTGGCAACCGAGCCCCGGTACTCATAGCTGACGCGCGCATGCAGGGGCGCCTCCGGGAGCGGCTGCCCAAACACGGCGTCGCTCGCATACCGGTAGAGGGTCTGCCGCACGGAATCGCGGCTCCAGAACGCGGCGTTCGAAGCCGCGTTCGCGGGCACCGTTACACGAAACTTCCCTTCCCCCAGCGTGTCCACCCTCCAGCCCGCGGGGGCGTCGAGCGCAACGTCGCGGAGACGCGCTTCCCTTGACAGGCGGGGCGTGCAGCTCACCCGCACCTCGAAGGACTGGCCGGGAACCGCCACCTGAAACGTGGAAGAGGTCAGGAACGCGGCCATCGGCCCCGTGGGGGCGTTCGCCGATTGCACAAGGGCTTCCACTTCGACGCCCAGGGAGAGACGCAGCGCTTCGCCGATCTGCGCTTCCTTGATGCTGAGATCGCGATCGTCCCGGCTCTGGCGCAAGCGCCGCACCGTCTCGAGCGCGGTCGCCAGCAGCGGGGCCGTCTTCTCGGGATGCTGGGCGTCAAAGGCGCGCAAGGCCTCGGCCAGCGGCGCTTCGAGCGCGGGGTAACTCCCGAGCGACAGATCGAGATTCGCGAAGAAGCTCTCTTCCTTCTCGCCGTCCTTCGCTGGCGGATCGGTCCGCAGATAGTAGGTGCTGAATTCACCTGGGCCGAGGATGGCGGCTCCGGCGCTTTGCGAACGCTGCTGGCGCAGCCCCTCCCGGCCCGCCTGCGCGTAGCTCATGCCAAGGATGGGATCGTACACGCCCGTCTGGGATTGATGGGTCCACGCATCGCCCGCCGCCCGGTTGTCGGAATAGTGCTTCAGGGCGCGCCAGGCGCTCAGGCCGGCCTTGATCTGCTCCGGATACTGCGTGGGATCGGCCGCCGCCCGGTAGGCGATGGGAGAAACGATGCCGGCCGCGGTGTGGTTTCCGTGGCCGTCGCGGGCCGTGCCCTGCCAGCGGGCGATCACCACGTGCGGCTGCTCTTCGCGAATCACCCGCACCACATCGCGAATGATCTCATCCTTGTCCCACTGGCTCCAGCACTCTTCGATGGTCTTCGAATAGCCGTAGTCGACCGCGCGGGTGAAGCGGAGCCGCGCGCCGTACCATTGCGCCCCTTTCCGCAGTTCCACGGTGCGCAGCAGGCCAAGGCGGTCAAAGGCGTCGCCGGTCACCAGGTTTGCGCCGGATTCGCCGCGAGTGAGCGACAGCAGCACCACCTCCGCGCCCATGCCGCGGGAGAGCTTGGCAATCGTTGCGCCGTCTTCGTCGTCCGGATGGGCCACGATGTAGAGGACGCGCGCGCGGGTTTGCAGCTTGCGCAGTTGCTGCAACAGGCCCGCGGATCCGCGATCCATCGGGAGAGGTTCCAGCCAGCCGTAGACGGAAAGAGTTGCAAGGAGCGATACGGCAATTAGGATGGGCCAGCGCATGCCAACGAGGATATCGCAGTGCCGCGCCCCTATCCCACTGGTAGACTTGAAGAGGTTCGGCATTTCTGGAATTGCATGAAACTGCGCGAAACAATCGAAAAGAAGCTCGAATCGACGCTTCCCGTTCCGCTGCCGGTGCCCTGGAAAATGTCGCGTTCGGAACTGGCGGAGTATGTCGTTTCGCTGCCGGAGCGGGTGGTCCGCTCGGCAACGGCATTGGGCGCGGGGATCGTTCACGAAGTGGGCGAAACCACGCTTCCGGCGCATATCCGGCGCACGCAGGTCTACCGCTCCATGGTGGATCTCACGCTGCGATTTCTCATTGAGGATGTCGGCCAGGTGAAGGGCGTCTTTCCGGTGCAGGGCCGGCTGGGAGAGGATTTCCTGCTGCGGCGCACGGCGGGCAACGGGCTTGAGGCGATCGGCCTGCTCACGTTCCGCGCCTCGCCCGTATGGGTCTTCGCCGCCATTGCCGATCTGACCGGCGCGGGAAAGGCTCTGATTCGGGAGATCGCGGTCGCGCTCGCCGCCGACGGTCTGATCGAGAACACGGAGGGGATCGACGACGTCGACACTTTGCTGACGCGCCTGGAGCGGGGCTCCGGCCGGCTGGCGGAAAGCTTCAATACGCCGCCCTTGAACATCGACGACTTGCGCGAGGAACTGCGGCAGGTTCGCGCCGAGTTCTCACGCATCCCCGATGACAATCGCCCCACGGCGGAGTTCGTGCAGGCGCGCTGGCGCGATATCACGGACGAGGCGCGCGTGCAGAACCGCACCGTCTTTCAGATCTCCTCGCTCATCGCCTTTTCCGCCATCGGCCAGATTCCGGAAAATCTTCGCTGGCTGGGCCGTTCCGCGCGCCTCGCCGCCGGAACGACGGGGCACGTGTTCGCCATGCCGATCCTGAACCACTACGAGCAGACCCTGCGGGAGATTCACCGCGCCGGGTTCCTGCACTATTGGATCGAGGAGTTTCGCCCTTACATTCGCGGGGCGCTCGAACAGTTTTCTCCGGAGCATGGGAGCCTCACGCAGCGCTTGCTGCAGCGCCACACAAAGAAGCGGGACGCGGCCTCCGAGTAACGCCAAATTGAAAATGCCGGGATGGCTTCCCGGCATTTTCTTTGAATGCGAACGGAACTGGCGGCGCGCTACGGCTTCGCGATGGGGGCCGTCGGCACGTCGGGGCCAAGCTTCAAAGCCCAGCGCATCCCCTCCAGCCACATCTTCCGCAGCCGGGGGTCGCGCCAGCTTTCGATGGTGTGGCCCAGGGTGGAATAGAACACGCGGCCGTTGCCATACTTCTTCACCCAGGTGACGCCAAAATCGCGGTCCGCCCGCTTGACGTCCTTCTTCGTAAGGTCGAGCTTCGACGCGTCCAGCGCCATCAGCACGCGCAGCTTGCTTCGGTCCCAGTCCTTGAATTGGTAGATCTCGTCGTGCAGCGTCATTTCCTTGGGGAGGTGCTTCACGAGGGGGTGGGTGGGATCTTCCACCACGACGGGGGCGTCAAAGGTGCCCCAGGGGTGATGGTCGAAATAGCCGCCCAGCATCTCGCCATACTCCGGCCACTTGTAAAACGTGTCGGTGGCGCAGTGCGCGCCCACGAAGCCCTTGCCGTCGTCCTTGATGAAACTGAGGAAGGCGGCCTTCTGCTCGTCGGTGAACGGAAGCTCGCCCGTGGTCATGAAGAAGATGGCGTCGAACTGATCCAGGTTCTTCTTGTTCGCGGTCTGCTTTTGTTTGGTGATCGCGTTCACATCGGTGTAGATATAGGTCTCCCAAAGGCCGGATTCGTCGCCAAGCTGCTTGATGGTGGCGAGGGCTTCGGTGGTGGAGTCGTGGTAAAACCCTTCGGTCATCCCCACCGCCATCACACGCTTCTTCTGAGCGGGGCGCGGCCCCGGCTGGGCGTTCGCGGCATTCGCAAGCAGCAGCGTTGCCAGGGCAAAGAAAGCAAGGAAAAAGGAACTTCGTTTCATCGGGGGTCTCCGGACTGATGGAACCTGAGCGGAACCGCCCCCATTCTGTCATCCGCGCCATGGGGGCCGCAACAGAGAGCCGCCAGCGAAGCACCCTCAGGCACCCGATGGAGGCCCCCTAAATCGGACCCGTGTGACTTTTGGCACAGCGCGCGCCCCCCGGCTTCCGGCATGATGGAGGCATCGCGCGGCAATTCCGCGCGAAGGAGATTCCCCCGTGAGCGAGATCATCAACAACCGGGCCCACCGCATCAAGACGCTGAAACACATCATCCGGCACCTGCATGCCGGCGAGGCGCCCGACGCCGTTCGCGAGCAGATGAAGCGGCTGGTGGGCGAGACGGACTATTCCGAGATCTTCGCCATGGAGCAGGAATTGATCGCGGAAGGCATGCCGGTGGAAGAAGTTCAAAGCATGTGCGACCTGCATTCGCAGGTCACCCGCGAAGTGCTCGTGCAGATGCCCGCGCCGGCCTTGCCCCCCGGCCACCCCGTGGACACCTTCCGGCGGGAAAACCAGGCGCTGAATGCCGTTCTGGGCCGGATGCAGGCCGCATTCGCCGCGGTGATGGCGCTGCCCGACGATGCCGACGCTTCGGGCGCGCTGCTCCCCTGGCGACAGTGCTTCAACGAACTGATGGATATCGACAAGCACTACCAGCGCAAGGAACACGCCGTGTTCAGCCGCCTCGAAGCTCACGGCATCACCGGCCCTTCCAAGGTGATGTGGGGGAAAGACGATGAAGTGCGCGCGCTGCTCAAGGAGATGGGAGAGGCGCTGAGCGTTAGCGATGCCACGGCATTGGATTGGAAGGTGGTGGCATCCACGCTGGGAGAGAGCGTCGTGAACGCCGTCTCCGAGATGATCTACAAGGAAGAGAACATCCTCTTCCCCATGTGCCTGACCACGTTCACGGAAGACGATTGGGCCGAGATCTGGAACGCTTCCCCGCGCTACGGCTGGTGCCTGGTGGCCCCGCTTGAAGGCTACCGCCCGGCGGCTCCGTTCCTGAAGGAGGGCGTGGAACTTCCCGCCGCCGAGGGCATTGCGCTCCCCACCGGCACGCTCTCTCTGGAGCAACTGATGCACATCTTCTCCACGCTGCCGGTGGATCTGACCTTCGTCGATGCCGACAACCGCGTCGCGTTTTTCTCCGAAGGGCCGGACCGGGTGTTTGCTCGCAGCCGCGCCATTCTGGGGCGCAAGGTGCAGCACTGCCACCCGCCCAAGAGCGTCCATATCGTCGACCGGATCGTTGACGATTTTCGGGCGCACCGCCAGAGCGTGGCGGAGTTCTGGATCAATTTTCACGGGCGCTTTGTTCACGTCCGCTACTTCGCGGTAAGGGATAAGGACCAGAACTACCTGGGCACGCTGGAGGTGACGCAGGACGTCAGCCAGATTCGCGCCCTCGAAGGAGAGCGGCGGCTGCTCGAATACGGGCCGCCCCCCGAAGCCGCGGCACAGGCAGCCAACTCCCACCCGCACGAATCGAACGGCCACCCCTCGCACGGCTAGACTTCGAACGATCCAACCGGAGACACCCGATGAACCTCGACATCACACCGCAAACCAAAGTGGGCGAGCTGCTGGACGCGTTCCCCGGCATTGAGGATACGCTCATCGAATGGGTGCCCGCCTTCCGCAAGCTCAAGAACCCCATTCTTCGCAAGACGGTGGCAAAGGTCGCGACGCTCGACCAAGCGGCCCGGATCGGCGGCATCGGCACGCGCGAACTGGTTCTGCGGCTTCGCGAAGCCACCGGCCAAAGCACGGAGCCAGCCAGCCACAACGCCGACGCCCCCTGCTGTGCGCTTGGGCACTCGCACGCCGGCGACAGCTTGGATGCGGACGCACAGGGCGAGGATGCGGAGACGCAAGGCGAAACGCCCGCCTGGATTGAATCGAAGCGCCTGCACTCCGTAATCGATGCGGAGACGCTGCTCGCGAGCGGGGATCACCCGCTTGGCAGGACGCAGGCGCTGCTCGCCCAGATGACCCGCGAGGAGGCGCTGCGCATCGATAGCACCTTCCGGCCGGCGCCTCTGATCGACCTGTTTCGCAACCAAGGCCTTCGCGTCTACCACCGGGAAACGGAACCGGGCCGCCACCAGACCTGGCTGGCGCGGCCATAGCCGCCGCGAACTACCGCAATCCGGAGGCCGAGCCGCGCATGCCGGCCGGCTCAACGATGGCGGACATCGAGCCCTTCGATTCCGGCATCCGCCAGTCCGGGCCAAAGCATTGGATCTGGTCGCGGCCAAACTCCGCGGCGGGCAATTCGCAGGTGAGCACGATCGTCCGGCCCGCCGTATCCACCTCTTCCGCATGGCGAAACGCCTGCTGCGCGCTCATCAGGAAGAGTCTCTGGAGCATTTCGATCACATAATCGTAGGTGTGTTCGTTGTCGTCGAGCAGCACGACGTGAAACAGGGGAGCGCGCTCGTCGATGCGCTCCTCCTCGAGGCTTGGAATGGCCTGCGGTTTGGTCATGCGGTGGCTGCCGTCATCCTTGGAAAGTGGCGATGAATCCCGAGCCGGGCGGCTCCCTCCCCATGATACGACGCCGGCGCGGAATGCACGCCCGCTGGCTGGGGATCCGGGCTGCCCGCCACTCCGCTATCCTGAAAAGAGTCCATCGCCATGCACAGCCGAATCCATTCCGGGGCGCGAACCGAGCGGATGCGGGATGCGGCGAACCCGCACCCGCCGGATCCAGCCGCGCCGTCCGGCGAGTACCGCCGCGGTGAAGATGCGGAGCCGATGCTCCATTGCCCGGTATGCAGCCGAAAACTGCTGGCGCGCCGCTGCAAGCTCTATTGCCCGCAGTGCGGATATTACATGAGCTGCGCGGATTACGTTTGACGCGTCATGCGTAACCGCGGCCGCTCCGAGGAACCCTGGAAACCATGAACGATCTTCCCGAACTTTTGCAGCGCTTCAAACGCGGCCCCGAACTGATCGCCACGCTCCTTACCGGCGCGGCCGGGCGCGAGTTCGATTACTCCCCCGCTCCGGGGAAATGGAGCATCCGCCAGATTATGGCGCACCTCGTGGACAGCGAGATGCTGGCCGCGGGGCGGATTCGGAGGATGATCGCCGAAGACAATCCCCCGATACAGCTTTGGGATCAGGACGCCTGGGCCACGCGGCTCGATTACGCTCAACGAAAACCTTCCGATTGTCTGGTGACGTTCCGCATTGTCCGGAGGGAAAATTACGACCTTCTGCATTCCCTTCCGGTGGAGACCTTCGAGCGCATGAGCGAGCATCCCAAGCGCGGCCCGATGAGCCTTTACGACGTGCTGAGGCTCTATACAAATCACGCCGAAGCGCACGCGGACCAGATCCGTTCGCTCCGCGACGCCTACCGTGATGCCAAGGCGCGGGGAGCGATCTGAGCGCTCCGCCGCCTGCGATATGCTGAGGGTGCAATGCCACTTTTTTCCCCTCGGCAGTTCCCGGCTCTCCTGATTTGCGCCTGCTCCATGCTCGCGCTTCTCCTTGCCGGCTGCGGCTCCGCTCCGAAACAGGCCGCGCCCGCCGGGGAGGCGGCGGAGAACCCGCCAAAGCCGGCCGCGGTGGATGTCTCCCGCTATCTCGCAAGGGAAGGGCAAGCCAACGTGCAGTTCGTGGAGGACCGCATTCTGGGAATCGCCGCGCTGCCGGGCGGCAATGTGGCCGAGTATCGGAAGAACGGCAAGCGCTACCGGCAGTTTCTGTTCAAAGCGCCCAGCGCGGCGCTGGCGGCAGTCTATCTGGGCGACCTGAAAGACGCGATGACGAACCCGAAATTCGTCGCCAGCTTTGGCGGCTACTTCGGGGAATTGAACCAGGAACCGGCGTTCGTTTTCACCAAGGGCGAATACGTCACCGGCTTTCTCGGCCTGACCCGCGAAGAAGCGGACGCCGCGGGCCGTCTTGCCGCTGCCCGCATCCCATGACGGATCACCCTGAACGCAAAGATCGGCCTCATGCCGGCATGGAGATCGTTCCCACGGCTCCGCGGCGGCGCGCGCCGAACGGGGAAGAGCCCGCCGATCCGGCTCGCGAGGAAGACACTGTGCTGGAACCCGTGGATCCGGACGAGGTGCTCTTCCCGGAACCGTTCCGGGAAGCGGCCGATTTCGCGCCAATCCCCGCGCCCCAGGCCCGTTTGGCCGATGTGCTGGAGCTCACGGGCCATATCGCCTTTGTTCTGCTGGTGACGATGGTAATCCCCCTCGCGATTCTCTGGGCGGGGTACCGGCTCTATCGCTGGCTGCCGTTTGAGACGATGGCGCTGGCCATCGTGAGCGCGGGGGCGCTATGGTCGTACCGCGACCGGCTGGGACCGCTGCTTCGCCGATTGCTGCTCGGCCCCAAGCCGCCTTAGATCACTAATGCCTTGCGTCGCGCTGTGCGGGCCGTCGATAGATCGCATTTCGTTCGATGTAGGCAAGGACGGCGGGCGGGACGGGCACATCGAAGTTCCCCGCCTCCAGTTGAAGGCGAATGTCGGAACTGGAGATATCCATCTGCACGGATTCGAGGCGATGCACGCGCGCGCCCGGCGGCACCCCGTAGACATGCCCCGGACGGCTGACGACGATGAACTCCGTCATCGCGAAGACCTCTTCCTTTCGATACCAGATGTCGATCTCGGCGAACGCATCCGCGCCGATCAGAAAGCAGATTGTGTCTTCAGCCGCGAGCCGGCTTCGCACGGTTTCGAGGGTATGAACGGTGTAGCTTATTCGGTTGGCCTCCTCCAGCCGGGAGGCATGGAAACGGGGGTCGGCGGCGCAGGCCAGTTCCACCATGGCAAACCGATCCGCCCAGGACGCCTGAGTTCCTGTCGCTTTGTGCGGGGGAATGGCGTTCGGGATAAACCAGACCTGGCCCAGCGAAAAGGCGTCCGCCGCCTCTCTGGCCACGGCCAGATGGGCATTATGAATAGGGTCAAAGGTGCCGCCAAACAGACCGAGGCGCATTATTTCCGCCCCTGGCGGCGCGCGTTCTCCGCCGCCTCTCTCGCCAGTTCATCGCAGCGGTTGTTGTCCTCGTGATCCGCGTGGCCCTTGGTCCATTTCCACACGATCTGGTGCCGCGCGGTCTCCGCCTCGAGCGCCTGCCAAAGATCCACGTTCAGCACTGCGGCCCCATCGGACTTGCGCCAATTCCGGCGCTTCCAGCCGTCGATCCATTTCGTGATTCCGTTCTTGACGTACTCCGAATCCGTGATTAATTCCACCGAACAGACTTCTTTCAACGCGCGCAAGCCTTCCACGGCGGCGCTGAGTTCCATCCGGTTATTGGTGGTGTGGGCGTCCCCGCCCGTGGCCTCTTTCACGTGCTTTCCGAACCGAAGGATGTAGGCCCATCCACCCGGCCCAGGGTTGCCGAGGCAGGAGCCATCCGTAACGAGAGTAACCTGTTTCATGAACTTGGGTTGCCGGGGAGAGCGCGGCTACGCGGGAACGGTCAACTGCTCCTCGAAGAAGCGGTCCACCTGGGAGACGATTTCCTCCGCGCGCTGGCAGTGGTAGACGGAACGGCGGAGGGCCGCTCCCCCGCGAACGCCGTGCGTGAAATACGTGGCGAACTGCTTCATCTTGCCCACGCAATCGTGGTCTCTTCGTTCGATCAGCATGCTGTAGTAGCTGTGCATGATCCGGTAGCGGTCCTCCTCCGTGGGCTGCACATACGAGCCGCGCTCCAGGTACTCCTGAATCTGGCGAAAGATCCAGGGGTTCGAAGAGGCGGCACGGCCGACCATCACGGCGTCGCAGTTCGTTTCCTTCACCATCCGAACCGCATCTTCGGGGGTGTTGATGTCTCCGTTGCCGATCACCGGGATGCGCACGGCCTGCTTTAGCGCCGCGATGCGGCTCCAGTCCGATAGGCCGCTATAGCCTTGTTCGCGCGTGCGAGGGTGCAGGGCGATGGCGTTCAGCCCGCTTTCCTCGGCCACCCGTGCCACATTGAGGTACACCAGTTCTTCGTCGTTCCAGCCGGCGCGGCACTTGAGCGTGAGGGGAATTCGAATGGCCGAGCGCACCTGGGAGAGAATGCGCCCGATCAGTGGCAGGTCTCGCAACAGGCCGCTGCCGCCATTGCACTTGACCACTTTCTTCACCGGGCAACCGAAGTTGAGATCGACGACGTCGAAGCCCAGCCCTTCGCAATAGCGCGCCGCCTCCGAGAGGACGTCGGGATCCGCGCCGAAGAGCTGCGCCGTGATGGGGCGCTCCGATTCTTCAAAGCTGAGATATTCGCGAACGGTCTTCGAGAGCTTTTCGCGGTCAATGGCCGCCACAACGCCATGGGAACTGGTGAACTCGGTCATCATCAGGCCGCAACCGCCTTGCGCGCGGATAAACTGCCGGAACACGGTGTCCGTGACGCCGGCCATCGGCGCGAGCACGGTGGCGGGCGCAATCCGCACTGGACCGATGGCGAAACTCTGAGGGAACGCGCGCATGTGGGTTTCTATTTGTTAGTTTAGCCTGAATACCGGGAACGCCCTACCGAACCCGCCAGGGTGCAGCCCGCGGCGCGCCGCCGCCGGGAATCCGGAAACCGCGAAGTGGGGGAAAGCGTCCAACGGTCGGTGGGTTGCTTCCGATGATGAAATTTGTGCAGTTAGGCATCCTTGCGGCCTTGGTTCTCGTGGCCGTTCTGCTCGGGTTGAACCTGATGAACGACCGTGGCACTCCTCCCGCGGAGCCAGCGGCAGCCGTTGCTTCGCCTGTTCCTCCAGCCTCCGCCACGGCCGAGACCGGGACGGCCGCTGGCCTCGCGCCCTCACCAGCCGGTGCGACACCCGCGCCACAGCCCGCCGCGGAGACTGCCAGTGCGCCTAAGTCCTCGGCCGAACATCGGACGCCCCCACAGAAGTCCGCCTCCGCATCCACCCCCGCGAAAGCGGCAAGGCCCTCCGCCGCCCCACGACCGGCGACGGCGAGACCCTCCCCATCCGTAACGGAAACCGCCGCTCACACCGCGCCGGCCACTCCGGCTTCCGAGCACCGGGAAGTGGCGAGGGTAGATCCGCCAACGGCCATGCCGGAAACGCATCATGCACAAGACACGGCCGCACCGGCGTCCGCCGCGCCTTCGCGCACGGAACGCTATGACCTGATGCGGCCGGATTCGACGCCGGCACGTGCCGCTGCGTCCCATACGGCAGGCCCAGCGAGGACCGTCACAATTCCGGCGGGGACGATTCTTACGATCCGCACCATTCAGGCGCTTTCCTCGAAGTCGAATGCCGCGGGCGACACGTTTTCAGGAACGCTCGACCAGCCTCTGGTGGTGGAAGATATGGTGATCGCGGAGCGCGGGTCCCGCGTCGAGGGGAAAGTTTCTGAGGTCACGGAGTCCGGCCGGTTGAAAGGCGTCGCGCAGATTGCGATCGCCCTCACGAAGATCAACACCTCCGATGGACAAACCGCGGAAATTGGCACCCAGAACTTCGTGGTGGAAGCGGAAAAAACGACGAAGTCCGATGCGACGAAGGTGGGAATCGCCACGGGCATCGGCGCGGCGCTGGGGGCGATTTTCGGAGGCGGCAAGGGCGCGGCGATCGGCGCCGCCACGGGCGGCGCGGCCGGAGCGGGAACGGTATTGGTCACCAAAGGCAAACCGGCGGAAATCCCGTCGGAAACCCGCATCAACTTCCGGCTGGACCGGCCGCTGGTGATTACCGAAAAGCTCAACGGCAAATAGCGGCGGCCCGGATTTCCGCGAGCGGCAGCGCGGCGAGCTAGAACTCCGCGAGCATCGGCATCACGAGCGGCGGCTCGATCAAATACTCCAGACGCGACATGGTCTCCACCGCGCCTTGAATCTGCCCGTGGGTGGCCGCTTCGACGGTGATCACGAACGGCAGATCCCGCCAGTTGCTAATCGGCAGTTGGCCCACCGCATCGATTCCGATGCCGTGATCCCGCAGGATGGTAGCCAGATCGGCAATAATTCCAAAGCGATTTTCCACCCGGAAGCGCAGATAATACGGCTGTTTGAACGATTCCGGCGGCGCGGGCCGGTAGGCGGAAAGCTGGCGGAAGCTGTACGGGGAGACGCGGTTCTGCCGGCAGCTCAGCAGTTCCCTTCCCGCATGAATAATATCGCTCACCACGGCGACGCCCGTGGGCAGCGGCCCCGCCCCCCGGCCATAGTAAAAGCTGTCAGAGCCGTAAGCGCCTTTCACCCAGATGGCATTGTAGGATCCGCTGACATTCGCCAAGATGGCGGATTTCGGCAACAGCGTGGGCCGCACGGAGAGGGCCAGCCCCTCGCTTGAAAGCCGCGCCACGCACAGAAGGCGGATGGTGTGCCGCAACTGAGCGGCATAGGAGAAATCAACGTCGCTGACGCGGCGGATGCCTTCCACGTAGATATCTTCCACCGGCACCCGGCAGCCAAACGCCAGCGCCGCCAGGATGGCGAGTTTCGAACGGGCGTCATACCCGTCCACATCGGCGGAAGGGTCCGCCTCCGCATAGCCCAACTGCTGGGCCTCGGCAAGCACTTCGTCGAAACCGCGCCCGGCCTTCTCCATCTCCGTGAGGATGAAGTTGCAGGTGCCGTTGAGGATGCCCGCCATCGCTTCAATCCGGTCTCCGACGATGCCTTCCCGCAAAACGGTGTGGATGGGAATGCCGCCGGCGACGCTCGCCTCCATCGCCAGAGGCCGCCCCGCTTCGCTGGCCTTTTGCCAGAGTTCGACGCCGCGCTTGGCCATCAACTCCTTGTTCGCGGTCACCACCGCTTTCCCGTTGGCAAGCGCCGCTTCAATCACTTCGCTGGCCACTCCGGTTCCGCCGATCAGTTCGGCGACCACGTCGATTTCCGGGTGAGCCACCACCTCCCGCCAGTCCGTCGTCTGGGCGATGGATTCCGCCCCCGCGGGGAGTTTCCGGCTTTGCACGGAGCGGCTGCAGAGCATCGCCACGTCCACCGGAATGCCGAGCTTGTGCGCAAGTTGTTCTTTGTTTTCAATAAGAATCTGGAGGGTGCCACCACCTACGTTGCCCAAGCCCACCAGGCCCACTTTCAGCGAATCCATATCGGCTATCATAGCAATCGAATCGGTGAAGGAGCCCCAACATGCGAGCCACTCCCCTCTTGGCGCTCGGCTCTTTGCTTCTCGCGAGTGCCGGGCCATTCGCGCTTCACCCGATGCCGGGCCTGGCGCAGGTGGACCGGTATCCCGAGGAAAAGCCCTTTCCGAAACCGGACGACGAGGGACCTCGTCTCCCGAATGGAAAGCTGCAGCGTGACGTTATCCTCAAGCATGAGCACCGGCGAAGCTTGGAAGAACTGCGGGAAATTCACCGGATTAGCGGCGAATTGATCGCGGAGCTGGAGGAAGAGACGGCGTTCGTGCTCTCTCTGAAGTCCCTCAAGAAACTGGAAAGGCTGGAGAAGCTTTCGAAAGACGTTCGAAAGCGGATTGAGAAATAGCGGCGAGGCGGCCCGCCTCCGCTTGGGAATGCAAGGAATGCGCAGGATCTGGAGCGTCGCCGGTTGGATCGCCATCGCGGCCGTGGTGTGCTCCTCCGCATTCGCCGTCAGCCTGGAACGGCGCATCAAGGACGGCGATCGCGAACTCATCTACCTCTCTTCGGAACCGCTTGCCTCCAAGGAACCCGCTCCGCTCCTCGTGTTCCTGCACGGCAATGAAACCGCTTCCGTTGAGATGGTGCGCAGCTATTTCAAGCAGTGGGAGGAGGCGGCCCGCGAGGAAGGCTGGAATCTTGTGCTGCCCTGGAACGGGGGCGCGTATTCGTTTGCGTCGGACGCCGGGGTGCGCGCCCTGGCGGCGATTCTCGAGGATTATGCCAAGCGCACCCCGGTTGACCGGCAGCGGGTGTTTCTTGCCGGGCACGGCGATGGAGCACCCGCGGTGTTTTACGCGCTCTCGCGCAGCCCGGACCGGTGGGCGGCGGGGCTGGCGATTGGCGGCGATGCCGGCCGCGTCATCGACAGCAACCGCCTTTTCGCGGGGAATGCCGCCGCAATCCCCATCCTTTGGGTGTATCAGGAGGAACGTCTGCCGGCCCTGCAGCAAAGCATCGACCGCCTTCAATCCGCCGGGCTCAACCTCAGCCTGCTGGCCGCGAATGAATTCACGGTAAAGGATTCCATTGCCTGGCTGAAGCCCCATCGCGCGGAGTTTCCGCCGGTTCGGGTAGACTATGAAACCGGTTCGCCGGAGTTCACCACGGCCTTTTGGGTGAGCATTCGCGGTTTTGATTTCCGCCTGCGAAACGACGCGCTCGACAGCACCCGCGTGGACCCCGGAACGGGCGCGTTTTTGCGCCTGGGCGGCTTCGGCTACGACCCCGCGGGCGACGGTCCGGGGCTTCGCGTGAAATGGCTGCCCGCGAATTACAAAGGACCGCTCAAGCGGGAAGATGTCATTGTCTCCATCGCCGGAACGATGATCGAGGACGCCCGGCACTATGGCGAGTTCATGGAAGCGCAGCGGGAGAGCCGCGATGTCGGCGTGATCCTGCTTCGGAACGGCAAGAGCCAGCGGCTGGAAGCGCGCATCGTGATCCCCCACCGCGAGGAGGAGGAAACGGCCAGGGTCCACGCCGAGTACCTCAAGGACTCCGGGGAGATCATGCTGGTGAGCCGCGGCGCGCAGTCTCTTGCCGTCACGGTGCCGGAAGGCTGGGCACCGGTCAAGCTCAGTTGGAACGGCCTCGACATCGCCGATGCCGCCAGCGCCGGCTGCTGGTCTTTGGTGGACGGCCAGCCCAAAGCAACGAAAGGCTGTGCCAGCGGGGGGCCGATCCCGGGCTTCGCGCCGCCCACCGCCGTACAAAGCGGAGATCGCAATGGGCGCAAGGCGCCGGCGGGCGGCGGAAGCGACGGAATGCACTGACGAGGCGGACCGGCCCCTACCGGACCAGCTTCATTTCGCCCAACGGCCAGTAAGTGAACACGGCCTTCCCATAAATGAATTCCCGCGAGACGGGGCCCCAGGTGCGGCTATCGTTCGAGGAGTTGCGATGGTCGCCTAAGACGAAGAATTCGTCCTTGCCCAGGTGGATCTCGGGCATCTCGGCCTCATCGCGAAACTCCGCGGGGACGTAGGACTCGCGCAAGAGATGTCCATTCAGCCGGACCTCTCCCCTCTTCACGGCAATCGCATCTCCGGGCACACCGATCACGCGCTTGATGTAGGAAACGCGCTGGTCCTTCGGAAACCAGAACACGACGATGTCGCCCCGGTGAATCTCGCTGAAGCCGATTTGGAAGAAGAACTTATCGACAAAAACGCGCTGCTGGTCCGCGATGGACGGCATCATGCTGGTGCCCTCCACCTTCACCGGTTGGTAAAGGAACACGATGATCAGGAAGGCGATGACCACGGAGAGGCCGAGATCGCGAAAAGCCGTCCCCGCCCAGCGTCGAATGACCCCCACACGCTTTTCGGGTTCGTCCGGAGCGCGGGTTGCGCCAGGCTCGGGTGAAAACGGGGAATGGTCAGTCATGATGCGGTCGGCTCTCCCTGGAATCGCAACGCGAGGCATCTTGCGCACAATTCCGGCGAATCGTATTCGTACATCATACTATCCGGATTCTTCCGGTTGAATCTTTTTCATCCCCCTCACGCGCGCATTGGGGCGGCGGGAACTGCCCAGCCCGTCCGCGTCTGCCGGCGCTTGGATCGTGGCGGTGGACTGGAGACAAGTGACCCCGCAGCCACGTGCCGTTTCGGGACATTCGCCACGCGGGGCGTGAGAGATCTATAAAGTCTTATCTGGCAATGTCCGATTGAACAGAATGACGCTCGGAACGGAGAGTATGCCACTTGCACCTGAGTTCGTTTCGCAACAGTCACTTAGAAGTACTGGTAGACCTACCCCAAACTGGTTAGTTCGTAAACTCTATCGGCAAACGATTGAGTCTGCGTCCCGCACGTACTAGGCTTGTCTGTTAGGGAGACCGGTAGTCGGCAATGACAAGTTCGGATACAATTGGTTTCGCTCTTGGCTCTTCACTGGCGGGCCGCGGGCCTCTCCTTTTCGGGAGCTTGACGATACACGCCTCGCTCGGGGCGTTATTCGCCTGGAGCGCTTTCCTGGAACCGCTCAAGGCCTCGCAGGGATGGGACGAGGCAATGCTCCTCTCGCCGTATCGGTACGCCTTGGTATCGTTTACTGTCGGGCTTTTCTTGGCGTCCCGCTATTCCCGGCGTCTCAGCCCGCGCGCGCTGGCCCGGTTCGGCGGTTTTCTGCTGGTTTTCGGGTGTCTCTTCGCGGTATGGTCCGGGCTGAGCGTTTCCGCGCTGACCGTGGGGATTGGCATCTTCGGCGGACTGGGCGCGGGTTTCGCCTACATCGCCCCCATTTCCACGTACCGGCACTGGCTGCCCGCCAGCGGCGGATTCTTCCTTGGCTTGTCGGTTGCCTGCTTCACTGCGGGCTCGCTCCTCGCAGGGCCGCTGCTTGGCTGGATGCTGGAAACGCAGCCCACGAACGACGCTGCCCGGATCCATTCGGTGCTCATCGCGTTGGCGCTGCTCTATCTGGTGGGGGTGGCCGCCATGGGAGAAATGCTCCCCGGAACGAGGGCCTGGCTGGCTCCGCGCGTGTTCGACACTCTGCGCGAAGACGCCCCGCCGCCCCACATCACGCGCCAGCGGGCGTGGGATCGAAGCGTGATGCCGCTGCTCCGGATCTGGCTCCAGTGGAGCGTTTTTTTCATCGGCGCGTTCGCGGGCGCCACGGCGCTTCTGGACACTCTGCCGCGATTGGGCATCGTCCGGTGGCAGAGCGCGTGGATCTTCATGGGCGTTGGCGTGGCGGCGCTGGCTGTATCCAATGCCTTCGGGCGCACCGTTTGGGCGGCGCTCGCGCGGAAGACCGGGCGCGCATTCGCGCTTCTGGCACTGCTGTCGCTCTCCGCTGGCCTGAGCTTTCTCCTGACGGGCGGACGAATCGAATGGAGCCTCATTCTGGCGATGCTGGCCCTCATTGGCTTCGGATGCGGAGGTTTTCTGGGATTGATGCCGCAACTCGCGGCGGAAATGCTCGACGCACGGGTGAGCCTGCCCCTGCGATTTGGAATCATGTATTCCGCATTCGGCCTGTGCGCCTGCGCGGCTCCTTACTGGACTTTGCCCCGAACGGGGGGATCGTTCACTGGGAACCTCTATCTCTTGTCGCTGAGTGCCGCGATGCTTCTGGGCTTTCTGTATTTGCTCATCCGGCCGGTGCGCACCGGCAGTTGCGTTTCCCAAGCCTTGTCCCGCTGGTAGGCATCGCGGTACGGATTCGCCGGGAGGGGCATTCGCCCCAGGGAGGCACCGCTAATCTCTGTGGAAAGGCTTGCGCAGGTAGCCGCGGGATTCCCTGGCCACTTCACTTTCCGGCGCGAGTGCTACCGCCGCCCGGTATGCCTTGAGCGCCTCTTCCCGTCGGCCAAGCTCATCGTAAACCTGCCCAAGGCGCATGTGCGCAAGCACGTCGGTATGCAGATCCATCGTGTCTCCGCCGGCAACGGCCAATTTGAACTCGGTGAGCGCTTCGGGATAGTAGCGGTACCAGAAGCGAAAGGTTCCCTTGGCGAAGGCGAAGCGCGCCGGCGTCATGGCGTGGAAGAAGTCCGGATCCGCCGCCATGCGCTTCTCCATGTCTTCAAAGACGGCGATCACGGCGGCCTCTTCACCCAGGTCGCTGTATAGCTGAGCGAGCTCGAAAAAGAACAGATGATTGTGCGGAAAGGCGGCAATGAGTTCGCGCAGCAGCGGAATCGCCTTCACGGTGGAATCCTTGTCTTCCCGCCGGTAGATGACGCAGAGCAGCACTTTCGCGTCGTAGCGCACCCGGACGCCTTTCTCGGCCACCTCTTCGAGAGTCCGGATGCCGGCTTCCCTGTCGCCGCGGAAACCGATCAGGAAGCCCAGCATCTTGTAGATGAACGGCAAGCTCCCCACCAGATAATCGTGGGCGCCCTGCACGAAGCGGGCGTCAATGAAGTTCGGGCGCAGTTCCACTACACGGTTGTGCAGTTTGCGCGCATCGGTGGCGTCGCGCAGCGCCTCCCGCCAGGACTTCTCCACAAAAAAGCGATAATTGGCGCGGAGCCCGAACGCAACCCCGCGAGCGTACAGGGCATCCGCGTCGTTGGCGTTGGCGGCCAGGGCGGCATCGGTTATCGAGAATACCTTGCCGATCGCGTCGAAGAACTCCGCTTTCTCCGGCTCCGTAATCTCCGCCTTGGCTCGGCGGAGAAAAGGATTGTTGCCGCTGACGAGCTGCGTTTCGAGCGCTCCGGCCCGAAACAGGACCTGGTAGAGCACGGCCTCCGCGAGATGGTTATGGGGGCCCGCGCTTCCGGGATTCCGGCGCACTTCCTCCCGGAACCATTGGATCGCCTTGCCGTACTCCAGGTTGTAGAAGTAGAG
>JBDIBK010000034.1:0-33505 GCA_039812845.1 Bryobacterales bacterium
GCGCTAGGAATCGTGACCCTGCGCCATCTGGCGGCCCTTGTTGACGAGTCCCGACGCTTCGTCAACGAGTTCCTTCCCTTTCTCATACAGGGAACGGCCATAATCTATGGCACCGCGGCTTTTCTCAGCGATCGCGTCCCGCCCAGACTGCGTGCGGCGTCGAATCATCCTCCGCGTTACCCGCCCCGATTGAGGAGCAAACAGAAGTGCGGCACCGGCACCGATGGTCATACCCGCCAGAAACCAGATCACACTGACGCCCGAATCTTCTCTCATACCTACGCTTCTCCTTATTTGTCATTGTACTGGATCGCCCGAAAATCGGACTATTGCGTTCAAGCGTTTAGAAGAACTATTGGGTTCTCCGTTTCGCCGGAAACGGCGTCCGGGGGTCATCCAGTGCCCTCTTTCTATCGCTGGCCGAATTGGAGGGCATCGCAAGGACGCCCCGCGGCGTCCCTGTTGTCGAAGGGAAGAAAAGGGCTTAAGAAACTCGGTTGGGCAGGATGGTCTGGAGGTTTGAACCAGTGCGGAGGCTGACAGGTGGTGATTGGATGATCTGATGGAGGATCAACCCTGTTGTTCCTAAGCCGCTTACGATCTTCTCCCTTCCAATTGCAAATAGGTGGCCATTCTCCCGCTTGGATTTTGCCGACAGGCGATTCTCCAACCGATCTCGCGGTATTCCTTAAGTTATTCCGTACTCTTCGCGTTCAGATCTGTTTGACATAGGCAACGGTTTCCCCGGCGCAACCCGCAGAATTTACCGAGTCCTAGGAGTTTTTTGGGTAACGATTACGTATCCGTCATGGTTCCCCTCGTTCCTTCGCGTCGCCCTCCACCGGGTGGGACCCGGCGGAAAAGTAGCGATAGAATGAAAGCGCGAAACTCGACCTTCTGGAACTCCAGCGATAGTTAGCGCCCAACGGGGATTTCTTCGGCCTAAAGCGATTTCTATGCTCTCTACCCTCCTTTGCCGTCGCGCACGGCAATACGCCGCCTCTGCCCTTTGCTCCTTCCTCATTCTTGCCCTTATTCCGCCGCTGTCCGGGCAGAAGAACCTCGCGGGCGCGGATCGAATCTATTCCTCGCTGGAAGAACTTCAGGTTACCGGCAGCGCCCTGATGGTCGCGGCCCATCCGGACGACGAGAATACCGCCGTCATCGCCTATTTCTCCAGAGGCCGCCATGTGCGGATGGGCTACCTCTCTCTCAATCGCGGCGAAGGCGGGCAAAATCTTCTGGGTCCGGAACAGGGGACCCTGGTCGGGGTGATCCGCACCCAGGAACTGCTTCGCGCGCGGGAGATCGATGGCGGCGTGCAGTTCTTTACCCGCGTGATCGACTTCGGGTACTCAAAGACGGCTGAGGAAACGCTTGCAAAGTGGGGGCGTGAGAACGCTCTGCGCGATGTCGTTTGGGTGATCCGCAAGTTCCAGCCCGATATCGTCATCAATCGGTTCTCCGGCACCCCCAGCGATGGACACGGGAATCATCAGGCCTCGGCGCTGCTGGGGAAGGAGGCCTTCCGCGCGGCGGCCGACCCCACGCGTTTCCCCGATCAACTGAAATGGGTGAAGCCCTGGCAGGCCAAGCGGCTCTTTTGGAATACCTATTCCTGGCGACGTGTGGACGAGCAACTCAAGGCTTCCGATCCGCGCCTGACGCTGCCCACCGGCGAGTTCAACCCCGTGCTCGGCTACTCTTACCAGGAGATTGCGGGAATGAGCCGCAGCCAGCACCGCAGCCAGACCATGGGCTCGCCCCAGCGCAAAGGGGAAGCGCGCGACTATCTCGTGCTGCTCGACGGGGAGCCCGCCACGAATGACCCGTTTGAAGGAATCGATCTCAGTTGGGGGCGTGTCCCAGGCGCTGAGCGCGTCGGCGCATTGCTCCGCCAGGCGCGGGACCAGTTCGATTTCGCGCACCCCGCGAAGAGTGTCCCAACCCTGCTGGCCGCCCGGGCCGCCATGCTCGCTCTTGATCGCACCCCGCTCGTGGAACGAAAGCTCCGGGATCTCGAAGAAACCATCGCGCTTTGCACCGGGTTGTGGCTGGACGCCTCCTCCACGGTCTACGAGATTGTGCCCGGCGAAAGCCTCTCCGTGAACCTGGAAATGGTCAACCGCTCAAAAATTCCAATGACGGTGGAATCGGCCGTCATCGAAGGAGCCAAGGGGGAACCGGCCGCTTTGTCGGAAGCGGTGCCGCTCCTAGAGAACCGGCGCGAAGTGAAGCCGCTCCGCATTCCCTTGCCTCTGGATTTTCCGATCACACAGCCTTACTGGCTTAAAGAGCCGCCTAGGAATGACCGCTATCAGGTGGAGCCCGAAGACTACTCCATGATCGGGCAACCGGAAACCCCTGCGGCGTTGAGGGCTCGCATCCGGGTGCGCATGGGCGAGGGCGATTCCGCGCAAGAGATCGAATACCGCCGCCCGGTGCAGCATCGCTATGTGGACCCTCTTTATGGCGAGCTTACGCGTCCGCTCGTGGTAACGCCCGCGGTCACCCTTCACCTTGCGCAAGGCAGTCTGATCTTCCCCACCGCCGCGCCCAAACAGGTGAGCCTCACCCTCACCAGCCATCGTTCCGGGCTGAGCGGCGAATCCGCGCTTCAGGTCCCAGCCGGCTGGAGCGTGAAGCCCGCTTCCGCGCCCTTCCAGATGGCAGGAGCTCACGAGATGGTAACCGTCGATTTCGAAATCACCCCTCCGCGCACGGAGCGGGACGCCGTCCTCAACGCGTCCGCCACGGTGGATGGTGTCTCCTATCGGCGTGGAATGACCGTGGTCAGTTATCCCCATATCCCGCCACAGGCCGTCTTCTTCCCGGAGACCGCGCGGATTGTTCGCGAGCCCGTCGAACTTCTCTCCCGCGAAATCGGATACGTGATGGGGGCCGGAGACGACATCCCGCAAGCGCTCAAACAGATCGGCGCTCACGTCACCCTGCTCAGTGAAGCGGACCTCACCCGCGGCGATCTCTCCCGTTTCGATGCCATCGTCGCCGGCGTCCGCGCCTACAATACCCGGCCGGACCTCGTGGCCAGCCATCAGCGCCTTCTCAACTACATGGCCCATGGCGGCACTTTCCTGGTGCAATATAACACAACCCAGAATTTGGGTGCCGGCGCGTCCGATCCCGGCACGGGATTGCAGATTGGCCCGTATCCGCTTGAAATTGGGCGAGACCGCGTGAGCGTTGAGGATGCTCCCGTCACGATTCTCAAGCCCAGCCATCCTCTCCTCAATCTCCCGAATAAGATCCGTCCGGAGGATTTTTCCGGATGGGTGCAGGAGCGCGGGCTGTACTTTCCCTCAAAGTTCGATGCCCGGTATGAAACGGTCGTCGCCTCTCACGACCCCGGCGAGAAACCGCTTGCCAGCGGCATCCTCTGCACAAAATTCGGCAAGGGCGTCTTCATCTATACGAGCTATTCCTGGTTTCGCGAATTGCCGGCCGGCGTTCCCGGCGCGTTTCGCATTTTTGCCAACCTGCTTAGCGCCGGCAAGACCGTGTCCGCTACTCCGTAGGATTCTCCGCAACATCCCGGCCGCGAAAATCGCCGCCCCCTCGCCCAAACCGGGGAATCGGGTCCCGAGCAAAAGAAAACGGCCGGAGCGACACACATGTTCGCTCCGGCCGCATTCACCACAAGGTCGCGGGTTTCGATGGTTACCCGTAGATAAATTTGCGGTTCTTGGCGTCCCAGGTCACCTTCGTGCCTCTGCGATAGCTCTGCGTGGCCATGTGTCCGGGGATGGCGGCTTCCTGCCCAACCGACAGCGGGGCGATCGCCTTTTCCTTGCCCTGAATCGCCCGCACCCAGTTCACAAAGTGGGCGTGCGTGGCATCGGGCTGCTGGAAGTCCTTGATGTAGTCGAGTTCCAACGGCTTCAGGCCCTTGAGCCGCTCCGGGTTCAGAGCCGCGCCAAAGTCTTCCGGGAAGTAGCGGAGCTTCTTGCGGCCAATCACCTCGATCATGCCGAAATCGCCCAGGAATTGTTCCCCGTAATCGAAATACTTGTTGCCGAAGTAGCTCGAATAGTTGAGGTGGAACTTGTTCGGGTATTCATAGATCGCGGAGAGGCAATCCGGCACCTCGCGGTCGTCGGGCCAGCGGTAAATGCCGCCCGAAGCCTGGCACTGCGTCGGCAGCGGGTTCGAGAGAATGAAGTTGCTGATGTCGGTCTGGTGAACCAGCAGATCCGTCGAAATGCCGCTCGAGTAGTCCCAATAATTCCGCCACTGGAAGTAGCGTTCCTTGCTGTAAGGCCGTTTCGGGGCGTCGCCGAGAAAGCGGTTGAAATCGGTGTTGGCGGGCGTTGTATCCGCGGGGATCGTGTAGCGCCAGGGCCGCGGCGCGCCCGCTTGCTTTTCGGTGAAGTTGCGATACCAGAACGCACGCACGTAGTGTACGTCGCCAATCTTGCCTTCGCCGATCATTTCCTTGGCGGTCTGATAAAGCTTGTTGCTGCGGTTCTGCGTGCCCACCTGGGTCACAACGTTCGTTTTGGCGGCCAGATCGACGAGTTCGAACCCTTCTTCGATCAGGTGCGAAAGCGGCTTCTCCACATAGATGTGCTTCTTCGCGCGAAGCGCCGCCATCGTCATCGGGTAATGGAGATGCTCGGGCGTCATGATAACAACGGCGTCGACGTCCTTGTCGGCGAGCAGATCGTTGTAATCGTGGATGGTCTTGGGCGTGTTCCCGCCCACCGTCTGGATGATGTCTTTGCCGTTGTTCAGCGCGCCTGCGTAAGTGTCGCATACGGCGGTGGCAACCACGCTGCCCTTGTTCGCTTCGAGCATGGCTTTCAGGCAGTAGGCGCCCCGGCCGCCAACCCCGATCCAGCCAACGCGAACCTGGCTATTGGTGTTCTGTGCCTGAAGAAATGCCGGTGCCGCGGCCGCAGCCACCCCGGCGGAGGTCTGGACGAAGCTTCGACGCGTCACATCGCTCATGGAAGATCTCTCCTCTGGAATCGGGATTTTATCGTACCTAGAATATCAGGACGCGCCGCATTCTTGAGAGGATACATGCGGCCGGCACTCGCCGCCGGCCGCGAGCCGAGGCGAAGACAGGCCCCAGCCTGCTACAATCCGGACGATGTTCCGCAAGGTGCTGGTCGCGAATCGCGGCGAAATTGCCGTTCGAATTATCCGGGCGTTGCGCGAGTTTGAGATCGAATCGGTGGCGGTGTATTCCGACGTGGACCGCGCCGCTTTGCACGTCCGCATGGCCGACGAAGCGGTTTGCCTGGGCGCGGCCGATTCGAGGGAAAGCTACCTCAATATCGAACGCGTGGTGGAGGCGGCGCGGCGCACGGGCGCGGACGCCGTGCATCCCGGCTACGGATTCCTCAGTGAAAACGCGGATTTCGCGCAGGCCTGCGTCGATGCCGGTCTCACGTTCATCGGCCCCTCGCCCGACACCATCCGCCGAATGGGCTCGAAAACGGCCGCGCGCGCCATCGCGCGGGAGGCTGGAGTGCCCACAGTTCCAGGCGCTGCCGGAGCCGTGAGCGAACTCAGCGAGGCGCTGGCAATTGCGGCGGAAGTGGGTTACCCGGTCTTGCTCAAGGCGGCGGCCGGCGGCGGCGGAAAGGGAATGCGGCTCGTCTCCTCGCCGGGCGAAATGCAGGCGGCAATCCGCGATGCGTCGAGCGAAGCCGAGCGCGCCTTCCACGACGCCCGAGTCTACATAGAAAAGGCCGTCGTTCGGCCGCGCCACATTGAAATTCAGGTTCTAGGCGATCAGCATGGAAATCTCATTCATTTGGGAGAGCGAGAATGCTCCCTGCAGCGCCGCCACCAGAAGGTGATCGAAGAATGCCCTTCCCCGCTGATGGCGATTCACCCGGAACTGCGGGAGCGGATGGGCGAAGCCGCTTGCCGTGCGGCCCGTGCGGCCGGATACTACAACGCTGGCACGGTCGAGTTTCTGGTGGATTCGTCGCTCAACTTTTACTTTCTCGAAATGAACACCCGCCTTCAGGTGGAGCATCCGGTGACGGAACTGGTAACCGGGCTCGACCTGGTGCACCAGCAGTTACGAATTGCGGCAGGCGAACGCCTGGAGATCTCTCAGCGGGACGTGCGCTGGCGGGGCTCCGCCATGGAATGCCGCATCTATGCCGAGGATCCCGAAAACGGCTTTCTTCCCTCGCCGGGCCTCATCACACGCCTGCACCGGCCCACCGGACCCGGCGTTCGGCTCGACGCGGGCGTCTACCTCGGCTGGACGATTCCGATGGAATACGATCCCCTCGTCGCGAAGCTCTCCGTTCACGCGGAGAACCGCCACCTGGCCATCGCCCGCCTCCGCGGCGCGCTTGAAGAGTATTCGGTGAACGGCGTGAAGACGACCATTTCCTTCTTCCACCAGATTCTCAACGACACCGAGTTTCGCGCCGGGCATCTGCACACGGGCTTCATTGAGGAATACATGGCGAGGCGCGGCAAAGAGACGCCGGACGAAAAGGTGGTGGAGATGGCGGCGCTCGCTGGAGCGCTCGCGGCGACGCGCGGCAACGGCGTCCTCCGTTCCTCCGGCGTCGCGGCTCGGCCCGCCGCCAGCCGCTGGCGCTCCTCGGGGCGGGCGAGAGGTTTGCGATGATCGTGAAGCACCAGTTGAATGGGGAAGTCGTGAGCGTCGAGTTTCGTGTTTCCGGCGGCGACGTCGTGTACAGGGTGATTCATGAAGGCCGCGACGCTCCCCCGTTCCAGACAGCCAGCCACGTGGAGGCGGAACCCGGCGTATTCTCGCTGATTTGCGGTTTGCGCAGTTTCGACGTGCGCCTGGAGCACGCGCACTATGGGACGATGGCGCAGCATCGTTCGAGCCGCGTGTTGCTCGAACCGGTAAACCGGGGCCGGGGGCGCGGGGAAGCTGGCGGTGCCGCAAGCCCCACGCCGGTCAAGGCGGCGATGCCGGGCAGGGTGATCCGTGTGCTCGCCGCGGAGGGAGAAAGCGTCTCCGCCGGGCAAGGTCTGGTCGTGCTCGAAGCGATGAAGATGCAAAACGAAATCAATGCGCCGCGCGCCGGAGTCGTAAGGCACTTGGCCGTGTCGGAGGGGGCCGTCGTTGCGGCGGGCGCGCTGCTTTGTCTGCTCGAAAATCCGGCGGAATAACGGGATCGCAGGTTCTCAGCGTGCCCAAACTAGAGCCGAGCCGCGGGCACAACGTCCGCCGCCGGAGAATCCCGATGCAGCGTGTGAAAGAAACAGTCGCGATGGAGGCTGTCTTTCACAAGGCAACCCTCCCGCCGGTTAAGCTCGCACTGAATGCACATCTCTGAAGGATTGCCGGCCGCCCGCATCACGCTTGCGGTGAGCCGGTCGAGAACGCGGCGCATACCCGCCAATTCTTCCCCGCCGGAGTCACTCCAAATTTCATTGAGCTTTAACTGGAGACGCTCCAAAAAGGCACTCGCCAATGCACCCCCTTCCGGGCTCAGCGTGAGGCGAACATGACGGCGGTCCTGGGTATCGACGCTCCGCTCCAGCAGATTCTGCCGGGCCAAGCGGTCAACGGCCTTGCTCGCGGCTGCCGTGCTCACACCCAGATAGGCGGCCACCTCGGTAACGTTCGCAACCGGAGTCGTCGCAAAAATCTCCAGCAATTTCCATTGCGAGCGGCTAAGGCGGTCACCCGCCAGTTCCGCGTGCAATCGCGCCTCCAGCGCTTCCTGAATCGCAAGGCTCAGCATTCGCGCAGCTCCAAGCAACTGTGCGCTTGGGCCCGCTGACGGCACCCCGTTTACACGCGGGATGCGATTCAACACTCCTGCGTCGTGCCCCATAAAGGTTGTTAATTGGTTCAAAAAAGCTCTAGCTCATCGTATCTCCGATTCTGTGTGGCACCAAGAAAAATCGACCTAATTGGACTCCAGATTGTACAGATAGTACTGTCTTGACCTTCTCGAAACAGTCACAACCGATGCGAAATCTAGACTCACCGCCTCGGAACCCTCTCCACATTCCAATCCATCTTCGCCAGCTACCTATCGTAAGTCCTATATGGAACTAGTACTTACATTTGGTACTCCTCCATCCCATACCGACGTGAAATTCTGCTGGCATTTTGGAAAAACACCCCTAAAATAAGTTCAGGCTGCGATCTGGGATTTGAGGTGTTCGAGAATTCCAGATCAGTTTTGGCGATAGGTACTCCACCCGTGACAAGCGCACACCAACCCGGAATGCTGGCCGATGCCCAGGGCGTGCTCGACGCGCGGGAACTCCCCTCGCCCGAGTTCAGCGCTCTCTGGGAAGCGGTGCTGGTCCCACAGGATCTCAAGGATCGGCTGATTTCCCAGGCGATTCTGAATTTCACCCTCCGGGGACGGCTTGACCGTGCCACCGTCCCTCTGCATGGCGTCATCCTGCTGGTTGGGCCGCCGGGCACCGGGAAGACATCGCTCGCGCGGGGCTTGGCGTCCCGCACGGCGGAATCCGTCGAAAGCGAACGGCCCTTCCGCTACATCGAAGTGGAGCCCCACGCCCTCGCGAGCGCCGCGCTGGGGCGAAGCCAGCAGGCGGTGCGGCAACTGCTGGGAAGCGTGATCGCGGAACAAGCGGACGCGGCACCATTGATCGTGGTGCTCGACGAAGTCGAAACCCTCGCGGCCGACCGGACGAAACTCTCGATGGAAACCAACCCGATCGACGTCCATCGCGCCACGGATGCCGTTCTGGCGCAGCTTGATCACCTGGCGGCTCGCTATCCGAATCTGCTCTTTATTGCCACCAGCAATTTCCCGGAAGCGATTGACGAAGCTTTTCTGTCCCGCGCGGATTCGATTGAGGTGGTTCCGCTGCCGAATGACGAGGGCTGCCGCCGGATCCTTGCCGATACCGTGCTGGCGCTGGCGGCGCTCTATCCCGAAGTGGCGGGCATCCTCGACGATCCCCTGTTTGACGAAGCCTGCCGGCAGTGCCGGGGCATGGATGGACGGCGCATCCGAAAAGTGCTGGTGAGCGCCTGCACCCAAGAAAAACACGTCGCAATCGCACCGGGGAAACTCACCGCGGCCCATTTGCTGGCGGCGGTTCGCGCACTCCCCCCAGCGGTCGAGTGACAATCGCCAAATTCAAAATTTTCGCTAGGCCATATTCGCCAGAAGAAAGGAAGCAGATTCGATGAGCGAGGTGCAGTTTCAGCAGATCCCGTCCCGAACGGACGCCATTGTGCGCCGCGTGATCTCAACTCCGGTGAGATCCGCCACCGACACCTGGACGGCCATTTCCGCCCTTCTTGCGCCGGACCCCACATCCGATGCCAGGCGGGAATTGAACCGCATGAGCGGCCTTGCCTGCGTGGCGATCAGTTCCGAAGCCATGCGGCACGACCCGCTTGAACTGCAATCGAGCGGCCTCACCGTGAGAATTTATTGCCTGCATGGCGAAGACGCCATCATGACGCCCGGTTATGACTTGCACGAGTTCGCCTGGTGCCCGACGGAGGCGGAGTGGGCGATGTCCATTCCCTGCGAGGCCTCCGATCTGCGCTGGCTGAACCGCGAACTCGCCTCCATGTCCCCGAACGCCATCTTTCGTTCCGTGGGGGAAACTCCGCGCTTCGGCGCGCCCCACGAATTTGAAACCCAGGAACCCAAACCCCGGCTTCGGCTGGCGAATGTCTTGAAGATGGGAGCGTTTTTCCGCCCATGAGCACCCGAACCTATATCGACACCAAAGCCTACAGCGTCGCGTTTCTGGCCGACAAGCTGATGTATTCCGTCAAGGAGATCATCCGCGGGAGCGGCCTAGATCCCGTGAAACTCTCGCAGCAGTGGAACACACTCGAGCACGGCATTTCACGCTGGCTGCACACGCAGGACCTCATGCGCGTGTCGGTGGAAATCTTCCATCCCCGCCGCAACCGTCTGGTGGGCCGCTGGGATATGGAGATCGTTTACGGCTACGGGGGCGACGGCACCATGCACGCCGACATGAACCCCATCCGGCAGATGATCGAGCGCGAAGGGCAGGCGCCGGAAGAGTGCGACTATCGCATCCTGGTGGTGGCCAAGCCCACGGCGGATGAAGTGCACGGATGGGGAGATCTGAACGAGTACGACATCGGGCAGCACAAGCCCCGGCGCCTCGGATACCTGCTCTGGGCGGGCGATACCGCCGTCGATTACTCATACTGGAAGAAGGGCTGACGCGATTAAAGAGAACCGGGTCCGAAGAGATCTCCGGTTGTCGCGGCAAGTTTCGATAGAATAGGGGAGCGGTTCCGGAGTGGGGCCGCTCCTTTTTCATTTGTTGAGGTTAGCGCAATGCAGATTTCCGGAATCGATCCCTTCACGGGCCAACCCGTCACGGTCACTTATGACGCGAAGATTCAGAGCGTGAGCCCCGCGGCATCCAGCGGCGCGGATCACGTCTATCTGGCACCGGGATTTATCGACGTCCAGGTGAATGGATTCGCCGGGGCCGACTATTGCCAGTCCGGAACCCCCATTGAAGAAATTGGGCGTTCGCTCGACGTCATCTATTCGAGCGGATCCAGCCGCATCTTTCCCACGGTGATTACCAACTCCCCGGAGGAGATGGTGGGGGCACTGGGAAATCTCGCGAACGCCAAGGAGCAGCTTCCGAACAGCGCCGTCATGGAAGGCTATCACGTCGAAGGTCCGTTCATCTCGCCGAACGATGGCCCTCGCGGAGCGCATCCGCGCCAGTGGGTGACCGCACCCGATATCGAACTCTTCTATCGCATGCAGGAGGCCGCGCGGGGCTTGATCAAGCTCTTTACGCTCAGCCCGGAATGGCCGGAAGCGCCCGCTTTTATTGAGAAAGTGGCGGCGACGGGCGTCACCGTGAGCATCGGCCACACTTGCGCAACCTCGGAGCAGATCTCTGCCGCGGTCAGCGCCGGCGCGACGATGTCCACCCACCTCGGCAATGGAGCGGATAAGGTCCTCGTGCGGCACCCCAACTACCTCTGGCAGCAGATGGCGGACGACCGTCTCTACGCGGGCCTGATCGTGGACGGCATTCACATCGGGCAGGATTTCCTGCGCGTGGCCTTGCGCGCGAAGGGCTTGGACCGCGCCGTACTGGTGACCGACGCGGCACCCCCGGCGGGCTGCGCCCCTGGGGAGTATCGCCTGGGCGAGGTTGTGGTGGATTTGCTGCCCCCCGGAGACCGCGTGGTGGTGCACGGCACGGACCGCTTGGCCGGCTCCGCGTTGTTCATGCATAAGGGTGTGGAGAAGCTGATGACGCTTGGCGGCATGAGCCTGGCCGATGCCGTTCGCTTGAGCACGGTGAACCCGGCCCGCTGCTGCAATGTTGAGGGCCGAAAGAACGGCCTGGCGGCCGGTGACCGCGCGGACTTCGTCAAGTTCCATTGCCACCCGGAAACCCGCGAAATCCGGGTGCTCGAAACCTTCACCGATGGCAAACGGATGTTCGCCGCAAACTAGCGGGCCATGCCTCCCGTGGCGTCCCGCTGCCAGAACCTGCTTACAGAACTGAAGGAGTAACAAACGCTTCCCATGCTGTCCGTGAATGTCCGACATCGCCCGTCTCTCGACCCAGGCTTCCTGCCGGCTTCTCTCTGGAACCGCGCCTACCGCAAACTGGTGGCGGAATCGGCCCGCGCCGAGGATCTGGTGCTGACGCTGGAGCGCCAGGATGGCTCCCGCTCCGAGTTCGCCGCCCGCATTCTCCCTCACGAAGGCGAAGCGGTTGCCTTGAACCAGACCTATCTCGAACGGGTGGTGAAGTTCCTCCTTTGGCAGCGAGGCGGTTACCGGCTCACGGTGGCGGGAAATCCGGCGCTGGCGGCCTATTTGCGATCCGTCTACGCCCGGTCCGGGGTACGCGCGTTTGACTTCCAGTTCATGGGTGAAACCGTGTACGGGCTGGAGTTTCAGGTGGAGTCCGTGCCGCTGCGCGACGCTCCCGGCGCGGCGGAAACCACCCTCTCCCTCGGCAGGCATTTGGACGGTTGCCGCATCGGTTTCGACCTCGGCGGAAGTGACCGCAAGTGCGCCGCCGTGATCGATGGCCGGGTCGTGCATTCCGAAGAGGTACCCTGGGACCCCTATTTTGAGAAAGATCCCCAGTATCACTACGACGGCGTCATGGATTCGCTGCGGAGAGCGGCGGAAAAGATGCCCAGAGTGGATGCCATCGGGGGCAGTTCCGCCGGTGTCTATGTCGGCAATGAAGTCCGCGTGGCATCCCTGTTCCGGGGCGTCTCCAAGGAGGATTTTGACCGCCGTGTGCGCCGGATGTTCTTCGACCTGAAGAAGGAATGGGGCAACGTTCCGTTCGAGGTGGCCAATGACGGGGAAGTGACGGCGCTAGCGGGCTCAATGTCCCTCGGCGATGGCGCTGTCCTGGGCATCTCCATGGGCACCAGCCAGGCGGGCGGATACGTCACGCCGGAGGGGACCATCACCAATTGGCTGAATGAACTCGCCTTCGCCCCCATTGACTATGCGCCGCATGCCCATGTGGATGAATGGTCCAAGGATGGCGGCGTGGGCGCGCAATACTTTTCCCAGCAGGCCGTGGGCCGGCTCACCGCGCCGGCGGGAATCGATCTGCCCTCGGATCTGCCCCTTCCGGAAAAGCTCGTAGCCGTGCAGGAACTGATGGCCAAGGGCGACCCCCGCGCGCTGGAGATCTACAACACCATCGGCACCTACTTCGGATACGCCATCGCCCACTATGCGGATTTCTACGAAATTCGCCATCTTCTCCTGCTGGGCCGCGTGCTTTCCGGCCAGGGCGGAGACCGCATTATCGAAGTGGCGCGGGAGGTTCTGGCCGACGAATTCCCCGCCCTCGCGGAGCGCGTCCAGGTGCATACGCCGAACGAAGCGGATAAGCGCCATGGCCAGGCCGTGGCGGCGGCCAGCCTGCCCGCAATCCCAAGATAGGCCTGACGGAGCGGTATCGTCTCACCGAGATCGCCTCACGGCGAGACGTGGATGGTTTGGCCTGCCGGGCTCAGCGCATTCGGGTAGCCAACGCGAATGGTGGGGTTTTGCGGCGTGTTTTCCGGCAGCAGAATGTTGACCTGGTAGAGGCCGGCAAATCCGGGCGCCACGCCGGCATAGAGGATGTGTCCGCTCGGAATCGGCACGTCGTTCAGCCTCACTTCGAATGGAACCTTCTGGTCCAGCAGGGCTGCGCCACGCGGCAGTTCACCGGGCCGAAACGAAGGCAGCGTTGGCCCCAGTCCGGTGGCCCAGAGGATGACGATTTGCCCTGGGCGCGCCGGCGATTCCGCGGTCACGAGGCTCCCGTCCGGCCGGGTGACCACGGGAGCGCCATCGGCGATCGCGAACAGGCCGGGGGCCGTCTCCGCAATGGTGATTTGCGCCTTGTGCGGGCCGGCCAGGCTGTCGCGCAGCACCCGAACCGTGTAGCTGCCGGGAGTGAGCCGGTTGTCTAACAAAACGTTGATCTGGCTCGGAGAGACATACGTCAGAAAGCCGAGCGTGGGCCCGATCAGCACCTGCACGCCGCCGAGAGCGGTCGGCAGGGTGTTGGCTTCGAGATTCGCCGCGCTCACGGATCGCGTGCTCCAAGCGAGGTTCTCTCCGAAGATGGAGAGGAACGTATTCGGGGCGAAATCCCCCCTCTCAAAGGTCGCGCCGTGAACCACCGAATCCGTAGAAAAAGCTGGCGGTCCAGGCATCTGGCCGAAGATCGCCGCCGGCAGCACAAACGCAGCCACGGCAGCCATAAAAAGCGCCCGCCAGGCGGCTTTGGCGTGTCCGCCGCAAGGCCTGTCCTGTTCCTTGGGAATCCGCACCGCAATGCTCTCCTGGGAATGTAGTGCCCGTTTGGAGGAATTATTCTCACGAAAAATGCGAGGCGCGCCCCAGCCGAACGCACGCATCCCCCGTTGTGGCCGTCAGAGCTAACGGGATCCGGAGCCAATCCGCAGCGCTTTCTTCGCCATCGTGCTGATGGGCAGGTTCGGCAAACGGGAGCGCTCAATCCAGCAATAGCCCGCCGGCGGCGGTTCGGCCGGCTCCGGCAGCCACGCGCGAAACACCGTGCAGCGGTAGGCCCGGTTCATGATGGAGTGACGAAAGCGGTGGATTTCTTCCATCGCCGCCGCCCCCGGCATTTCATCGGCTTCCGGCAGTTCCCAGAATCCCGCCATGCGGCCGCCGGATGCGCTCTGCCTCATCAGGACGCGGTCTCCCTCTTCGATCAGCAGCAGCGTCGTCTCCACCGCGACGGTGGCGGGGCGGCGAAGCTTGGTGGGGAGTTCGTTCTGCACTCCCTCGGCCCGCGCGCGGCAGTGAGCGGCAAGCGGGCAAAGCAAACAATGGGGGTCGCGCGGCAGGCAGAGCGTCGCGCCGAGTTCCATGAGGGCTTGGTTCGTATCGCCCGCCTCTCCCGGCGGAAGGCATCGCTGAGCGGCATCCCGAAGACGGTTCCGCGTGGCCAGCGAACCGATGTCGCCGAAATCGCAGGTCACGCGGGACATCACGCGCATCACATTGCCGTCGAGCACCGCATGCGGCAGTCCGAACGCAATGCTGGCGACGGCGGCGGCCGTATACTCCCCCACGCCAGGAAGCGCCAGAATCTCCTCGTACGTTTCCGGAAAGCTCCCCCGCTCCGCCACCATCCGCGCCGCCTGCCGCAGGTTCCGCGCCCGGCTGTAATAGCCCAGCCCGCTCCACATCGTCAGCACTTCTTCCTCGGGGGCCGCGGCCAGCGCGGCGGCGCTCGGGAAACGCTCCAGAAACCGCTCGAAATAGGGGATCACGGCCTCCACGCGCGTCTGCTGCAGCATGATCTCGGAGATCCAAATCGCGTAGGGATCTTTGGTCTCGCGCCATGGCAGACGGCGCGCCACCCGGCGAAACCAGTCCAGCAGGACTTCTCCCAGGGATTGCGATGGAACATGCATAGAAGGCAGCGACCGGGCGGACCCGCGCAAATCATCCAGTGTAGCTTGAAGCGCTTTCCTTCCCGTATGGAAGGGGCGTCTCGCGGACTATGACAGAATTCAAGTGTGGCGGCAATTCGCGATCGCGTTGAGAATTCCAGTGTCCCGCGGAGCTTGCAAACGCCGGAGAGATCTGCCCGGCGGCTGCCCCCGCTCCTGCCCCTTCCGCGGCGGGCTGGTTGCCTCTTGGCCGGAATCGCGCTTCTGGCTCTCGCCGGTTTTGGAGAAACGCGAGCCATTCCAATCGATGCCGGGATTGCCGCCGGCGAGGATAGCGGCGTCTGCATCCTGCGCGTGCGGGTGGACGGCTCGTCGGACTTGATGGTCCGTTCCGACACGCTTACCCTGCGCGCCGTGCATGGCGAGAACCCCCTCGACGAGGGAAGCGTTTGCAGCGCCGTGCTGCCGGAATCGCCTTTGGGCTCTTTTCACATGGAGTCCGTTCGGGGCCGGGGGAGAGCGCTCCTCGTGGAAAACCCCTCGGGACGCAACGGATTCCAGGCCTGGATCCGCGTTGACGACAACGCGACCGGGGCCGACCTCTACGAACTGCGAATCACTTGGCAACTCGACGAAGGCCCGCATGAGGGTCCGGGAAGTCTTTCAGATGAACTCGTGCTCCGTCCGCGCGGAACCCCCGCCGTCTGGGCCACCGACAGCGGAGCCGGGGGGTCCACGGCGCTTCCTGGCAGCCGCCTGAGTTCGTTTGACAACGATTCCTTGCGTTATGACTCCAGCCGCGCCGGACAGTTGGAGTTCCGCGGTCGCATCGACAATGAAGTGGACCTGTACGTTCGCGGTGACCAGATCAATTCCGTAGTCAAAAGCGGGCAGCTAGTCAAAGTAGAGAGGTTTCGCTTCACCCAGCCCTTGCCTGCCGTGGCGTTGAGTTCGATCGGCGTGGCAAAGAAGGACGGGCGCGGCTCCGTCGAGTTGCTGCAGCGCCCGGACAGCACAAACGATTTCACCGCGATCATCCGGGTTACCGACCCCCAAAGCGGCAGCGACCGTTACCATTTTGTGCTGAGCTGGGCTCGCTAGTGCCCCGCCGGAGTCGGCTTGGCGGCTGGCGCGGGAGCGTCCTTCCCCTGCCCGGATTCTTCCGTCGCGCCCGCGGAAGCTGCCTCCGGCTTATGCGAGGCGTCGTGCGGCTCCGCTTTGGCATCCCCAGCGGCTGGCGCAGCATGTTCCCCTGCCTCCGCGAATCCCACAATGATCGAGACGCGCCGGTTCGAAAAGTCGAGCGGATCTTTGGGATTGCGCAAGCGTTGATCGGCGAATCCGCGAAGCTGGCTCACCTGCCCGCTTCGCAGCCCGTGCTGCGCCATAAATCGCCGCGCGGCGTTGGCGCGGTCCGTCGAGAGATCCCAGTTGTTGTAGAAGCCCGACGTCGAGTACGGCCGGGCATCGGTATGCCCCTCAAGAACCACGCGGTTCTCCAGCTTCCCGATCTCCGCGGCCAGCGCCGAGACAATCGCCTTGGCCGACGGTGTCATTTCCTTGGCTCCCGATTGAAAGAAACTGTTTCCTTCTTTGTCCACCAACTCAATTCGCAAGCCGTCCCCCGTGACGGTCATGTCCACCTGGTCCTTGAGCGCGCCCAGTTCCGGCATCGCCTTGAGCGTCTCGTTAAGCTTTTCCTTGAGCGCCGGCATATCCTTCTTCTCCAGGAGAAGGGCGTCATGCGCATCCTTCGCGCCGATATTCCCGGTTCCGTCCTGGTTCTGAAAGCCCCTGGGGTCGGTGAAGTACATCGAAACCGCCTTCTGGATCTCCGGGCTCGCGTTCATCAGCCACAGAACGATGAAGAGCGCCATCATCGCGGTGACGAAATCGGCGTACGCCACCTTCCAGGCCCCTCCGTGATGCCCGCCGGCCACCACTTTCTTCACGATCACGATGGGCTGGTTGTTGGTGGCGTTGCGGTTGCTCACGGTAACTTCCTCTTATCCAGCTTCACTGCGGGGCTACGCCGCCTCTTGCTTCGGCGCGGCACCGGCGCCCTTGCAGGCCGCTTCCAATTCGGCAAAGCTGGGGCGGACATGCGGCGGGGCCAGCCGGCGGGCATGCTCCACGGCCAGGATGGGCGCGGCCCCCTTCACCGATGCCACCAGCGCGCCCTTCAGGCACATCAGAAACTCCAGGCGCTGTTTGTTGCCTTTCTGGATGGAAGACGCCAGCGGAGACACCAGTCCGTAGCAAAACAGGATGCCCAGAAACGTGCCCACCAGCGCGGCCGCCACCTTGTGGCCAATCTCTTCCGGCGGCCCGCCCAGCGATCCCATGGTGATCACGACACCCAGAACCGCGGCGACGATCCCCAATCCGGGCAGCGCGTCCGCCACCGTTTGCAGCGAGTGCGCCGGCTCCTCGTTCTCGTGATGATGCACTTCAAGATCGTGTTCCAGCATCTGATCCAGTTCAAACGGCTGCACATGGCCCGTCATCGTCATGCGAAACGTATCGCAGACAAAATCCAGGGTGTAGTGATCCTTCATCAGCCAGGTGTGAGATTTGAACAGCTCGGATTCCGCCGGCTTCTCAATATCCGCTTCCAGCTTGGCCAAACCGTTCTTCCGCACATACTGAAACACTTCATAGAGCGCCTTCAGCGCCTCCAAGTAGAGCTTCTTGCTGTAAGGCGACCCTTTCAGGACGCCGAGCGCGGAGGTGATCATCCCCTTCAATACCGCCGGGGGGTTGGCAATCAGAACGGTGCCAATCGCGGCGCCAAGGATGATGACGTATTCTGCCGGCTGCACCAGAACCATCAGTTCGCCGTGCTCCATGAGAAATCCGCCGATCACGGAGCCGAACACTACCAGAATGCCGATGATGACAAACATTTCCCAAAGCCCTTCCCGTCCCGAACGCCGCTGCGTACAAATGCCAGAACCGTGCGCACGAACGTCAGTTACCCATATCGGCGGGGAATGGCGGGCTTTGAGGGGATCTGGAACGGGGAGATCGGGCGCGGTTCTAGAGCAGGGTTTCGTCCAGAGTGGAGGCGGCGGCCGGCGCGGGCGGAGGCGCTTCCTCCCCGCCCGTGTCCGTCGGGCGGAGAGTCCCGCTCCCGCCGGGCTTCGCGCTCAAGAAGCCATCGCGGCCCGGCGAAGCGCCATCGCGATCCCGCATCCCGCGGAAGTAGCGCTCAAACTCGGCGACGGAACCGTCGAAAAACTGCTCCATGAGTTGCGCCACCGCGAGTGCGCGGATCTCGTCGCGGTCCCGCGCCGGCGCGTAGCGGAAAGCGCGGCCGGATTTCTGGCGGGTCACCATGCCCTTCGCCGCCAAGCGCTCAAGCACGGTCATTACCGTCGTATAAGCGAGGGGCCGGGTCTCGCGCATCGCTTCCCGCACCTCCCCGACGTCCGCCTCGCCCCGCTTCCAAAGCACGGTGAGGCACGCCAGTTCCAAAGGCGGAGGAATCTCGCCCGCCGCGGAAGCGCCGCCCTTTGCCGTACGACTAGCCATGAATTCTCGCTTTCAAAGCCGCTCGCGCTCGCTGCGATTCCAACCCTGCCCGTGGAGGCCTACGGCTCATCTCCAAGCGCACCCTGGAGTTTATCGCCAAACAGGGAATTGCTGGGGAACGCGCCGCCGCTTCGGCGCACGGCCGGGGCCTCTGTGCGCTTCCCCGAAAGCGCCGCGGGGGCGCTGGGAACCGGGCTCTCCCCGGCACTCTTGCCGGTCTCTGGTTCCGCCGACGGATGCGGGCCGTTCAGGAACAGGTCTTTCTTGAGGAACGTGCGCTCCATCGCGTAGTTGTAACCGGAGAACGAGCCTTCGCTGCGTTCATCGCGCTCCAATTGCGCCCGCATGCACTCCATCTTCGAATCCAGATCGTCGAGATACGAGAGCAGCAGCGCCTCGGGGAAGGCCGGCACCTTCGGCGAACCGAATTCCAGTTTGCCGTGATGGCTCAGGATCAGATGCTCCACCAGCACCGCCAGCGCCGGAGGGAAGCCGGGTGTCTCCCGCAGCTTTTCGTGCAGATACCGCACTCCAATCGCGATATGGCCCAGCAACTGGCCCACGTCGGAATATCCCAGCGCCCGCTCGTAAGTGAGTTCATCGATCTTGCCGATGTCGTGAAGGATGATGCCGGTGAGCAGCAGATCCAGGTTCACCACTGGGTAGTGCGGACCCACCATCTTCGCCAGCGTGCAAAGCGAAAGCACGTGCTCGATCAGGCCGCCTAGATACGCATGATGAATCTGCTTCGCCGCCGGCGCCTTCTTGTACCGTTCCCGAATCGAGGCGTCATTGAAGAACGCGAGCAGCAGGGCTTTCAGATTCGGGTCCCGCATGCCGTCGATGATGCCCTTCAGCTCCGCGAACATCTCTTCGAGGTCCCGCGTGGAAGCGGCGAAGAAATCGGGCAGGTGGATCTCGCGTTCGTCGATGCGCTCCAGCGCATGAATCGTGAACTGGGGCCGTCCGTTATAGACGCTCATCACCCCTTTCACCCTCACGAAATCGCCCACCGCGAAGAGTTCGACGACCTCGCCGACGTTGTCCCACATCTTGGCGTCGATATCGCCGCTCTTATCCCCGATCGTCAGCGAGAGAAACGGCTCTCCGCTCTTCTTCTGACGAACCTCCTTGTGTTGAACCAGGAAGCAACTGCGCACAATCTGGTTTTGCTGAAGATCTTTGACGAGAATTTTCATGAGCGATATTCCACGGTCCATCGCAGGGGCATATCGTCTAGTTGCTGCTCTTGGGCGCAGTCGTGGTCCCGGGAATCGGAATCACCCAAAGCAGCCGCTTGCGGCGGGTTTGCTGGGCCACTTCTTCCTTCGAGATCGTCTCCGGCTTCAGTTCCGCCGGATCTTTCCAGGACGTGTCCTTGCCCGGAACTTCTCCGCTGTCGTGGAAGCCTTGGCGAATTTCAAGGAACGCATCGCCGCGCAGTTTGCTGAGGTATGCGCGAATTGCCGGTTGAAAGCGCGGCCCGAACAGCCGGTTCATGATCTCGTTCTCCACCACCGGCAGGGGCTGCAAGCCTGGGGAAACCTTGTCGGCCACGCGCAAGATAAGGAAGCCGTTGGGCACCTGGATGGGAGCCGTCACGAAGCCCTTGGCTTCGCTGAAGACCGCTTTCTCGATCTCCGGATTCAATTCGCCCTTCGCGAGGTATCCGAGGTTGCCGCCCTCGGGCGCCGACAGCGCGTCGGAATTCTCCACCGCCAGTTCATTGAACTTCGCGCCATTCTTCGCCTTCTGGTAGACCTCATCGGCCTTCGCCTTCAATTCCGCATCGGTGCGTTCGAGGCCGTCCTTCGACTTCTTGCCGATCAGAATTTCCTGCAGCCCCACGGATTCCTTGTCGCGGAAGAATTCATTCTTGTGCTCTTCGTAGAACTTCTCCACTTCGCTCCGGGGAATGATGATCTTTGAGCTCACTTCCTGGCCGATCACCTCCTGCTGCAGCATTCCCTGCTTCATCTTTTCGCGGTAATCCTCGATCGGCATCCCCGTCTGCGTCTGGATGAACTGGCGAAACTCTTCGGGGTCCTTGATCCCCACCTTCACCTGCATGTCCGCCATCTGCTTGCTCACCTGGGAATCGACGCTGATGCTCAGGTCTTTCGCTTTCTGCACCAGCAGGGTCTGGTCGATTTGATCGCGCAGGACGTCGTTCTTGCGCTTCTCCGTTTGCTCGGCGATACAGGCCTTGTCGTTGCGGCACTGGGCGGCAAGCTCCTGTGAGAGGGTCTTGCGGGATTCTTCGAGATCGCCCAGCGTGATGATATCCGCATTCACCTTGGCGACGATTTGTTCAAGCACTACGGGTTCGCCGGCGGGCAAGGCCGAAACGAGGAGCAAGAGAGCGTATCCAAGGGAAAATCGCATATTCCTTCCATTATCTCGAAGAATTTATTGGAGATCCAACAGGTAGCTTTTTACCTGGGAAAGTAGATGGCCCGGCGTATCCCAGGGTTTCAGCGGGAGCCGCAGCACCCCGGCCGGAGTGAACTGCACATCCTCCACCCGCTGCACCATGCGCATCAGGTTTTCGGGGTTCATCCGGGTCTGTGGATGAAACTTCACTTGCAGAAACTGCCCGCGCTTTTCGAGCGTTTCCACGCCCAGTTCCTTCGCGATGCTCTTGCACAGCGAAAACTCCACGAGTTGCGCCAGTTCCTCGGGCGGCGCGCCATAGCGGTCGCGCAATTCGTCCATCACCCGCTGCGCGTCCGCGGGATGAGCAATATCGGCGATCTTCTTGTAGGCGCGCAGGCGCTGCTGCTCATCTTCCACATAGCTGGCCGGGATGCGCGCTTCCAGGCCCAGGTTGATCGCCGAATGAATCTCGGGCGGCACGTCTTCGCCGCGCATCTCGCGAACCGTCTCTTCCAGCATCGACATGAAGGCGTCGTAGCCGATCGCGTCGATATGTCCGTGCTGCTCGCCCCCCAGCAGGTTCCCCGCGCCGCGAAGTTCGAGATCGAGCGCGGCAATCTTGAAGCCCGCGCCCAGGTCGGAAAATTCCTTCAGCGCCGCCAGGCGCTTTCTGGCGACATCGGAAAGGGTGCCGTTCGGGGGCACCAGCAGATACGCGTAGGCGCGCCGGTTCGAGCGGCCCACTCGGCCGCGCAACTGGTAAAGCTCCGACAGCCCGAAGCGGTCCGCATTCTCGATGATGATGGTATTGGCGGCCGGGATGTCCAGGCCGTTCTCCACGATACTGGTCGAAACCAGCACGTCGAACTCGTGCCGCATAAAGCCGAGGATCACCTTTTCGAGTTCCGCGTCCGCCATTTGCCCGTGCCCGACGCCCACGCGCGCCCCCGGCATCAATCCGCGGATGCGCGCGGCCTGCGCGAAGACGGTCTCCACCCGGTTGTGAATGACGTACACCTGCCCGCCCCTGGCCAGTTCCTGCTCGAGCGCGGTTCGAACGATGTCGTCCTCGTTGTGCGCCACTACCGTGTGAATCGAAAGCCGGTCCTTCGGCGGCGTCTCGATCACGGAAAGATCGCGGAGCCCCAGCAGGGACATGTGCAGCGTCCTGGGGATGGGCGTCGCGGACATGGCGATCGAATCCACGTTGTGCCGCAACTGCTTGAGCCTCTCCTTGTGGCGGACCCCGAAGCGCTGCTCCTCATCCACCACCAGCAGGCCCAGATCGTGAAACTGAACGTCTTTCGAGAGCAGGCGGTGGGTGCCGATCAGGATGTCCGTCCTGCCCGCCGCGAGGTCCTCGAGAGACTGCTTGATCTCTTTCGCGCTGCGGAAGCGGCTTACGGAATCGATGCGCACCGGAAAGGCCGCGAAGCGGCGCTTGAAGGTCTCGAAATGCTGAAAGGCCAGCACCGTGGTGGGCGCCAGCACCGCCACCTGCTTGCCATCGCCCAGCGCCTTGAAGGCGGCGCGCATGGCCACTTCGGTCTTGCCGTAGCCGACGTCTCCGCACAGCAGGCGGTCCATCGGCAGTTCACTCTCCATATCGCGCTTGATCTCGGCAATGGCTCGAGACTGGTCCTGCGTTTCCGTGTACTCGAAGGAGTCCTCGAACTCGCGCTGCCAGTTCGAATCGGCGGAAAACGAGTAGCCGCGGGCCAATTTGCGCTGCGCGTAGAGCTTCAGGAGTTCGTCGGCCATGTCGCGCATCCGGGCCTTGACGCGGGACTTCGTGCGCTGCCACGTCGCGCCGCCCAGCCGGTCGATCTGCGGCTTCGCCTCCCCGCCTCCGCGAAACTTCTGCACCAGATCCATGCGCGTCAGCGGCACGTAGAGCTTGCTCTCGTTGGCATACTCGATGAGCATGAAGTCCGTCTTCGCGCCATCCTGATGCACTTCTTTCAGCCCCAGGAAGCGCCCGATGCCGTGCTCCACGTGGACGACGAAATCCCCGGGCTTGAGATCGGAAACGTCCAGCGTGAATGAGGCCAGATGCTGCCCTGGACGGGAACTGTGTTCCTCCGCCAGCGCGGAACGCTCGAAGAGATCCTCATTGCCAATGAAGGCGAGCTTCGATTCCGGCAGCAGAAAGCCGTTGGCGAGATCGCCGCGAGTGAGCAAGATCCGCGCCTGAGCGACCGTGCGGTAGTTCCGCTTGCCGAGCGTCTCCCGCGCCGGATCCTCGGCCGCGAGGTCGATCTCAAACGGGCAATCGTATTCCTCGAACACGTCCGCGATCCGTTCGAGTTCCCCCGCGTTGGCGGCGAACACGACGGTTGTGTACTCCTGCTCCCGCAGATGCCGCGCTTCCTCGATCGCTTTCGCCACCTGGCCGTGGAAGCGGAAGCCCGGCCGCGTCGCGATATGCACGCTGAGGCGGCCGCCCTCGCTTTGCCCCAGCAGTTCAAGCTGCTCCAGCACCAGGCTGGGCCGCGTTCTGGCCGAAGCAGCCCACTCTTCGTATCGCAGGTACGCGGAATCGGGAGGAATGAAACAGGATTCGGCATCCGTCAGGCGCTGCCACAGCTTCTTCGCGGCCGCCTCTGCTTGCGCGGGCTCATCCACGGCCAGCAGACCGTTCGGCATCAGGTCCATCAGGCTGTGCGTCCGCTTACGGACTGCGGGCACCGCTTGCGGCCAGCCCTCAAAGGGCGCAGCCGTGGGAACGATGCTCTCGCCGAGCGCCGTCTGCAGCTCCACGAACAGCCCATGCGATTTGGGATGCTCAAGCAGCGGCAGAATCATGCACTCCCGCATCGGCTGCAGAGAACGCTGCGTGCCGGCGTCGAAGTGGCGCATGGATTCAATCTCGTCGCCGAAAAACTCGATCCGCACGGGGTTCCGCTCTTCCGCTGGAAACACATCGAGAATGCCGCCGCGCACGGAGTAATCGCCCACCATCTCGACCGGCTCGATGCGCCGGTAGCCAACCGCGTCGAGATAGGCCACCACGTCTTCGAGCAGCGCCTCCTCGCCCTCACTGAGCCTCAGCGGAAGCCGTTCGTAGAACGCCCGGTCTTCCGTGCGCATCATCGCCGCGGCGATCGGCGCTGCCACCAGCGACGTCTGCGCCGCCGCAATGCGGTGCAAAGCGATGGCGCGCTGTTTGAGGATCGCCCCATGCGGCGATAGCCGCTGGAAGGGAAGCACATCGAGTGCCGGCAGCAGCAGCGGAGGCTTAGAGCGGTCGCTTTCCGGCAGGAACTGGGAGAATGCCAGCGCACAGCGGTGCAGCGCTTCCGCTTCCTTGTTGCTTGCCGTGATCGCCAGAACCGGGCGCTGCAGCCGCCAGGCCGCCAGGGTAAGATACAGCGCCTTCGCTTCGGCATTGAGGCCGGTGAGGAACTGCTGGACGGGCGCGCCCGCGGGCGCATTTTCAAACGCACGGATCCCTTCCGCGAAGGGTTCCTCCGCGGCCAGCGCCACCAGCAACTGCGCGATCCGATTCTCCAGCAAAATGCAGCGACCGGGCCCCCGCGCCGCCTAACGGCCGAGAGCCACTTCCACCAAATTCGTCGTCGAGTAGCCAGGCTCCAGGGGCAGGGCTTCCACGCGCCCCCCAGCCGCCTCCACTTCTTCCCTCCCGGCAATGAAATGGGCCCAGTCCGCCCCTTTCACCAGAACATCCGGGAGCACGGCCGCAATCAACTCGCGCGGGGTATCTTCGTCGAAGAGGACGACGGCATCCACCGCTTCGAGCTGCAAGGCGAGCCTCGCTCTCGTTCGCTCGTCCAGCATCGGCCGCGACGGGCCTTTCAGCCGCTGCACGCTGTCGTCCGTGTTGAGCGCGAGGATCAGCAGATCGCCCAGCGCTCTTGCGCGTTCGAGCAGACGCACGTGGCCCGGATGCAGAATGTCATAGCAGCCGTTGGTGAACACCACCGTCTTCCCGGCCGCCTTCCATTCAGCGCGTCTTGCAGCCAGATCTTCGCGGGAGTAAAGAACGCTCATTCGACGAGTGCCTACAGTTTCAGGGTAGCAGGACAATTCGCCCCGCACGCATCCTTCTCGCTCCTTGCGCCGCTACTCCCCGGCCGCGGATTCGAAGCGGTAGCCCACCCCGCGCACCGTAAGCAAATGCTTCGGATTCTGCGGATCGGTTTCGAGATACCGCCTCAGCCGGACGATGAAATTATCGATGGCCCGCGTGTCGGTGTCCTCATGCAGCCCCCACACGTCTTCGAGCAGGCTCTTGCGGCTCACCGCCCGGCCTTCATGCTCAATCAGATACTTCAGCAGATTCGATTCCATTAGCGTCAGCGGAACTTCCCGCTCCCCGTCGAGGATCTTGAGGTCGTCGAACAGAATCACCTTGTCGCCCAGTTCGAAGCATACGGGGAGCCCGTTCAGCGGGCTGGCTTTTTCGGGCTTCACGGCCTGTCTTGCCCAGAAGGTGCGGCGCAACAGGGCCTGGATGCGGGCGAGCAGCACGGCCAGCTCAAATGGCTTCGCCAGGTAATCGTCCGCCCCGGCGGCAAATCCGCTCACGACATCCTCGGGACGCCCGCGCGCCGTCAGCATCAGCACTGGCACGTAGTTCCCCGCCGCCCGGAGCGTCTCGGCTACTTCGAACCCCGAAATCCCGGGCAGCATGACGTCAAGCACGATCAGGTCGAACGGCTCCCGCGCCGCCTCGCAGCTTCGCAGCGCGCTTTCGCCGTCTTCCGCCAGAGTTACGGCGTAGCCCTCCGCTTCGAGATTAAATCGCAATCCCACGGCGATGTGGTTCTCGTCTTCCACCACCAGCAGACGCCGCGCGCCCTTCCCGGCGTCGGCCCGCTCCAGCCCCGCGAGTTGCCCGGCAAACGGATTCATTGCTCCACCTTCCGTTGCGCTTCCATGCTGGCTGAGGTGATGCCGGCGGGCGGCGGGAGCACTCCGCGCGGCGCGGCCGGCAGATCAAGCGTAAAGATGCTTCCGTGCCCTGGCCCTTCGCTCTCGGCGAAGACTTTGCCGGAGTGCCGTTTGGCGATGTTGCGCACGATGTACAAACCCAGGCCCGTTCCCTTCACCCGCAGACCTCCCGCCGCATGACCCCGATAAAACCGCTTGAAAATCCGGCCCAGTTCGGACCGCGAAATTCCCACCCCTTCGTCGCTCACCCGGAACTGCACGCGCCCCGCGTCGCCCGCCTGCACCGTCGCCACAACGTGGATGCTCTTTCCCGAATACTTCACCGCGTTGTCGATCAGGTTCACCATCGCGGCCAGCAGGTCGTCTGGATCTCCCAGAACTTCACTCTGGGCGGGAGTGGCGCAGCGGTTCGCGAGGCTCAATTGCGAAGAGGAGATATGGTAACGGCGCAGACAGATCTCCGTCGCTTCCGCCGCCAGATCCGCCAGATTTACCCGGATCGGGCTGCGCTGGTTGCGGGAAGCGCTCACCGCTCCGGCGCGAAGCACCATCTCGATGGTTCCCTGCAGCCGCTCGGTGTCCCGCAGCATCGTTTCGTAGAACTCTTCCCGTGTTGCGGGGTCCACCTCTCGCGATTGCAGCGTTTCGAGGTAAAGGCGAATGGAGGCCACCGGCGTCTTCAGTTCGTGCGTGACCGCGTTAAGAAAACTGTCCTGCTGCTCATTCCGGCGAATCTCGCGCACCAGAAAGATCGTGTTCAGCACCACGCCCGCAATCACAAGAAGACTGACGATCACGCCGAGCGCCAGCAGCAAGCCCTCCCGCCAACTGATCACGATCCACCCGATATTCAGCGCCACCGTGAGGGCAACCACCAGGATGCCCATGCCGATGAAAATCGGGATTGACCGTCGATGTCCGGTTCGCGTCATGGCCGGCAACAACCCTCGGCTGGTCTAAGCTGCGCCCAAGTTCGGCGCATCGCGCGGTCAGTTTGAGCCGCGCGCCTGCTCCAATCTTCTCTCCAGTCCCGCCGCCTGCGCATTCAGGTTGTTGATCTGGGCCACCTGATCGTCGAGGTTCGTCGCGGCCGATTGCATCCGGGTGATCTCCGCGCCCATGCCGCTCTGCCCGCGCGCGTCCGTATCGATGCGGACGGCCATCGTGCGCAAGTTGTCGCTCAGCTCTCTCATGCGCCGGCTGGCCTGTTCGAGCACGCGCAGGCGGCGCCGGTTCACCTCCTCCAGATCGGCAATGGTCTTCGAAACCACGTCCAATTGCCGGCTGGATTCCTGATTCGAATCCTTGTAGCGCTGGTAGGCCGCTTCAAGCGACGCGAGGGTCTTCTCCTTGCTCTTCACCTGCTCCTGCAGCGCCGCGATCAGGCGCCGCGAACTCTCCCGCTGGCTCTCCAGGTCGCTTCCGTCCTTCCGCATCTTCTCGTTCTCCTGCTGAAGCGCGGCAAGGTTCTGCTCCAGCGACACCACCTTCTTCGAAAGCTCTTCGCTCGATGCCCGGGCCTCTCCGAGCGCCTGCTGGTATTGGGCGGCGGTCACCGCATCTCTCGTGCGCGCGCGCTCAGACTCCCGCTGCTTCCGCAGCGCCGCTTCCACCTCCTTGTTCCCGCCCGCGGCCAGTTCCTCCATGGAATGCTCAATGGAAGACAGCCGCTCGCGCAACTGCGCGGCCTGGTCGAGCAGTTCCTTCTTCTCCGCTTCGATCCCCGCCGCGCGCGCTTGCTCGTGCTCCAGGTTGCGGGCGTTCACAAACATGCCGATTCCCAGCCCCGCGGCCAGCGCGGCCAGCGCGGCGATAAGAACCCAGAGCCACTTGGCGGACTTTCGTGCGGCATTTGGCGATGGGGTCATGGCATTGCTCCTTGGGAATCGTCTCTCCCCCGCTCGTCCCGGTGGCGGCATGGCGAGGGCGGTGTCCCCGAAACTATCTTGGAATATCGAACGCGCCGCGGTATTCGATTGGCCCGGAAGGATGCTCCAAGGTCAGCGAAACCGAGCCGGAAACGCCTTCCGGCACCGCCACCTCAACGATGTCCATGGCCTGAATTGCATTCACCATATCACCAATCGCCACCGGGATCTCCGCGATGGAGCGGCAGAACACACTCCGCCCCCCAGTGGCCTGCGCCAGCCGTTTGATCCCGGTCTGGTAGGCCTCGTTGAGCGTATCGTTCCTGTAGTTCAGGTGAACCACGAAGATCGGCACGCTCGTGCGCAAGAGCTCGTTCGTAAGCGTGCTCACCTTCTCCCGAATCAGCGCATCCGGAAAGCGCCGGCTCAGGTCCCGGCTGTCGGCGCTGTTGATCACCGGGTTCGTGTAGTCCTGGCGGTAATTGTGGATCTCGCTGTCGGTGAGATACAGCACCGCCGCGCGGACGGGGTTCTGGCGCATCACCGGGTCCGTCACGCCGGCGATCACGTCCACCATCTCGAAGAAACCGGCCCTGCCGCTCATCGGCAAGGTTGCCAGCGTTTCGGCGAAAGCTTCGCGATCGGTGGATGGGTCGAGCAGCACCATCGGCTGCTCGGGAATGCGAAGCAGCGAGGTGTAAACCTGGGGTTTCGCTTCGCGCACCGCTTGCGTGAGCGCGGTTTTCGCGGCTTCCGTCAGGATCAGCGCCTCGGAAAAATCGATCGCAACAAACAGCAGCATGGGCGTTGCGCTGTCCCGCACCGAGATCACCTTTGCTTGCGCCGTCCCGAACTTGGCCGCGAACGAATCCGGGCGAAGATCGGCCGCGGGCGCGTTGCCGGCCCACACGGGCGTCAGGATGCTGGAGTACCTGCGCTTCTCCCTTTTTTGTGAGTTCTCCTCGGCCGCGCGCGGCTTGCGCTTGGCGCCCGGCCCGGGCGCTTGCCCGTCCGTTCCGCCAGGCAGCGCGCCCGCCGCGAGCATGCCGATCAACAGCAACGAAATGATTCGCATTGGAACTCGCATCAGAAATTGAGCCGCATGCCCACCTGGATGATGCGCCCTCCAACGGATTGGCTGATTCTTCCCGCATTGACGTTGGGCGCCGCCGCCGTGCCGATCTGCGTATCGGGATCGTCGAGGTTCGCGTGGTTCAGAAAGTTCAGCCCCACGGCCGTAAACTCCAGGCTCTGGCTGGTGCTCAGGTTGAACCGCTTGCTGACGGAAAGGTCGTGATTCTGCCGGCCGGGGCCGTAGAGGTTGGAGAGCGACCGCGACGCGTTCCCAATCGTGAAATCCTCCGGGTGAGAGAATGCGTTCGGGTTGAACCAAAGCTCGGCCGAGGGGTTCTCCACGTGAGGAGAAACGCCCGGCACGGTATTCACATACACCGCCTGCACCACCCCGCCCGTGTTGTTGAAACTCGCGCGCAAACTCAGCGGCGTCCCGCTCACCACCGTCGAAGTCCCGTTTAAGGACCAGCCCGCCACCACGTACCGCCGCCAGTCGGAGTAGTTGAACATCGCCTTGTTCGGGCCGAACGGAAGCTCGTAGACGTAGTTGAAGGAGACCACATGCGGATTGTTCCATGCCGTCACCGCCCACTCTTTCTGCAGGTTGTACATATCCTGCAGCGCGGTTGGCCCGGAGTAGTTGTCCATCTGTTTTGAGAAGCTGTACGATCCGCGCAGCGTCAAGCCCCCCGTCGCCCGGCGCTCGACGCGGATCGCTGTCGCATCGCGGTTATATCGCGCCACCGGCCACATGCCGCCCAGCCCGAACAACTGGTATTGGCTGTAGGGGCGCAGGTTCCTGACGAAGGCTTCGTCGTTCAGCGCATCGCGGAATGAGAGATAGTCGAGCGGCACCGCGTTCGGGTTCGTCACGCTGTTCCCCGTGAACAGGTTGCGCCCGGAATCGCGCGAGGCGGAAACCACCACCAGCAGGTGGCCCGGCAGTTCGCGCTCAAAGCTCATTCCGTAACTCGTGTACATGGAGACCGTGTTGTCCCGGTTCATCAGGTTCGCGTTGGTGTCGTCCGCCGCGGAAGGGTTAAGATTCGGGCCCACGGCGGTGTCGGCCGGGATGCCGTCCCCCAGAATCAGCGCGGGTTCGGTGAGGCGGTTCTGGGAGATGAACGTGGGGTAGAGATTGAAGCCTTGCGTTCCCCAATGCCCCCACTGCAGCGGCCATCCTTGATACGAGCGCGCGTAGTGGCTGCGCACCACCATGCCCGCCTCGCTGGTCGGGTTCCACGCCATGGAGACGCGCGGTTCAAGCACGGTGATCGCCGGCTGAAACGCTCGTCCGTAGCCGCCCCGGTTCGCAAAGACGAGCGCACCCTTCTTTCCGGTCTCCGGATTGATCGCCGAGAGGTCCACCGTGCTCTGCCGGTCGTACTTCTCCACGCGGGGCAGGCTGTGCTCCAGGTTCAGGTCGAAGGTCACGTTCAGCCCTTTGCGCACTTCCAGTTGGTCAATGATCCTGCCCGCCGTCAGGGAGCGCCGCCAGTAGGACGGGCTGTCAATCACGCTCAACTCGGCGAAGTCCGCCTGCCCCAGCAGGAACGTCGCGAACGCATGGCCTGTATTCACAATCCCAGGCAGCGAGGTGTACCCGGATTGGAACTGGTAGTGTCCGCTCGGATACGTCGGCTGGTAGGTGTTCAGTTGAAACCGCACCGTGCGCCCGATAAAGCGGATATTGTGATTCCGGAACCGCGTGGAAAACGTATTCGATGCCTGGAACGTATGGCTGCGGTTGCGGCGGATCACGTTCGCGCGCCCCAGATCCAGGTAGCCGTCAAGAATATGAAAGGCGGGGAACACCGTTCCCAACCGGCCCCGGAGCCCCAACTGCGCGGGATAATCGGTTTCCTCGTCGGTCACGTTCTCCATCCCGGAACTCGACGCGCTGAAGGAAAACGTGTTGATGGTCTCGGGCGAGATCGTAAAAATGTGCTGGATCCCGTAATCCCGCGACGTTTCATCGCGGTCCAGGAGGCCGGGGTTCGCGGCATTGTCGAACCACTTGGCCGCGCCCGCGAACGCATCGGATGAGGTGAGATTGAAGCTCACCCGGTGCTTATCGTTGAAAATGTGATCGAGGCGGCCGGTAAACCCATCGACGACGTTTCGCTCCGGCGACACGACGAAGTAATTATTTCGGAAAAATGGCCCCGCATTTGCATTCGGCTCGGGAAAATACTGAGCGGCCGCCATCGCCACCGGATCCAGGCGAGACACCGGGATTTGGTTATTCGCAAACCGCATCCGGTTGTATTGCAGGTTGCTCTCGGTAACCGGCTGGGTCGCGTTGTAGAGCGGGTTCAGCGACGTTGTCGCGGGGTCGTAGATCGGGAGCGGAAGTCCCGCCTGGTCCACCGTCTGAGAGAAGTCGCCGCTCCGTTCCGGCAGGATGGGAAGGCTCTCCAGCCGCGAGCGGGCAATGCTCTCGCGCACACCTTCGTACGAGAGCGTGAAGAACGTGCGTGTCCCTCCGTTATAAAGTTTCGGCAGAAACACCGGGCCGCTGACATTGAATCCGAACTGATTCCGGCGCAGAATGGACGCCTCCCCCCCGCGCTGCCGGATCTGGTGGGGGATCGCGTCGAATACGTCGTTGCGGAGGTTGTACGTGAGCCGGCCGTGGTACTGCGGCAGTTTGCCGCCCCCAGCCTGGAAGGGTTTCGGGCTGTCCTTGCGCAACCCTCTCGCACGCGTGATCGTCCTGAATTCTTCGATGGCGGATTCAATGGGAGTTCCGCTCTCCGCGCTCGCGGCGCTCGTGGCGCTTGCGGACGGCGGCGTTTCCCCATTCTGCTGGCCGTAAATCGCAATCGCGGGCAGGATAAACAGAAAAATTGCGATGTAACGGCGGGAACGCATGAATGATTAAATTGTACCCTTGGAATTGCTCATGAAATTGCAAGACATTTCGAAGTTATTAGACTGCGCCGTCGTGGGGGACGGTTCCCGCGAAATCGGCGGCGTGGCTGGAATCGAGGAGGCCACCGCCTCCGATCTGACCTTTCTGGCGAACCCGCGCTACACCGCCAAGGCGAAAGGCACGCGTGCCGGAGCGATTCTGGTGAGAGCGCCCATCGACGGTCTTGACATCCCCTTTCTGATCTCGCCCGACCCCTATCTCGATTTTGCCCGCGCGCTTGCGCTCTTCTACGCTCCCCCCCGCCCCGCGCCCGGCATCCACCCGACCGCGGTCATAGACGACACCGCCGTAATCGGCGAAGACGCCTCCATCGGCCCCTATGTCGTGGTCGGCCCCGGCGTTCGCATCGGTGCCCGCGCGGTGCTTCATCCGCACGTGGTGATTTACGAAGGCGCTCAGATCGGCGACGACTTTCTGGCGCACGCGCACACGTCGGTGAGGGAGTTTTGCATCCTCGGCGACCGCGTCGTCCTGCAGAACGGCGTCGTCGTCGGCGGCGACGGATTCGGTTTCGCCAAGCGGAAAGACGGCTCGCATTTCAAGATCCCCCAGAGCGGCATCGCCGTCCTCGAAGACGATGTCGAGATCCAGTGCATCAGCGCGGTCGATCGCGCGAGCGTCGGGGAAACCCGCATCCGCCGGGGTGCGAAGATCGATAACCTGGTGCAAGTGGGCCACGCCTGCGAGGTGGGCGAAGACAACATCATTTGCTCGCAGGCCGGTTTGGCCGGGACCTCGAAGCTCGGCAGGAACGTCCTGCTCGCCGGGCAGGCGGGCATCTCCGGGCACCTCACCATTCACGACAACGCCACCGTCTACGCGCAGGCTGGAATCGGCGGCGACGTCCCGCCCGGCGCGCTCATGGCCGGAAGCCCCGCCTTCGACGCCAAAGTCTGGCGGCGCGCCGTTGCCGCGTTTCCCCAGCTTCCGGAGATGCTAAGGACCCTCCGCGAATTGAATAAACGCCTCGCGCGACTCGAAGGCGCACCTTCTCCAGACGATTCGGACCTGACGAAACGAACCCCTCCGTCGGAGTAAAGCATCCAAGTATTCCCGCCGAAGAAAGTACAGCACTCGATATGTCCGTGAACAAACATCCCGAATCCCCCGAGTCCCCCAGATCCGCCGAATCGAAAGGGTGCGCGGAGCCGCCCGCCGGCAAACGGAAGCCCAAGTCGTATACCAACCCGGTCTTCCTGAACAGTGCGGAGGCTCGCACCATCCGCATCCTCGCGGAGTACCTGGAGCCGCAGGCGCGCTTCCGCAAGGAGAAGATCCGCGACACGGTCGTCTTCTTCGGATCCGCCCGCATTCATGAATCAGGGCCCCTGTCGCGCTACTACCACGACGCACGCGAGTTGGCGAGAATGCTGACCGAGTGGAGTGAATCGCTCCCCGTCGATGAGCGGCACTACGTCATTTGCAGCGGCGGCGGACCCGGCATCATGGAAGCGGCCAACCGCGGCGCAACCGAGGCCGGCGGCAAGAGCATCGGGCTCAACATCAGCCTGCCCTTTGAGCAGGAACCTAACCCCTACATCACGGACGCCCTGAACTTCGAGTTCCACTACTTCTTCATGCGCAAGCTGTGGTTCGCCTACCTGGCGAAGGCGCTGGTCGTCTTCCCCGGCGGCTTCGGGACCATGGACGAAATGTTCGAAGTCCTCACCCTCGTGCAAACCCACAAGCTGAAAAAGCCCATGACGGTGCTGATCTACGGGACGGAGTTCTGGCGAGAAGTCATCAATTTTGAGGCCCTGGCCAAGCACGGCGTCATCGCCGAGGAAGATCTAAAACTCTTCCACTGGGCCGACGACCCCAAGTCAGCGTTTGATCTCCTCTCCGCCGAACTCATGAAATACTGGGGCCACGGCAACGGCATCCACCCCCCCAGCGAGATCCTCTGAGCGTTCCGCC
>JBDIBK010000035.1:0-33505 GCA_039812845.1 Bryobacterales bacterium
AAGGGGGGATGACGTTTGGGGAACTGGTGGTGGCCGGAGATTCGGCGACCAGAAAGTACTACCCGGGCAGGGGAGGGCGCAGATCGCAATCGAAGGTCAGTGTGAAACGCCGGGCTAATCGCTCTCGGTCGCTGACGCGGCGCGGGCTGAGGCAAGCGCTGCGGCGATGATGTGTTCCCGGACGCGAGTGCAGTCGCCTAAGGGCGCTTCACGCGGCCCGGGAGCGAGCCGGGGAAGCGTGCGGATGCTACGTTAGATTACGGTGAGCGCAATCAAGAAGTCGCGGGCGTTAGGGCGGGCGGTGCGGCCTGGCGGGGCTGGTTCCTCGAACCAGGCTAGCTCCTCGAACGGGGCGGGGCGCGACCAGCCTTTGGCGCATCTGCTGGCGTTCGCGATCTGTTCCCTCTCGATCGCGGTGCTCTACGCGCCGGCGATTCAATTCGAGTTCATCGGCTTTGACGACACGGCCTATGTGCTGCGGCACAACTGGGTGCGGGCCGGGTTAACGTGGCACGGGATCGTGACGGCGTTCACCACGGACGGCGGCATCTACTGGCACCCGCTCACCTGGCTCTCTCACATGCTGGACGTCTCCCTCTTCGGCCTGGACGCGGGAGCGCAGCATTTGCAGAATATCGCATGGCATGTGGGTTCCGCGCTGCTGCTCTTCAGCCTGGCGCGGCGCTTCCAGGCGCCGGTGTGGTGGGCGCTGGCGGGCACGCTGTTCTGGGCGCTGCACCCGCTGCGGGTGGAGAGCGTGGCCTGGGTGGCCGGGCGCAAGGATGTGCTGAGCGGGTTCTTCTTCCTGATGTGCCTGTGGCTCTACACGAACTATGCGACCGCGCCCAATGCCCGCCGCTACGCCGCGATGCTGGGCGCGGCCGCGCTTGGATACCTCACCAAGCCCAGCATGGTGACGCTGCCGTTCGTGCTGCTGCTCTTCGATTGGTGGCCGCTGCATCGCCGCTGGCGCTGGAAGCTGCTGCTCGAGAAGGTGCCGCTGTTTGCCATGTCGCTCGCGGTTTCCTGGATCACGTATGTTTCGCAGAAGCAGGCGGGCGCGCTTGCGATGACGCGCGATGCCGGCCTCGCGGAACGGGTGCAAAACGCACTCGTCGCATACGGCTGGTATCTCGAAAAGACGCTCTGGCCCGCCAACCTGGCGGTAATTTACCCCTATCCGGCGGAGATTCCGTTCGGCGTGTGGGCCGGGTGCGGATTGCTGCTGCTGGCACTGAGCGCGGCCGCGATCCGGTTTCGCCGAGAGGACCCCGCACTGCTTGTGGGCTGGTTCGCATTCCTGGGGATTCTCGTCCCGATGATCGGACTGGTGCAGGCGGGTCCGCAGCCTTACGCGGACCGCTTCACTTACATCGCTTCCCTGCCCCTGACGGTGGCTTTGGCGGCGAGCGCGGCGGCGTGGGCCAATCGCGTGCCGGCAGGCTGGCAATCCCTGGCAACGCGCCTGCTGGGCAGCCTCGCCATCGGGGCGGTTCTGATGCTGGCCGTGCGGACGCACGAGCAGATTCTCACTTGGCGCAGCGGAGAAGCCGCCTTTTCGCACGCGTACACGGCGGTGGAGGGGAATACGATTGCGGCGATGAACCTGAGCGCGCTGCGGATCGGCCGGGGCGCTTATGCGTCCGCGCTGGGGCCGGCGGAAATGGCCGTCCGCGCCGAACCGGATTCGGCCATCCACCAATACAACCTCGGTGCCGCGCTGGCCGGGCTGAAGCGCTGGGACGAGAGCGAACGCGCGCTGCGCCGCTCCACGGAACTGGACCCATCCCGGGCCGAAGCATGGAGCCTCCTCGGTCGGGTTCAAAAGGATGCGGGCAGGAAGCGGGAGGCGATTCAGAGCTACCGGGAAGCGGTGCGGACCGGGCTCAGCCCGGTGGAAGAATCTCGCGTGCGCACGCAGATGGGGCTTCTGCTGCTCGATGCCGGGCAAGAGGATGAGGTGGAGCGCGAGTTTCGCGCGGCGGTGGAGAAGAACCCGGCGAACGAATCCGCGCTGCTCAACCTGGTGGTGTTTCTGAGCGGCAAGAACCGTATGGATGAGGCCCTGCCGCTCGCCCGGCTCGCGCTCCAGCGGTTCCCGGAAAACCGGCAGGCGCGCGGGCTGGCGGCTTCGCTCGAAGCGCGGGCCGCGCGGGGCACCGCGAGACAGCCGTAGGCCCGGAAGGATGCCTTTACCTCTCGCGCTTGCATTGTTCTCTTGCTTTGCGGAAACTGGCATTTCACGACGGACGTTCGGCGAAGGGAGAGTGCGCGATGAAACGGCGCTTCCAGTTCCTGACACTGCTCTTGCTCGTCTGCGCGCCCCTTCTGCCGGCGGCGAAGGATCCGAAGTGGCTAAAGCTGCGCAGCGAGCACTTCGAGATCTATAGCGCGGAAGACGAGAAGCAATCGCGAGGCGTGCTTGAGCAATTGGAGCGGGTGCGCAAGGCGTACGAATTGCTTACCGACGCAAAGATGCCCGCCGAAAAGCGCGTGCAGGTAGTGCTGTTTCGGAATGAGAAAGAGTACCGTGAATATGCACCCGATACGCTTTCAAGCGCCCACTACATCGGTGAGCGGGGCCGGGATTACATCGTGCTTGGGGATTTGGACTCGCGCATGCAGACCGTCCTTAACCACGAGTATTTCCACCTCTTCTCACACCATGCACGGTTCAGGCTTCCGGTCTGGCTGGAAGAGGGACTGGCCGATCTTTACTCGACGCTCAGGATCACCGACAAGGATGTGACGTACGGATATCCGCTAGCGGGGCATCTGAGATATTTGAATTCGTCTTTCGGAAAGCCTTTCCCATTGAGTACCATCTTCGCGATCACTCGCGAGAATCGGCCCGACGGGGATCGCGACATGTCCGGTCGCCTCTATGCGCAAGGATGGGCTCTGGCGCACATGACCTTCCAGGGCAAAGATATGGCCGAACGGGCGGGAGAGTTCTTTCGGATAGTACGGGATGGATCCACGGACGCCGCAGCAGCCTACAAGACGGTCTACGGGTTAGACCCACAGCAGCTTGACCAACTGCTTGCAGCCTACATCCGGAGAGAATATTTCAGTTTCGGCGGGTTGCGCACTGGAGGTCTGAACTTCGCGGCACCGACGGAATTGGTGACTATCAAGGAGTGGGAGGCTCCGCTGCTTCTGGCCGATATTCTCTCTATCAACAAAAAGGAAGACGCGGCGAAGTTGCGGTATGACGAACTTGCCGCGAAGTTTCCCGATGTTCCGGAGATCGACGAATCCCGCGCCTACGCGGACTGGTATGGGGGAAACCGGGAGAGTGCCACGCTGCACTTCCGCGCCGCGGTGGAGAAGAAGAGCCGGAACCCGATGGCCTATTTCCGGCTGGCCGAGCTCGCCTGCGACTACTCCGTGATGAACGCGGATTGCACGGCGTGGATCAACGAGGCGCTTCGATTGGACCCGGCCAATCGGGAAGCCCGCAACTGGGCGGTGGGATACATGCTCAACACCCGCCAATATGACGGAGCCATTGCCTATATCCTGCGCGGGGGCAATGTGAGCGCGGCCGACGCTCCGGATGTCTTCCACAAGCTGGGCTACGCGCACTATCAATTGCGCCAGTTCAAGGAGGCGCATACGGCCCTGAAGCGGGGCCTGGAATTCGCGAAGAAGCCGGAGGACATTGCGAAGCTGAACGAGATGGAGCGTCACGTGGCGGCGGCGGAACGCGGGGAAGCGGCGGCGGGCAACGCCGCGGAGACGCGGTTCTGGCAAGACGCTTCCGAGGCCCGCGTGAAATCCGATGCGGACCAGGCAATGGAGAGCTTTCTCGAAATGGACAGCGCCACGATGACCGCCGCCACCTTAGAGGCGATGGATTGCAGGGGCGCGCAACCCGTCGCGGTGGTGAAGGCCAAGGATGCCTTGCTGCGGCTCGCGATTGACCGGCCAGCGGCGGTCGTGGTGATTCGCGGCGGCGCGGTGATTGTCGATCACGAGTTCTCCTGCGGGAAGCAGGCGTCCAGCCCCATCCTGGCCGGCTACCTCCGCGAAGGCGCACCGGCGGGGAGTGACGGGCTGCTGCGGATATTGAGTTTTCAGTGAGAGCGCGGAAGGCTTCTCGCTGGTCAGGCAAGGAGGGAGACGAAGGCGCGGGGGGGATAGAATGCGGGTCACTTGATGTCTTCGCAGAACAAGTAGTCCGTCGCGATCGCCGCTTACGAGGTTGTGCGCGGAACCTGCCTCCGCGATGGCGAGGATGAAATTGTCATCGGGGTCATTCGATCGGAGAACTTCCGGAAGCCGACCGGCATCGACCGGCCGGCTAGAGAGCCGATTGATCAATCTTCCGGCATGGTGTGGACGCACTCTGGCAGCGATCGCGGGCTTCCGCAATGTGGCGCGTATCTCTTCCAACTGCACTGTGCAGGTGAGCAAGGAAAACCGGTTCTATCTCCAAAACTGATAAATGATTGCCGGAGGCCCTTCAGGGGAAAGCAGCGACGAGATGAAAATGTTGGTATCCAGAACGACGCGCATTCTGAATCACTTGACGGCACTTCGCTTCGAGCGGCGCGCGTCTTCCCCACGCCTTTCCTGCCGCACCTCGCGGACGGCCTGATCGATTTCACGCTGCAACTGCACTTGGCTCGTCGATGCGTTGCGGCTCTTGATGTCCATCACTGTCCGGTGAAAGAGCTGATCTTCCACGGCCTGCTCAATGAACTTCGAGAGATCTCCCTTCCGCATTCCCCGGGTGCCGAGGTAACTGCGCAGGGCAAGGTCAGTCTCCTTTGAGACTTTGACGCTCCATCGAACGGAATCTTCCATAGGCATCTATGCGCTTATGCGCTTCTGTGTTCAGGATGGCAAGCACCTTGCACATGCGGGAAGGCCGCACCCGTTTCGGGGTGCGGCCTTCGTTGTTTCTCGGTGCTGACGGTTGCGCTTAGTAGCGGTATTCTTCCGGCTTGTACGGGCCTTCCTTGGGCACGCCCAGGTACTCGGCCTGCTTGTCGCTGAGGGTGGTGAGCTTGACGCCGATCTTTTCGAGGTGGAGCCGCGCTACTTCCTCGTCGAGGTGCTTAGGAAGTTTGTAGACGCCCACGGCGTATTCGTCCTTCTTCTTCCAGAGGTCGATCTGCGCGAGAGTCTGGTTGGAGAAGGAGTTCGACATCACGAAGCTGGGGTGCCCGGTGGCGCAGCCGAGGTTCACCAGACGGCCTTCGGCCAGCATGTAGATGGAGTGCCCGTCCGGGAAGGTGTACATGTCGTACTGCGGCTTGATGGTGGTGCGGACAACACCCTTCTCCGCGTTCAGCCGGTCCACCTGGATTTCGTTGTCGAAGTGCCCGATGTTGCAGACGATCGCCTGGTCCTTCATCTTTGCCATGTGCTCGAGAGTGATCACTTCGCAGTTGCCGGTGCAGGTGACGTAGATATCGCCGCGCCCGAGCGTGTCTTCGACGGTGGTGACCTCGTAGCCCGCCATCGCGGCCTGCAACGCGTTGATGGGGTCAATTTCGGTGACAATCACCCGGCAGCCGAAGCCAGCCAGGCTCTGCGCGGAGCCCTTGCCGACATCGCCGAAGCCGCAGACGACCGCGACTTTGCCCGCCATCATGACATCCGTGGCGCGCTTGATGCCGTCGGCCAGGCTCTCCCGGCAGCCGTAAAGGTTGTCGAACTTGCTCTTCGTGACGGAATCGTTCACGTTGATGGCGGGCACCAGCAGCTTGCCATCCTTCTGCATCTTGTGGAGCCGGTGGACGCCCGTCGTCGTCTCTTCGGAAACGCCGCGCCATTCCTTCACCAGATCGTGCCAGCGCGTGGGATTCTCCGCGTGGACCTTCTTGAGCAGGTTCTTAATCACGTCTTCTTCGTGGCTTTCGGAGGGCGAATTCACCCAATCCGAACCTTCTTCGAGTTCAAAGCCCTTGTGGATCAGGAGCGTGACGTCGCCGCCGTCGTCCACCACCAGTTCCGGACCCTTGCCGCCCGGATGCGAGATCGCCTGATAGGTACACCACCAGTATTCTTCGAGGGTCTCACCCTTCCAGGCGAATACGGGCACGCCCGCGGCGGCGATGGCGGCGGCGGCGTGATCCTGCGTGGAAAAAATGTTGCAGCTTGCCCAGCGCACGTCCGCGCCCAGATCCACCAGCGTCTCAATCAGCACGGCGGTTTGAATGGTCATGTGCAACGACCCGGTGATGCGGACGCCGGCAAGCGGCTTCTCCGCGGCATACTTCCGGCGAATGGACATCAGCCCTGGCATTTCATGTTCGGCAATGCCGATCTCTTTGCGGCCCCACTCCGCCAGATTGAGATCCGCTACCTTGTATTCCGTCGCAACCGGGTTTACAACCGTGCTCATGCGATGACGTTCTCCTTGGACGATTTCTACCCGCTCTTGCTCAAATCAAGGAATCGGGATATGTTGATATCTTACCGTTCCATCCGCGATGCCGTCAATCCTCAAATCCATGCGCGTGCTGGCGGATTCGCTTCGCCTGCGCATCCTCTTTCTGCTCGAAAAGGAGGAACTCTCCGTCGCGGAGATTCAGGAGATTCTGGCCACGGGGCAGAGCCGCATCTCCACGCATCTCTCGCAATTGAAGCAGGCGGAACTCGTGGAAGACCGCCGCTCCGGGAAGAACATGCTCTACCGGCTGGCGCGGGCGTTTCCGGCGGAGATCCGTGCCGTGCTCGAAGCCAGCCGCGCCGAAATCCCCGAAGCGGACGAGGACGCCCGGGCGCTTGCCCTGGCCCTGCGCAAGCGGGCGGACCGCATGCGGAGCTACTTCGACGAACTGGCCGGCCGTTTCGGAAAGCAATACGTCCCAGGGCGCTCCTGGCGCGGCCTGGCGGAAGCCTTGCTCCTCCTGATGCCGCCTCTCGATATCGCCGATCTCGGCGCGGGGGAAGGCGCGTTCAGCCAATTGCTGGCCCGCCGAGCACGGCGCGTGATCGCCGTCGACAATTCGCCGCGGATGATCGAGGTAGCCCGGGATCTCGCCCGGAAGAGCGGCCTCGCGAACATCGAATTCCGCGTGGGCGACCTTGAGACTCCGCCGATTGCCGAGGCTTCGGTGGATCTCGCGTTTTTCAGCCAATCTCTTCACCACGCGCTCCACCCGAGGCGCGCCGTGGACGCCGCCTGGCGCATGCTTCGCCCCGGCGGCCGCATTGCCATCCTGGATCTGAAGAGGCACAGTTTCGAGGAAGCCCGCGAACTGTACGCGGACCATTGGCTGGGCTTCGCGGAAGCGGAACTCGAATCGTTTCTGGCGGCGGCTGGGTTCCGCGACATCCAGGTAAGCACGGTGCATCGCGAGAGCGAGCACCCCCATTTCGAGACGGTGCTCGCTCTCGGAGAGAAGTAGGGCGGGCGGGCTCGGCCTTGCGGCCTCACCCATCCACCCCAAGCATTGCCGCGGTTCTATGGCAAGCCGCGGCCGCCGCGCGTTACCAGATCACCTTCAACCCCAACTGGATCGCTCTGCCCGGTCCGGCACCGAGGATCTGGCCGAAATCGGACCCCGAAGTCATGTAGTTCTCCGGTGCGTTGAAGTTGACCTGATTGAAGGCGTTGGAGAGTTCGGCGCGGAATTGAATCCTCGCCCGCTCGGCCACCGCGAAGTCCTTCATGATGGCGAAATCCGAGGAACTGTAGCCCGGCCCGGAAAGGATATTGCGCCCGCCCGTTCCGTATTGGCCTTCGTTCGGAGTTCCGAACACGTCGGTGTTGAAGAACTTCTCGATCATCTGCTGCCTGGATGAGTGGCTGAGCGCGGGGCTGGAAAAGATATCCGGGTGCTGCTGCCCGCCGCCGCAAATATCACCGCCCATCGCCACATCGTCCCCGATATAGAACGTCACCGGGTATCCGCTGCGGATGCGGTGAATCCCGGACAGGTTCCACCCGCCCGCAATGCGCTTCAGCCAGCTTCCGCCGGATTGCACCGGCGTCCAGAGCCACGAGCTGGCGAAGGTATGGCGCGCGTCGAAATCGGACCGGCCGCGCTCGGAGTCAAGGTCGTACGGGTTGGCCACACAGCCGCCCAGCGAATTCTCCGAATTGTGATCGATCGATTTCCCGATGGTGTAAACCCCAAGCAGAGAGAAGTTGCTTGAGAAGCGCTTCTCCACCTTGAACTGGCCGCTCTCGTAATGCTGATTGAACGCGCTCGACATCACGATGCTCTCGGAACCGTAGATCCCCGGCAGGAACGGCACGCGCTCGCCGATGTTGTCGAGGGTGGCGCCGGGCCTCCAGACCGCGACATTCCAGGGCCGAAATGCGTGCAGTTTCTTCGTATCCTTTCCGACGTAAGCCGCCTGCACGGAAATGTCCTTGCCGAACTGGCGTTCCAGGGTCAGGTTCCATTGCTGCGAATAGGGGGTCCGCGTGGTCAAGTCCGTCCAGTACAGATTGATCGGATACACCCATTGGAAATTCGCCGCGTCGGGAATGACGGGCGGAAAAACCTTGCCCCGCCCCGGTTCCGCCAGGAGGCCGTTGAACAGCGTGGTGCTGCCGGCAAACGGCGGATTCTCCTGCGCGATCGAATCCGTGTTCACGGTGTCGTAGAACAAGCCCCACGCGCCGCGCACCGCGAACTTGCCGTCGCCGTGGACATCCCAGGCGAAGCCCAAACGGGGCGCGAAATTGTTCTTGTCCGTTGGCACCAGGCCGCGCGGAAGGTCGCCGACAAACAGCATGTTCGGGGGTGCGTTCGGAACCACCCTGGATTGTACGCCGGGCGTCAGATCGAGCGTGTTCACGCGGTCGTGCTTATCCACCCAGGGTTTCGGCAGCTCGTAACGAAGGCCGAAATTGAGCGTCAGGCGGCGGCTCACTTTCCAATCGTCCTGCGCATAACCCACGGTGTAACTCGTGAGGCCGTCGTTCAGGCGCTGCCCGAAGGCAATGCTCAGATTGCGGTATGCGCCGGTCATGAAATCCGCCATCGGATCTCCCGTCCGAGTTCCGTTGAAGCTGAAGGACGGTTTCGGATACCAGGTCTGGAAAAATGCCAGATCCAGATACTGAAAGCCGAACTTCATGGTGTGGCGGCCCTTGATCCAGGTCAGCCCCGCGTTGGTGTCGTAGTTGTTGCTGACGAACTTCTGCGCGGTAGCGTGGGTGAGGCTCCAGCGGCCGGAGACATTGAACACCGTCGCGCCGTTCGGGACGTAATCCGGCATCCCCGCCAAGCCGAGAGCTTCATTCTTGAGGGTCTCGGAGACGGTTACAGGGTCGTAACCTCTGGTATAGCCGAGGGTCACCTGGCTCAGCAGGTTCGGGCTGATCACATAGGTCCAGTTCAAGCCCGCGTTCTGCTGCCGGGTGCTCCCCACCGTGCTGATCCACTTCGGGTAGATGTTCGGGCTCTGCCTGGAACTCTGGTTCAGGTAGTAATGCCCGAAGACGGTGTGCTTGGAATTGACCGTCCAATCCGTGCGGATCATGCCCAGGTTGGCGTCGCGAGGATTCGGAGATACTCCGAAGAAGCGGCCACCGGCCCCAGGCGCCGGCAGATACGGCAACAGCTTCAGCGCCGCCGGATCGAGCAGACTCTTCGGAATCATGTTCCCCGCGAACGGCGTTCCGTCGAAGGGGTTCAGCAGCGGTTCGGAGACCGTGGAAAAATCTCCAGCCGCCTCAGCCGGAGACGGCGGCCGCGAGGAAGTCGTGGAGGCGGCGCGCCGGTCGCGAATGCCCTCGTAGGTGCCGAAGACGAACAGCTTGTTCCTGATAATCGGACCCCCAGCGGAAACCCCGAACTGGTTCTGGCGCATCTTCGGCTTGGACGGCTGAAAGAAGCTTCGAGCGTTCAGCGCGCTGTTCCGATGGAACTCCCACAAAGCGCCGTGAAAATCGTTCGTGCCCGATTTCATCACAACGCTGACCATGGCTCCGGCATTGCGCCCGCTTTCCGCGGAGTAGTTCGACGTCTGGATTCGGAATTCCTGCACGGCATCCGGTGGAGGCGGATTCAGCCCGGTGTTGCGGGAGGGGTTGTTGAAGTAGGTCCCGTTCAGCGTTTCATAGCTCTGGTTGTTGCGCCCGCCGTTGACCGAGATCGAGGGGCCTCCGCGCTGGCTCTGGGAGTCGCTGTTCGAGCCCGCCGAAACCGCGGTCACGCCGGGCACGAGGGCGGCCAGGGAAATCACGTTCCGGTTCAGCAATGGGAGATCCACCACTCTGCGATCGTCGATCACGGTAGCGAGCGAAGACGAACGCGTGTCAACAACCGCGGCGGTCGCGGTCACCTGCACCTCTTCGGTGACCGCGCCGATCTCCATCGGCACGTCCGCGCGCACATTTTCATCGACGCGCAGCACGATGCCCGTGGCCCGGTAACGGCGAAAGCTCGCGAGGCCGGCTTCAAGGGCATAGGAACCGGGCGTCAGCCCCAGGAACTGATAGAAACCGTGCTCATTCGAAACCGCGCTTCGAACCGCACCGGTCTGCTCGCTGGTGAGTTTCAGTTCCGCACCCGGCAGAACCGCTTGCGTTGAGTCCTTCACATATCCGCTGATCGTGCCCTTGATTTGCGCGTCGGCATCGGGGCATCCGATCAGAAGATAGAACAGTCCAACCATCCAAAAGTTCGTCGAGCCAAATCTGGACATAAATGTCCTCCATTGGAGCGGAATTCTACGCTTTGCCCAGTGCGGAAGCAAGGGGGTAGCGTCTGGCTTTCGCGCGTGGCGATGCGAGCGGGGGAGCATGGGCGCCGCGAGGAGAGCCGCATTGTGGGAGAGCGAGGGGACGCGCCCATTCAATGTGCGCACCGCGGCACACCACGGCATGCGTCCCGACTTCGGAAGGAAACGGAGCCGGGTATCTCGCGTCTTCCGGCTGCCTGCGCGGACACGTTTCCGGAGGGTGAGGCGGCCAGAACCTTATCCATTCCGATACACCACTCCGCTGTCGCTGAGGACAAATCCTGCCTCAAATGTTCGGTACCGCACGGATCCCCGCCAAACGCACCCACCATAACTGACTGCCTTTCAATCGGTTACAACGGCAATACCTATCGTTCCGAGAGTCCTATAGCTCTCAAAATTCTCTAGTATCTTGCCTTTGGCAAGATGCAGGTACTACGCTAAAGTCACCCTAATTAAGAAACGGAGTTAAACATGAAGCGATTCTTTTCAGTGCTGGCTGCGGGAACGGCCCTGTGTCTGGGCTTGGCCATGGATGCCAGCGCAAGCAACATTCAAGTGGACTATACCGGGCAGATCGGAGCGGGAAATGTAAGATTCAATCTCTCCGGCGACGGACAGGGGACGCGCGGCACCTCCGCCGGGCTCTTTACCTTCCACGAAGACTGGAACACTTCGGGGTTGGACATCCTGGGTGCCAACTCGATCTATGCGTTTTGCATTCAGTTGGAACAGACCGTCGGCGGCAACAACGTGCAGTACACGATAGGCGATCTGAAGGATGGCCGTACGCCGAATCTCGATGGCCGCGGCACCCTCGGCGTCGACCGCGCGAAGCGGATCGACATGCTCTTCAACCTTGCCTTCACGAACGGCATCATCGATCCGGCGGCGGGCAGCACGGTTCTCCAGGCGGTGCAGATCGCCATCTGGGAAATCGCTTACGAGGCGGGGAACGCCACCCTCAATCTGGGGAACGGCACGATCGACTTCGTGAGTTCCGCGAACAGCGACGCCGCGCTTAACTACATCAACAGCAAGGGATGGCTTAGCACAATCAACTCCACGAATCTGGCCACCTATCAGCCCACCCTGTTCCTGTGGTCCATGAACAACCGGAGCAAGCAGGATTTCGTGGTGCAAACCGCGCCGGGCGGAGACACCGGGGAAGTTCCCGAGCCGGGCACGATGGCCCTTTCCGGCCTCGCGCTGGTGGGCCTGACGCTGCTCCGCCGCCGCAAGGCCAGCGCCTAGACTCCGCCAGACAGACTCAATCCTTCAAACTCCGCCGGGGACTGGCTACACGCCGTCCCCGGCATTTTCATTGGTGGAAGGATTCGAGGAAATGGCTGCCGAGCGTTAGGGCTTGCCGAGCCAGCCGTGGAAGCGCAGCCAGGCCTCCAGCCGAATCGGCCAACTGGAGAGAATAGGGTCAAACGGCGCCAGACCCACGCCGTGCCGGCCGTGTTCATAGATGTGCATTTCCGCGGGCACCTTGTGCTTCCGCAGCGCGAGGTAATACCGGACGCTGTTCTCCACGGGCACGCCAGGGTCGTCGCCCGTGTGGAAAAGGAAGGTGGGCGGCGTCCGTGCCGTCACCTGCGTTTCATTGCTGAGGTTCTCCACGAGGGAAGCGTCCGGGTTCGGCCCCAGCAGATTGCGCTTGGAACCGGCATGCGTAATGGCGTCGTCGAAGCTCACCACCGGATAGCAGAGCACGGCGAAATCCGGCCTGGAACTTTCTCGCTCGATCGGATCGGCGGCACCGGCGTTCCCCGCGTCGAAATGGGTGGAGGCCGTCGAAGCCAGGTGCCCTCCCGCCGAGAAGCCCCAGATTCCCACGCGGTTCTTTTCGAACCCCAACTCCCCGGCCAAGGACCGCGCCGCGCGGATGGCCCGCTGCGCATCCTGCAGCATGGCGGGATGGCGGTAGCGCGGTGCCAGCCGGTATTTCAGGATGAAGGCCGTAACGCCCCGCGCATTCAGCCACTGCGCAATGTCCGTCCCTTCGTGCCCCATCGCCAGCCCTTGATAGCCCCCACCGGGAAACACAACCACAGCGGTCCGGGTACTGGAGCCTTCGGGCGCGGGGTAGATCGTGAGTTCGGGAATGTCCTTTTCTTCCGTCCCGACGGCTCCCGGCGCGGCACCGGCGTATAGCGGCCGGGGGACGGGCTCGCGCGAGGAGCGGCCCTGCGCAAAAGAAGCGGAGGCGGCAGTCAAGGAGGAGGCGGCTGCAAGAAAGGTACGGCGAGGCAGGGTCATGGATCGGTCTCCAAATCGGCAATGGGAATCCCGGGAACTAATTAGCCTATCGCAAACGAAGCCGACCGGAGGCTTGCCGAATGCGGAGGAGGCCCGCATGCGCGAACGGATCGCGGCGGCGGGCCTCCTTTGTTCTCGCCCAAGGGGGCTTTTGCTCCGGCCAAGCTACTGCCCGGTGACGAAGCGATCCAGCATCCACAGCGCCGCGATGCAGGCGATGGCAATCAGGATTACCTTGATTGTGAGGACGACATCGGATTTCTTCGGTTCCGCGCCCGCGGTCTCCGCGCCAGGCGTTTCCACAGGGGCGGTTGCGCGCGCGCCGGGCTGCTTCTTGGGTGCTCTTGCACTCGTGCTCATAGAAAATTTCCTTCCTGCAAATGAATCGGTTCCGCAATGCAACCCCGTGCGGCGCGAGCACGCGCGAGGTGGGCCGTGTTTCCGTCGAGATCGAATTAGGAGGGAACTTGCAGGGGAGGTGCGCGCGAACCGTGGCTGCCAGCCGGCTGAGAACATGCCCTGGCCGCAGGCACTTCCGCGGCCTCGAACCCCTGTATGAGCAGGGGCTGCACATAGCCGCGGCCAGGAACGGCCGCATGGGCCAAAGCAAAAGGATTTGCCTGGCGGTTATCCGAAACGGCCAGAAATGCGCCGCCCGTGGCGAGCCTTTCCACTTGATGGCCGCTGCCCAGGGAAGACGCGTCAAACGCGGGCAAGGGAGCGGGAAATGCCGCCGCCAGAGCCAGCAGCGCACAGCAAACCAAGCCGATCAGCGGTCGCCAAGGAAGCCGATGATGATACTCAGTTTGCATCTTCCACCAGTATAGGCCGCTGCGACGAGGAGCCGCGCGCTCGGCAAGCCGCATGCGGCTTGCCGAGCGCATACAATGAGTCGAGACCCTGCCATGACGAACTTTGAAATTCTGGGCCAGTTCTACCTGGGCCGCGAGTACGACCTTGCCTCGAAGACCGGAACGTCCGAACCGCTGATGTACGATTCGAAAGACCTGCTGACGCACGCCGTGTGCGTCGGCATGACGGGCAGCGGAAAAACTGGGCTCTGCGTGGATCTTCTAGAGGAAGCGGCGATCGATGGCATCCCCTCTCTGGTGATTGATCCGAAGGGGGATCTCGTCAATCTGCTTCTCACCTTTCCCAACCTGAGCCCGGAAGAGTTCCGCCCCTGGATCAACGAAGAGGAAGCGCAGACGAAAGGCCTCACGCCGGACGCCTTCGCGCAGCAGCAGGCGGAGCTATGGAAGACCGGGCTGGGCCGCTGGGGACAGGATGCCGAGCGGGTCCGCCGCCTTCGCGAATCCGCCGACTTCGTGGTATACACGCCGGGCAGCACGGCGGGCATCCCCGTCTCCGTCCTGCGCTCGTTTGACGCGCCCGGCGCTGCGCTCATGGAAGACCGCGAGGCCTTCTCCGAGCAAATCAACTCCACGGCTACCTCTCTGCTGGGCCTGCTCAAGATCGCCGCGGACCCGGTGCAAAGCCGGGAGCACATCCTGCTCGCGAACCTGCTGAGCTTTGCCTGGCGCGACGGCAGCAACCTGGACCTGCCCACACTCATCCTTCAGATTCAGAAACCGCCGATGCAGCGTTTCGGCGTGATGGATGTGGACACGTTCTATCCCGAGAAGGAGCGCTTCCAGCTCGCGATGGCGCTCAACAATCTCATCGCTTCGCCGGGTTTCGAGCTGTGGATGGAGGGGGAGCCGCTTGAGGTTTCGCGCTTCCTCTATACGCCGCAAGGCAAGCCCCGCGTCGCGATCTTCTCGATCGCCCATCTGAGCGACACGGAGCGGATGTTCTTCGTCTCCATGCTGCTCAACCAGACCGTCTCCTGGATGCGGCGTCAATCCGGCACCACCAGCCTCCGGGCGCTGCTCTACATGGACGAGATCTTCGGCTACTTTCCGCCTGTCGCCAACCCGCCCAGCAAGGGGCCTCTGCTTACCCTATTGAAGCAGGCGCGGGCGTTCGGGTTGGGCGTGGTGCTCTCGACGCAGAACCCGGTGGACCTTGACTACAAGGGCCTCTCCAACTGTGGCACGTGGTTCCTGGGCCGCCTCCAGACGGAGAACGACAAGAAGCGCGTGATGGACGGGCTGCAGGGAGCGTCCCTCGCGGCCGGCGGCGCATTTGACGCGGCGAAAATGAACGAGATTCTCTCCGCGGTCGGCAAGCGCGTCTTCCTTCTCCACAACGTGAACGACGCGGCCCCGGCCGTGTTCGAGACGCGCTGGGCATTGAGCTATCTGCGCGGCCCGATGACGCGCAACCAAATCGTCCGGCTCATGGAACCGTACAAGGCCGCAAGCACTCCGGCGGCGGCGACAGCTTCCAGCGGTGGCACCCCAACTCCCCCGCCACCCAGCCCCGCGGCATCCGCCGCGCCGCCCCAGGCCAGTTCCATCCAGCAGGCGGCGGCCGCGGCGCGGCCCGCGCTCGCCGCCGGCATCGACGATTACTTCCTTCCGGCGCAGCCCCAGGGCAATGCGCGCTACGTTCCCGTGCTGGTGGGCTTCGCGAAGGTGCATTACGCGAAGAGCAATCCTCCCGTGGATGAAACCCGCGACATCGCCCTCGCCGCGCGCTTTGAAGACGGCCCCGTGCCCATTCATTGGGAAAGCGCGGAACCGCTCCACATTGGCGCGAGCGACCTCTCTCGGAATCCGGCGGAGGGGATTCCATTCGCCCCGCTGCCCTCTCCCGCGGGCGATGCGCGGAACTACCGCAATTGGGAGAAGGACCTCGTCCAGCACCTTTACACCAATGGAAGCCTCACGCTCTTCCGCAGCAGTGAGTTCAAGGCGGTTTCGAAGCCCGGCGAGACGGAACAGGAATTCCGCCTCCACGTGCGGCAGTTAGCGCGCGAACAGCGGGACCAGGAGGTTGCCAAGCTTCGCGAGAAATTCGGTGTCCGGCTCGCCCGCTTGGACGAGCGCATTTTCGCCGCCCAACAAAAGGTGAGCAAGGAGCAATCCGACGTTCAGCGGGCGAACACGAACCTGGTTGTGAACGTGGGCAGCGCGGTGCTGGGAGCGATTTTTGGCCGGGGCTACCGTGCCGCTGGAACGAGCGCGGCGCGCGGCTACGGGCAGCGCCAGAAAGAAGCGCGGGATGTGGAGTTCGCCGGCGAGAAACTCGATCAGCTTGAAGCGCAGCGCGCGGAGTTGCAGCAGGAGATCGAAGCCCAGGTCAACGAGCTTTCCGCGCGCCTGGATCTGGCTGCCGACCAACTGGAAGACCTCGCCATCCGGCCCAGCAAATCCGACATTCAGGTGAAGCTGCTGGCGCTGGCCTGGATGCCCTGCGCTTCGTAGCGGGCTGGGCGCGCGGCGAAGTTCTATTCGGCGTTCGCGCTCGCGGAACGGTTGGGGTTCCAGAGCACTTCCGGATTGCCAAGCGCTTTCGACGCCCATCGGCTCCAGACGAAGAGCGCATCGCTCAGGCGGTTCAGATAGTGAAGCACCTCGGGAGGCACTTCCTCGTGCTGCATCAGCGCGTAACAGCGCCGTTCCGCCCGGCGGCAAACCGTGCGGCACAGGTGCAATTCCGCGTTCAGCCGCGAACCGCCGGGCAGCACGAAGGACGTTAGGTCCGGCAATTCCTCGTTCATCGCATCGATTTCTTTTTCGAGCATCGCGACATCGGCCGGCGTCACCCTGGGCTGTTTGGGATGCATGTGCGCGTGGTCCGTCGCCAGAAGCGAGCCCAGATTGAACAATTCGTGCTGTACGCGCAGCACGATCTCGCCCAAGCGCTTCAATTCCGGCGCCTCCGCCTGCCGCTCCGTGATGGAAGCCGCCGCCAGACCAAGCGCCGCGTTCAACTCGTCCACCGTGCCGTAGGCCTCAATGCGGGCGTCGTTCTTTGCCACGCGGCGGCCGTTCACAAGGCTGGTCATCCCCCGGTCGCCGCTCTTCGTATAGATCTTGGAAATCCGCAGCCGCGGTTCGTTGAATGTCGTGTGCTCAGCCATATCGATATGCCTCCAGCGTAGCGCGAAGAGCGGCCCGGCCATAGTGCCGCCATCGAGGCAGTGCCCTCGCGGCGTTCTCCTCTGGCCGCTTGAGACCCCTTTGATACAATCGGGGTACTTCGCCGATCGACACCGAGAGAGATGCCGATTTTTTCAGCCCATCTTGCGCTTCAACTTCTCCTTTGCTGCGGCCTGGCCCTGCTCGCGGCCTTCCCCGCCCGCGCCCAGAAGCCTCCGGAGGAAGAAAAGCCGCAAGCGCTGCAGGTCGTGCCGGAAGCCCCCGACTGCGTAAAGGCGGAGACTGCCCGGCTGGCCTACTTGTCTCTGCCCGTCGAGCAAAGGGGCCTGCTTTCCCGCCAGGTGGAAGAATCGATGAAGAACCTGCGCCGTCTGCTCGGGAAGCGGAAAGCGGCCCGGATCACGGCCTGGGTGGGGGGCGCCGGCGATACGCGGCGCGTTTCCATGACGATCCGGGAGCTGCTGGCCAAGTGGCGGATTCCCATCCCCGCGATCATTGTGATCCGCGTGGGGGCGCTCCCGAACCCCGCGTCCAGGGTGGCGTTCGACGTGGAGGTGGAAGAAGGGGACGCGGTGAATCCGCATGGCCTGATGTTCCTCTCCGGCGTGCGCAGCGTCTCGCCCGAATTCCGCTTCGATATCGCCGCGGAGGTGGGCCAGTCTCTCGGCATCCTGGAGCGCCGCCTTGCCGAAGAATCCGCAAAGCCGGAGGATGTGCTGCGGGCGCGCTGTTTTGTGAGCCTCACGGAGGATATGCAGCGCCTGGAACTCGCCGTGCGAAAGCGATTCCCGAACGCGCAGGTCCGCGTGCTGCAGAGCGTGCGTTCCAGCGCGGAATCCTACGCGAACTGCGATCTGGTGGCGCGCCTTCGCTCCGCTCCATCGCAAGCGATCGAGGCGCGTGTGCTTACTCCGGGCGAAAATGAGGCACCGATCACGACGCTCACCAAGACGAATGCGCCCACACTGGCGCTCACTTCCGGACAGCTCGGTTTCCGCGCCACCGATGCCGATCTCGCCCTCGCCTTCGAGAGGCTGGAAGCCACGCTCAAGACCGCCGGAAGCAGCCTCGCGAACGCCGTGCAGCTCAGCATTCTGGCGGATACCGTCGATCTCGGCCGTCGGGCGGAGGCGCAAGGACGAAAGTACCTGGATTCCAGGCACGACCCCGCTATCCTGAGCGTTGCCGTGGAAGACCTGCCGGCGCTCGACGCCACTTTCTCTCTCGACGCGGTCGCTGTCCGGCGCTGAGCCCTTACCCCTCTTCGGCCAGAGGCGCTCCGGGCAGCAGCCCGTCGAGCAGCCCCGGCTTCATGGCCTGTTCCTCACATTGGTCGAGCGCCGAAAGCACCGTTGCCTGAATCAGCAGTTCTCCGATGCCGGGGCAATCGTCGGTCTTGCAGGCCCTGCAGATCTCCAGCATTTCGCTCAGCCGCAGTACGGCCGACTGGCTGTTTCCGGGCGCGAGCAGGCCGCTCGCAAGACTTTGAAAGGCGGCCTGGTGGCGGCAGCACTGGTTATCCATGGCGGCTTTCCCCTTGGCGCTCCGTATGGGAGGAACGCCGTTGCAGGGGCTCGTATCCCTAACGTGTATGCATTTCTACTCGCCGCCCGGTGTGGGTTCCCGCGCCGCCAAACGTCCAGCCGCTTTCACCCCACAGTCAACGCAATGATTCCCGCTGCGACCATCTTTATTTTCACAGACTTTGACAACAAATGCGAACCGATTTTGCGGGCGCTTCGTAGCACTTGTTTCCAATTTAGACAGACACCGCCAGACACTCCGGCGGGCATCCGGGCATCCCCTTGCATCCGGCACTTCCGCTGCCAGGAAATAGAGCCTTCGCCTGAACAGCGGCAGCGGTCCGGAGCAACGAGGGGGCTCTGCGCTTCAACACACCGCTCCTCTGGTACCGCCCGAAAAGCAGCCGCTGGTTAAGGTCGGTCGCCGGAGCCCCAGGACCCGCGATAAGGGGGGTCGACGAGCTTCGTGGCCGCTTCGGAAGTGGTTACCCGCAGGGCGGCGGAATCCCACTGGTGTTTCTCAAACGGCATCCGCTGCGCAAGGCAGCCCAGCAGGAGGGCTTCCGTCACCGGGGTCTGCGAAAGAACGTCCGCTTTCGGCGTGGGGCCTCCCTTGCAGGCTTTGAGCCATTGGCCGATCGCATGCTCCGGCTCCTCCGCGCCCCGCGGCCGGGGGGCCTGCACGTACTTCTTGTTCTCCGGATAGACGCGCGGGTTCTGCCCGTTGAAGCCCGCCACCAGAATGCCCTTGTCCCCCACGTACATCACACCTTCGCCGCGGCTTTGGAATCTCTTAGTGGATTCCTCCGCGAGTCCGGCTGGCCGCTGCGGCATCAGCCCGCCGTCGTACCAGTGGAGCGTAAGGGCCTTGCGGCTGCCGTTGGCCGGGAAGTCCAGATGCACAATCGAAGCCCACGGATAGCTCGCTGCATGCGGTTCGCTGGTGGAGGATTCCACCGATACCGGTGGGGTCAGATTCAGAATGTGGAAGAGCCCGGCAAAACTGTAGCAGCCCATATCGCCGAAAGAACCGCAGCCAAAATCCACCCATCCCCTCCATACGAAGGGCAGGTACGCCGAGTTGAACGGGCGCTCCGCCGCCGGACCCAGCCACATATCCCAATCGAGGTTCTTCGGCACGGGCATGGCGGTCGCCGGGCGGTTCATGCCCTGCGGCCAGAACGGCCGGCTGGACCAGTTATGCACCTCGCCGACGGTTCCGATCGCGCCGTCCTCCAGCCAAGTCTTGATCGTCCGCGATGCGTCGCTTGACGGATTGTTGACGGTGACCGAGGTGGCAACCCCAGTTTCGCGGGCCGCCTTCGCCATGCGGTGCGCTTCCCCGATCGAATGCGTCATCGGCTTCTGGCAAAGCACATGCTTCTTTGCCCGCATAGCCGCGATGGAAATGGGAGCGTGCCAGTGGTCCGGCGTGGCCACATAGACCGCGTCCACACCGCTTTCTTTCGCCAGCAACTCGCGGTAATCCGCGTAGGCGTTGCATCCCTTGTAGCGTCCGGAACCATTTCGCGCGCCGTAATAGGCCTCCACCACGCGCTTGGCCGGAATTCTCCCGCCCATGCCAAGGCTGGTGCGGAAGATATCCGTAAGCTGCTTGAAGCCGGGCGAAGCGAGATCCGCACCCCACGTCTCATAGCCCTTGCCCAGCAGCGCGCGCGCCTGTTTCAGCAGGGCATTCTCACTGTACTCCGCGTAATCCAGGCTGCCTTCGTTGCAATCGCAGACGGCCACCATGCGCACGTCCGGCCGGGCCAGAAGATCCATGCTGATGGTCATCCCCTGTCTGCCCATACCGATCGCGGCGAGCGTCACCTGGTCGCTTGGAGCCACCACTCCCTGCCCTCCCAGCACATGCCTGGGAACGATCGTGAACAAACTCGCGGCCGCGGCCGAAAAGGCGCGCCGCGTGCAGCCGGATGCCGGTTTGGCGTTCATGTTGTCGGTCCTTCGCTGGTTGGGTCAGCTCTTGTTCATCACCACGCGCTCGACAATCGCCTTCGCTTCAAGGATGGTTTTCACTTCCAGCGCGAATTGGTCGTCGGCGGAGAGCGCGGGCGCGGTGCGCGGCCGCCGCGGAGTGACTTCCAGGCCCCACCAGCCTTTGTATCCGAAGTCGTAGGCCGTCTTCACGAGCTTCTCCGCATCGAAATTGGGATCCTTATCCGCGCCCCACGTGCCCTTCACGGAGAGGCCCTTGGCATAGGGCAGCGTCTTGCGGGAGTTGGCGTAGAAGTCGGTTCCGGGGTTCCAGTTGCCGAGGTCGCAGAGCAAGCCGAATTTCGGATCGTTCACGTCCTTCACCAGCCGCACCAGCACGTCGGGGTCGGAGGATGCCTGGCCGTGATTCTCCACGATGATGTTCAGGTTGGTCCCCTTGGCGTAGGCGAGCATGGAGTGGATCGTCTCCGCCGCGCGCTTCGTGAGGTCCGGGTCCTGCTTCCAATCCCGCGCGCCGCCGTGCATGTTGATTCGCACGGAGTGGCAGCCCAGATAGTGCGCCGTATCGATCCACTTCCGATGGCAAACCGCGGCCAGCTTGCGCTCCGCCGCATCCGGCGATGCGGTGGAGCCCTCGCCATCCACCATCAGAATCGTCTGCCGCACTCCCGCGTCCTTGAACGCCTTGTTGAGTTTCTGAAGATAGATGAGGGTGGGGTTTTCGAAGAAGGTATTGACGTGCTCGAGCGCCGTGATTCCGAGCTTATCGCGCAGAATCCCGGGCATCTCCAGGAGCTTCCATTTCCCTTTGAAGAAACTCCCGCTAAAGCTCCATGCGGCCAGCGAGATCGCCTGCCCGGATGGCGTGTCCGGCACGGCCAATGGCGGCGACGATTGCGCGGCGGCGAGCGGAAGCGAAACGGCCGCGCCGGCGGCGGAGCCGAGAATCTGACGTCGGGAAACGTTCATGGTCTAGATACTTCATCACACGGCGGCCAGCGGAGCAAGGGGCTGCAACCGGTTCGCGTTCGCCCAAGGCCCCCCCCATCGCCCAGGTCCGCCCCGCTCAGCACTCCGGCACGGTCACGGCGACGGCCAGCCCCCCGAGGGAGGTTTCCTTATATTGCCGCGCCATATCTTCGCCGGTGCGCCGCATCGTGGCGATGACGCTGTCGAGGGAGACGACATGGCTACCGTCGTTGTAGAGCGCCAGCCGCGCGGCGTTCACGGCCTTCACCGCGCCCATGGAATTCCGCTCAATGCAGGGGATCTGCACTAAGCCGCCGATCGGGTCGCACGTGAGCCCCAGATTGTGCTCCATACCGATCTCGGCTGCGTTCTCCACCTGCGCGTTCGTGCCGCCCATCACGGATGCCAGCGCGCCTGCCGCCATCGAACAGGCCACGCCCACTTCGCCCTGGCAGCCCACTTCCGCCGCTGAGAGCGAAGCGCCCACCTTGTAGAGAATGCCGATCGCGCCCGCCACCAGCAGAAACTCGGCGGTGTCCCGCTTCCGTTCGGCATCGCTGGCGAAGTTCGCCATGTGGCGCTGATAGTAGCGCAGCACGGAGGGAATGATGCCGGCCGCCCCGTTCGTGGGCGCGGACACCACGCGGCCCATCGCGGCATTCTCTTCGTTCACGGCGATCGCGTAAACGCTCAGCCAATCCATCGCCTCGCCGCCGGCGGGTTCCACATGGGGGTCGTTAGCCACTTCGATCAGCCGCCGGTACATTGCCGGCGCGCGCCGCCGCACGCCCAGCCCCCCGGGAAGGTTGCCCTCGGCATGCAGCCCGGCATGGATGCAGCCATCCATCACCGCCGCGATGCGCAGCAGCTTTGCCTGCACTTCTTTCTCTCCGCGCAGCCCCAGTTCCCATTCCCAAACCAGATCCGCGATGCGAATTCCGCGATCGCGCGCCGCGCTCAACAGCGCTTCTCCGCTCAGGTAGGGGTACCTCGCGGCCGGGGCGCCGGCGTCCTCGTCAATCGGCGCTCCCTCGCCGTCCACGACGAATCCCCCGCCCACCGAGTAGTAGATCGATTCGGCCAGCGTGCTCCCCGCGGCATCGAAGGCCTGGAAACGCATGCCGTTCGAATGCGCGGGCAACATCTCGTCGGTGCGAAACACAAGGTCGATCTCGATCGCAAACGGGCATCGCCGCGCGCCAGCCAGCAGAAGGCTGTTCTCCTTCCGCACGTTCGCTTCGATCTCCGTCAACTCCCCTGGACCGATCTCTTCCGCGCACCTGCCCGAAAGCCCGGCCAGCACGGCTTTATCGGTACAGTGCCCCCGGCCGGTCAATGCCAGTGACCCGTAAAGGTCGCAGGAGACCCGCGCGCAAGCATCCAGAATTCCCGCCTCGCGAAGGTGGAACGCGAAGTGGCGCGCCGCCCGCATCGGGCCGAGCGTATGGGAGCTCGAAGGGCCGACTCCGATGGAAAACAGATCGAAGATGCTTGCCGGCATTCCGCTTCGCTACGCCTCCCCATTCGGTATCGTCGCATCACCGGCCGGCGCGCCCGCCGTTGCGTCCGTCGCCGGTCCCGGAAGGAAACCAAGAAACTCCCGCATCAGCGGTGCTATCTCGTCAAACAGCCGGGCAACCTGCTCAATAGCCGCGTCCACTTCTTCCCTGGTTCCCTTCTGCGCCAGATCTTCCAGCCGTTCACAGGCATTCATCAGCGCGGTGGCGCCCAGGCTCCCGCAGCTTCCCTTGATTCTGTGCGCCGCGTTGCGAAGCTGGTCCCGTTCGGCGCTTCCGGAGAGCCCGCGAATCTCCGCGATGCGAACGCTTGTGTCTTCCAGGAACAGAGACACCACTTCGTGTACCAGCTCAGGATCGAGATCCGCGCTCAGACGGCTGATCGCCTGTTCCAGATCGAGGCGCGTCTGGCTGAGAGGGTCCGGAGCCGGCAACGGCGGCGATTCCAGCTTGATCTTGATGGGCGCCCATTTCGCGAGAACCTGCGCCAGAGCTTCAATCCGGATGGGCTTCACCATGAACTCGTCCACGCCCGCGTCAAAGCATCGCGCGCGGTCGTCCTCATGGCCAAACGCCGTCACCGCCACAATCGGCACCCGGCCGAGGCGGTCCTCGGTGCTGCGGATAAAGCGCGTGGCCTCAATGCCGTCCATATCCGGCATCTGGCAATCCATCAGAATCGCGGCGTATGTGGCATGGCAGGCGGCATGCACAGCCTCCAGCCCATTCGAAACGATGTCCGCGCTCAGGCCCAGTTTCTCCACCATCCCCTGAATCACGCGCTGGTTCACGGGATGATCTTCCGCAATCAGGATTTTCTGCAAGCGGCGAGGCGCAACCAGCGGGTTCATCTCACGAACCTCCCCTCCAGAGATCGCCACGCACCACCCATCGGAGCCGTCGAGCAATCTCGCCGGGGCCGCGGTCGCTTCCAGCCGGATGAGCTCATCCGCGCTCTTCCGGAACAGACATGCGGTATCAAAGACGCGCTCCCATGGAATGCGCGCCGCTGCCTCAAAACTCATTTCCGCGCCAGTGGCCGGATCGTCCCGGAACGCGGAGGCGAAAGCGAAGATCCGCTCGAAGGGCTGAAATTCCACCTCCCTCCGGTCGATCTCGAGCGCCTGCACCAGCCCATCGCTCAGCGACAGGATGTTGCCCGCCGCATTGAGCAGGCATTGGCCAAGCGCGTTGTCCCGGCAAATGGCCACCAGAAAGCGGTCGCGCAGCGCGCGCCTCTCGCGGCTCGCCTCCAGTTCGCGCTTCTCCGCCCTGGCTTCAATCCGCAGAGCGATCTGGCGGCAGATTTCGCTTAGCAGGCTCGCGGTTTCCTCGGACGGCAGCGGCTTCGCCACCGGGTGTGCCAGGGCAAGGATCGCGTAGCAATCGTCCCCCTCCACTGGAAACCGATGGAGCGAGAGAAACCCCGGCCGCTTGGCGATTGCCGCCGCAATCAGTTCCACGGCTTCGGGGGCCCCGGCGGCATCCTGGCAGACATAATCATTGGTTTCCGAATGCAGCACGTCGGGAAGCAGGAGCGCGGCGGTATGCGCATCCCCGTGCGCGGCACCGCACGTCGAAAGCACCCAGTAGTTGTCGCCCTTTTGCAGAAACAGAACCGCGCCCTCCGTCAGCGCGACGTGTGCCGCGAGCCGCAGCAGCCCTTCAAGCGCATCCGAAGGAAGTGCATATGGCAGGGCAAGGCTTCGCGAGGTGGTGGCGGCGGATGACATGATCGAATCTCAATTCCCTATGAGACTTGCCCTGCCAGACAGCGGAGGCTGCGCGGGCGCTTTGCCGGAACTGGAACATTCCGGCTCCTATGCATTATCACCCACCCCAGCGTGGGAATCGACCCATCGCGGAGGGCCTCAGCGCAGGCGGCTGAAACTGAGGCATCATAGTAACCATGAATCGTCGTGATTTGTTTCGTGTAGGGGCGAATGGGGCCGCCGCACTGGCAGTGGCGGCGGAGCCGATGCTCGCGCAGCACGCCCACCCGGTGAACGCGGCCACCACGCAGACAGCAAGTGCGCCGGATTGGAAACCATCCGTCTTCGACGATCACCAGAACCAAACCGTCATCGCGCTTACGGAACTCATCATCCCGGAGACCGACACGCCGGGCGCGAAAGCGGCGCTCGTCAATCGCTATATCGATCTTCTGCTGCGCGACGGCGAGGATCCGGAGCGGATCCGGTTCATCACCGGCCTCAACTGGCTCGATGGTTACTCGATTCGCACCGCGGCCGCCCCGTTCCTTCAGCTCCCGGAGGCTGGCCAGATCCAGGTTCTGGAGGCTCTCGATGGCGGCGGCGCCGGTCTTGAAACCGGCCATCAATTCTTTCGTTCCCTGAAAGCGCTCACGGCCCGCATCTATTACGCCACCGAGGCGGGCTTCAAGGAACTGAACAAGGGCGGCCGGGTCCCCACGGGCTTCGGCTGCGACGGCAAGAATCAGGAATGAACCGGTGCGCCCAAACGGGCACATCGGATGGAACGCCCTTCCCAGCCTGGCGATGCAATACCCGGATTCGGTCGAGTTTCTCTACGCGCTCGGCAATGAAATCAAGACCGTAAAGTTCGGCCTGGAGCGCATTCGCGCCCTGCTCCGCGCGCTTGGCGATCCTCATCTGCAATTTCAGGTTGTCCACGTGGCGGGCACCAATGGCAAAGGGTCCACCTGCGCGATGATCGCCGCGGGCTTGGAGGCGGCGGGGCGATCCACCGCGCTGTTCACCTCTCCCCATCTGGTGGAGCCCACGGAACGGATCCGCATCCAGGGCTCGGACATCTCGCAGGCGGCCTTCCTTGAAGTCTTCAAGCAGGTGCATCAAACCGCGGAAGCCATGGTGGCGCGCGGCGACCTGGACATGCACCCCACCTACTTTGAAACCGTAACCGCCATGGGCTTTCTCGCCTTCGCCCGCGCCCGCGTTGAATGGGCTGTGATCGAGGTCGGCCTCGGCGGACGCCTGGACGCGACGAACGTGGTTGCGCCGGCGCTCACCGTCGTCACTCCCATCGACTACGACCATGAAGCCTGGCTCGGAAACAGCATCGAAGCCATCGCGGGCGAGAAAGCGGGCATTCTGAAATCCGGCGTGCCCGCGCTGTTCTCCGCGCAGCGCCCCGAAGCCCAGGGTGTCCTGGAAGCCGCTGCCTCGGCTGCGGGCGTTGAGGCGCATCGCAGTGACGAGTGGCGCATTTCGGACCTCGAAGCAGATCTGGATGGCGCGCGATTCTCGCTCCACCGGCACCGGCCGCTCCGCGTCGAATGCCCGCTGCGCGGGGAGTGGCAGGTGGAGAATGCCCGGGTGGCGGCAGCCGCGCTCGACCTTCTGAACGTGAATGCTCTTGCCATCGAGAACGGCATCCGCAACCTGCGCTGGCCCGGCAGGATGGAGCGCGTGGCCCGCCGCCCGGATATCTACGTCGATGGCGCGCACAACCCCGCGGGATGCGCCGCGCTCGCCGGCTACATTCGCGCATCGAAGGGCGCGCACCGCACCTGGCTGGTCTTCGGAGCCATGCGCGACAAGGCCATTTCCGAGATGGCGGGGCTGCTCTTTCCGCTCGCCGACGAACTCGTTCTCACCGCGCCCGCCCATTCCCGCGCACTTCGTCCGGAGGCGCTGGCGGAGGAAGCCGAGCGCGCCGATTCCTCTCCCCGCATCCAGATCGCGCATGGCTTCCCGGAAGTGATGCACCTGCTGCAAGCGGCGCAACCGGAAGATCGGGTCTTCATTGCGGGTTCGCTGTACCTGGCCGGAGAGGCCAAGGCCTGGTTTTCCGCGCAACGGGCGAGGCGGGCCTCATAGAATAGAACTGCAAGTGAGCGACAAGCACCGCATGCCATCCGCCGGAACAGAAACCCTGCTTGAGGACGCCGCCGTCACGAGGCTCGCCCCGCCGAAGGACCGTCTCTCGCCGTCCTACCTGTTCGCAGTGGCCGTCAAAGTGCCGCTCATCTGCCTTTCCACCGTCGTCATGGGCAGCATTTCGTTCTGCTGCTCTTTCTTCGACAAGACCGGCAACACCCAGCATCGCGTGGCCCGTGCCTGGTCGCGCCAATTGCTCGCCATCGGCGGCGTGCGGGTGCGCATTGAGGGCCTGGAGAATATCGAACCGGGCGGCAGCTACGTCTTCGTCAGCAATCACGTCAGCTTCATGGATACCCCCGTGCTGATGGCCAACATCCCGGTGCAGTTCCGCTTCCTCGCCAAGCAGGGGCTTTTCCAGATTCCCTTCCTCGGCAACCATCTTCACCGCGCCGGGCACATCCCCATCCCTCGCGACGACATCCGCGGCATGCTGAAGGCGCTCACGAACGCGGCGGAGATCGTGCAGCGGCGTCGCATCTGCCTCGTAATTTTCCCCGAAGGCGGGCGCACGCATGACAGTGTCGGCCTGCAGGAATTCAAAGACGGCGCGGCCTACCTGGCGGTGAAAAGCGGCGTGCCCGTGGTGCCGGTGGGTTTGCTCGGCATGGAACAGATTCTCCCCATGGGGTCCGTTCATGTCCGCTCCGGCCGCGCAACGTTGCGCATCGGCAAGCCGGTGCCCACGGCCGGCCTCTCCCTCAAGGAACACAAGGCGCTCACGGATCAACTGCGCCTGCGGGTGGCGGCGCTCAGCGAGCAGCCGCTCGCGGAACCGTCCGCCCCCGCCGCGCCGGACTCCCCTCGTTGATTGCCGCTCAGCGCTTCACCCAATGGAGCGCATGCGCGGGCACCTTGATCGCCTTGCCCCGCAATCGCACTTCGGTGTCGGCGTCGAGGAAGCTGTAGAACGCTTCGTCGTTTCCAAAGCGGTAGTAGGCGATCCCAACTGGCGCGGAAAGCTCCACGCCCAGTTTCTTCCGCAAGGCGTCCGCCTCTTCGCGGGGCATCCGCATCATGGCCAGTTCCCGAGGCGACAGCAGGAACTCCTTCGCATCGAGAAAATCCTGGTCGGTGAACGTGCGCAGATCGAGGCGAACTACACCGGGCGGCGCCTGGATGCGATCCATCAGAGAGGCCGTCATCGCAACGCGCCCTCCGCGCTTCTGGTGCGCCCGCACCTTCTCCAGCAGCGCGGGGTCATGCGCCGCCTGGACTCCCAGCACCACCGTCTTGCTGTCCATCGGATACTCGGCAGCGGGCACCACCGGGATGCCCAGCATCGCGAGGTAATCCATCAGATAGCGGTTGTCGCCGGGCTCGCTGTTGGGCGGTTTGTAGTAGGCAACGCCCTGCGCGGCTTTGCCACGAACCCGCTTCGCGGTCTCCCGCAGCGCCGGAAGATCCCGCACAAAAAGCGCATGCCCAGGGTGCCCCTCCACGACATCGATCAGATTGAAGAGCATCAACTCCGGCGCGCCCGCCAGCACGCTCTGCCATGCCTGATCCACGAAGTTCTGGGCAGTACATTCAATGTGGTCGAACCATGCCGCTTCCGCTTTTCCCCGAGAGACCGCGTTCAGCCAGCGGTAATTGATATACCCCTCCGTGGGCTGCACAAAGCCCATGCGTTGCGTCTTCGGATTGCGCACCTCCGTCCCCACCCAAACCGCATCGAACTTGGGCGCGCTGTGCGCCGGATCGTAACCATAGGTATGGAACAGGTCATACCACTGCGGATACTTGATTACCAGGCGGATTCCCGGCTTCACCTCGCGCGCCGGGCGAATCACGATCGAATCCAGCAGACCGCCCAGCAGATCCCGCCGGTACTGGCCCCAATCCCGGTTTCCGCGCGCCGCCTCCGACTGCGCGGAGGTATCCGCCGTGCAGAAAAAATCGTCGAGCACCAGTTCGTCGAAAACCGCGGCGTTCTCTCGGAAGAACGTCTCAATTCCCTTCTGCGTCGCCTCGGACTCCCAATTCAGCCATCCGAGCGGGCCATTCTGCCTCGTCCCAAAGTGAGCGCCGGGCACCGTGGCGATGCCGCCCGTGGTGGCGAAGCCCAGTTTGGCCAGTTCACCGCGCAACTCCTTGAGCTTCGCCGGGGCCACGTATTCGTCGCCCCGCCTTCCCTCCAGCACCACCCGCGTGACGCCCAGCTTGTGCATGGCCGCCGCCGCGCGCGAACGCCCCTCGGGGGTGGAAAGCAGCTTCTCGATCCCGCCCGCCGTGGCATAAACCGAAACTTTCAAATCCGCATCCGCCGCGTGCAGAAAGCCGCACAGCAGCATCAACAAAACCGCAATTCGCATGTGTTTAGCTTATTGCAATTTTGATGGCAATGCCGGGATTTTGTGTTCCGATCTCAGTTTTCCCGCTGGGCTGGCCTGAATTCACGAGAATTATGAAATCGGCGGGAACACGCGCGGCCGGCCTGGGGTCGCGCTGCCTTGCCGCCCGCGGCCGGCGTTTAGGCCCGTCCGCGCAGCATCAGATCGAAATACACCGGCTTCAGCACGTAGCGCTTCAGAATCCACCCGGGCCGATGTTCATGACCCGGATCCACGAACGGAATCGAGGGCTTCGGCTCCTTCTTGTAGTCGAACTCCGCCATCAGCACCTTGCCGTACTCCGTCACGAACGGGCACGCGGTGTACCCGTCGTAAACGGCGTCCGGCTTCCGCCCCTCCATGGTGGCGATCAGATTCGCCGCCACCACCGGTGCCTGCATGCGCACGGCGGCCGCCGTTTTGCTGGTGGGAATCCCCGCCACGTCTCCGGCGACGAAGACGTTCTTGAACCGGGCATGCGCCAGCGTAGCCGGGTCCGTGGGCACCCACTGGGCCGCCTTGCCCGTGGCGGGATCGTGGATCAGCGAAGATTCCAGCACGAAACTCGGCGGCGTCATTGGCGGCACGATATGCAGAAAATCAAACTCGCGTGTGACGGTTTCCAAGGAGGCTGCCGGTTCGCCGGTTGGGGATGCGGGCGCCGGAACATGCTTCTCAAACGTCACCCGGCGCGTCTCCGTATCCACCGCCTTCACCCTGTGGTGCGGTGTGATCGCCAGGTTTCGTTCCGCGTAGATCTCATCGAGACGTTTGCGAAAGAGCGGCACCTCAAACAGATCCTTGCCCGCGGTGTAAAACTGAAAATCCACGCGGTCCCGCGTTCCCTGTCGGCGGCAGTAGTCCTCGGCCATCATGTTGACCTTTTTGGGAGCCCCGCCGCACTTCAGTTTGGTCCAGGTGTCCGTGAAGTACGCGCGGCCGCCGCTGGAGGAGAGCTTCTGGATGGCCAGCCAGCAGGCATGCGCGCTCTTGAAATCGTAGATGCAGTGAACGTTCCCCTCGCCCAGCCGGTCTCTCGAGATGCCCTCTATCGCTTCAAAGTGCATTTCGAGACCCGGTGCCAGCACCAGATAGTCGTATTCCACCACGCCGTTCGCCGCCGTCGACAGGCGGTTCCGTTCCGCCTCGATCGACACCACTCTGTCCGGCAAGAACCGCTCCCCAGCGGGAATTAACGACTCCTCCGACCTGTAAGTCTCCTCGGGAGTGAACTCGCCGCAGGCAATCATCGTAAAGCCGGGCTGGTAGTAGTGTTCCCGCGCCGGATCGATCACGGTGATCTCCGCCTGCGACAGCGCGCACCGCAAGCGGGACGCAATGTTGAGCCCCGCCGCCCCGCCCCCCACCACCACGATCTTCCCCTTCGCCGCGCTGACAGGGCACACCGTGGCCGCATAGCCGCCATACCCCGCAAGACCCAGCCCCGCGATCCCCGCGCCCTGCAAAAACCGCCTCCGGCTGAACCCCGTTCTCGAAACATTCTGATCCATCGCGTGAACCCCGCCCTTTCCGACAACGACAACCGGACTGCCGCAGCCTCAACCGGAAGAATCGGGAACTGCAGGTCCGTAACTCCATAATACTGTACTATTCCGGCTGAATGCTTCCCATGCCGCGAAACCCGCCCCGCAGTCCACAAAACGGAATTCCGATTCGCGACAGGAGATCCCAATACCCGCAGCAAGCATTCACTGTTGGGACTATCGCCGCTAGGGCTGGCCCTTTCGGCCTTCGAGGAACGTCACGGCATGCCCTCGCAGCGCGGCGGCGAACCGCCTGAAGGTCAAGTCCTCGGCGGGTTCCGTGAGTTCCGTATTCTTCGAATTGGTGGCCATAAGGAAGCAGGCCGCGTTGTATAGCCGTTCCAGCACCAGGCGACGGCACAGCAACTCGTATCGGGCACAGTATGGAACACCCAGGTAACGCTCTTTGCCTCCCTGGGACGGCCTGGCTTGGCCCCTGAACGCCGCATCCACCGCGAAGTGCGGTTCCTTGTTCGCGACCGGGGTCTTTACGCTGGCGCGGTCCTCGAGCAGGAAGAAATATCCGAGGAACGGTGCTGGCGCGTTTCCAAACCGCCCCTCCCGATAGGCGGTCCAAATATCTTTGGCGCTGCCTACGGCCTCTTCTGAACGATTGTTGACGTTGTTGCCAATAGAACTTCCGGCCTGAGATTTGATTTCCATGGCCAGGACAAGTTGGCGTTCGGACACGACAATAAGGTCCCACTTCTTCGATGCCCGAAAATAGCCGGGCAGCTCCAGGGCCGTGCGCGTGTGGACATCAAGCCGCTCCAGACCCACATCGCAGAGAATATCGGCAACGAGCGCCTCCAGCGCTCCCATCTGGGTTCCGCCGGTTACCTCACCACGAGTTCCGGCATCGATCTTGCCGGATTTCGCCTGCTTCTCCCGATTTCCTGCACGGGCGTCCCAATAGCTCTGGACCGCCTCCTTCAGCCGCTTATCGATATCCAAGCGCGGACTCCATCACGGATGCATCAATTCCGTAAACCTCAAGCGCAATTGTTGTCGCTGCATTCCGGTCGCGTGCGCGAAATGCCTCAACGAGTTCGCGCGTCTGCGCCTCCGTCAGCGCTCCTGGCGCTGGGACGCGAATTCGCCGCAGGTACTGAGCCTGAAACCGCAAATAGCCCCCGCGCATCCGCACGCCGTAGGATTCGACAAAAAATTGCCCCACAGCCGACATGAGCAATCCGCCCAGCACCTCAAGGTCCCACTCATCCGACTGAATGAAATATAAATTGTGGTGCGGATAGGTCTCACCGGCGTCAAGCACGGGATCGAGCACATTCTTGATATCGGCGACGTAGAGCTTTGGTCTGCTCGTGAGCGCATGAGTGACCCGGTCGATTGTCCTGTACCAGCCCCTCGCGTTCTTCACGGCCGTATGGCGCTTCTTAAGGGCGGCGGAATGCATTTCCAGATAGGCGCGAAGTCTCGGAAACTTGTCCAGGCTCACCAGCCCGTCGGTGTCCCACGGGTCAACCAGGTAGTGCCCGGACCACTTCATCGTGCCGTTCCAAATATCGCCGGCCATCGCGAGTTTGAGCAGCCGCGACGGCTCCACGAGCGTTGCATCTTTGGTGATGAACACTCCGTCATTGCCCGTGGCTACCCCAATTCCAGCTCTCGCGTTCGCTTCAAGCGCAGGGAAGCGCTCTTCGATCTGACGCAGCAAAGCGAGTTGTTCCGGGGAATGACATGGCCAGGGATCTCTTCCCTGAAACCATCGCTCAACAAGTGCCGTTCGCAGGCCGGGAGGCAGGGTGGGAGTCTCGCCCTTCGAGGCAGCCAGAAGAGTTGCCGATAGCCCCGCGGGCGGCATGCGTTCGGCCTCCCGACCTGCGCTTGCAATCACCGTTGCCGACTGGTCCTTTCGGCGTATCACGGTGATCGCAGGGTAGGCATCGACTTCATCGTGGAAGGCATCGGCGTTGTGCATCTCCAGGACGACTTCCACCGCATATCCGGAAGTCACCAATTCACGCAATTCTGAACCGTACTGGTTGCGCATCCACCGGTCGGCACAGATGAAAGCGCAGACGCCGTCCGGTTTAAGCTGATGAAGTGCCGCCTCAAAGAATGCCACGTACAGATCGGCCCGGCCGCGCATCGTAGGATACGCCTCCCGGTACACGGAAGCGATCTCCTCCGGGATGTCCTCGAGCCGAACATAGGGCGGATTGCCGATTACGAAGTCCGCTTCAATACTCGTGGCATCAAGGAGATAGTCGCCGGTGCGTATCCATCTCTCGGCCAGTTCCTTGGCAACGCCCCAATCCGCACCGCGAATGACGAGCCGATCCGCGGCGAGTTCACGCGCGGAGGCGGCGCTCTCCAAATCGAGCTCATAGGCAATCAGCGAGTTGGCGCAAGCGCCAAGTGGCCTGCCCAAACGCAGGCACGAATCAACGAGACGGTCAATCATTGGCCCGAGGAATGCACCGTCGCCCGCGGCGGGCTCGACGGCAACAGCATCGACGAGATTCCGGTCTGAACGATAGCCCGCGAGATCGAGCAGCAACTCCACCACCCAGCGCTTCGTATAAACAGCGCCACGCGCTTCCAGTGGAGTCACCAGACGCAAGGGGGGCGAGAGAAGGGATTGCTGAATTCCCCTTGTTGTTCGAACTACAGCCTGGCTGGGCGGCATGGATTAGATCTCTTCCATATCATGTGGCGCGCCGCCGTGTGAACGCAAATGGCCTTGGACCTCGTGATCACGCCCCGTCAGCAATCCCGCCCAAGTTCCGCCTCGAACGCGGCCGCCAGATCCGCGCCCCAGTTGGCGATGGGCTTCAAGCGTCCGAAGAAGAAGCGCAGAAGCGGCGGCTCTTCGACAAAC
>JBDIBK010000036.1:0-33129 GCA_039812845.1 Bryobacterales bacterium
GATATGATGCAATCACAACAATCTTCACTCTCGCCAGTCGGGGCCACTCGAACCTGACGCTGGAAGGACGAAAAGTAGTCCCTGTGCCACTCGTCGAAGATGACGACGCACGCTATTACGCCTACAATCGCTTCGTGGCGGCGGGTCACGACATCCCACTGCCCTCGAATGAGCTTCTTGATATACTCACCAGTATCGACCAACAAGTAACAGGTACAAGTGATGGTTTTCGTCTCAAGCTCAACCCAAGGCTTGTCAAAGATGTGATGGGTGTCTACGCTCCGATACTTAACGAGCACTTCCATCTCCCAGACGACTGGTGTACCACCCGCTATTCGTTTGGGGATTTCAAACGTGTCTACTTGGTGCTGTCGTCACTCGCGTCAATTCAGTCTCGTGCTCGCGTAATCTCTGTCGAAAAACGTGGCGATGGATTTGGTTTCGACGGCACCATTCTTCGATTCGGGCGGGATGAGCTTCAATCACGCTTGCATCGATACTCCGATCTGGATGCCGGGATCATCGAGGCTGTACTAGAAGTCCTTTCGTATGGTTCGCGAGGCGTTGCAAGGCCGGATCCTGCTATTCAGCCCCTCATCCCGGTTGAGGCCAACTCCGTTCTGATTTCTCCTTCCCTGATCCTCTGTTCGTCGCCGGAACGGAATCACTGCAGCCTCCTAAACTCGATTCCAGAAGAGCGTAAAGTTTATTTGCGGCTGGTTAACCAAAAGGAGACTTACATGCGTAGTGACATTCTTGACGCGTTCGACAACAGGCGTTACAGAACCTTCTCTGGCAGAGTTGACGGACGGAAGGGACTTCCCGACATCGACTTAGCTCTAATTGATGAAGACCGCAGACTCGTACTGATTCTCGAACTCAAATGGTTCATCATGCCGGATGAAATCCACGAGACTCTCAAGCGTAGTGATGATTTGAGGAAGGGTATCTCACAGGCGAAGCTCCTCAAGGCAGCGTTCAACGACGGGACGGGTGCGGTACAGAGGGCTTTGAAGGTCGCCCGTGATTTCAAGTGTGAGTGTGCCGTGGTCTCGCACAACTGGATTGGAGGTCAGGCGGTGCAAGACGACGAGGTTCCCATTATTACGCTTCAGCACGTAAAGGCAGCCCTCAGGAAGGCTAAATCGCTGGCTGAAGTGGTGCAATGGCTCTCAGACAGAAAGTATCTGCCAACCGAAGGAGCCCACTTTCGCGTTGTTTCGCAGGAGGTTTCAATCGGCAAGAACAGCGCGGTATGGTGGGATATCGAACCCCTGATTTCTGAACCCTACGATGCCGTGGCAAGCCTGTGATCCCTGAAGGTCACAGCCCGATTTGATTGAGTCCTTCGCCTTGGCCAATTCACAGCGAATGCGATACGGTGGAGACCAGCCACCGAGTGCGATCTATAAGTGGGGCCTTGCTTGAGACATGGACAGGAAGCTGTGAAATTACCCTCTAAACAATTACTGCAAGTCTTATCGATAGATCTGTTATTGCGGTATAAGAGATCCATACCCCCGATGCCGAATTGCGGACTGCTCTTCGAAGCCGCACAGATTGTTCCCGAGCCCGTGCCCGCGGGCACGGGGGCGCAGGCCATTTCGCTATTGCGCTCCTTTGGGCAGGAGTGAGCGAGTTCGCAAACCGTAACGCCCATTCTCGGCTATCCGCGGAGCAGCCGATGGGGAGAAATGCGCCGCGGGCGCATATACGGCGAGGCCTGTCTGGCAACCCCAGGCTTTCGGCCGCGGCGCGGGCCGGAGGGGAGGCGTCCATGCGTGTGGTACATTGGGCGCGATCACTACGGTTTGGCGGGCGATTTAGAAACACCCCGCCAGGGCGACGCGAAAGGGGATTTTGCCGTGATGAACCGCAGGACGATGCTTTCCATGGGTTTCGCGGGCCTGGCAGGGATGGGCATGGCGAAGCGCGCCGGAGCGGATGCGGGAGTGCCGCCGATCCGCCGCATCGAAGCGATTCCGCTGAAGTATCCGGTGACGCACTATTTCCGCTTTTTCCCGAAGCCGGAGCGGCCCACGATCCTCGTGAAGATCGTGCTTGAGGACGGCACGGTGGGCTGGGGCCAGAGCGTTCCAAGCCCGGCGTGGAGCTATGAGACGCCGGAATCCGTATTGTCGGGCATCCGGGAATACCTGGCGCCAACCCTGATCGGCGCGAACCCGCTGGACGTTCAAGGCGCGCACCTGAAGATGAACAAGGCGCTGGCACCCTCCTTTTCGACGGGAGCGCCGATTGCGAAGGCGGGAATCGACCTCGCGCTCTATGACATTGCGGGCAAGCTGGCCGGGCGCAGCCTGCCGGAAATGTGGGGACGGAAGGCGCTCCAGAAGATCACGCTGAGCTGGACGGTGAACGTCCGGGAGATTCGCGAGGTGGAAGCCCTGGTGGCGGAAGGGAAAGCGCTCGGCTACAAGCATTTTAATCTGAAGGTGGCCCCGGATCCGCGCTTCGATGTGGAGCTTGCGCGCGCCGTGCGGAAGCTGGCGCCGGATTGCTTTCTGTGGGCCGACGCCAATGGGGGATACGACCCCGCCACGGCCCTGGCCGTGACTCCAAAGCTGGCCGACGCGGGCGTGGATGTGCTGGAGCAGCCGGTGGCGTCCAACCGCTTCAGCGCGTTTCGCGAATTGAAGCGGCAAGGGGCGCTGCCGATTCTGATGGATGAAGGGGTGGTATCGGCTTCGGACCTGATGGAGTTTATCCGCCTGGGTGTGCTCGATGGCGTCGCCATGAAGCCGGCCCGCACGGCCGGGCTTTGGGATGCACGCAAGCAGGTGGAGATCCTCGAAGACGCGGGCCTGCTGTTCCTGGGCAGCGGGCTGACGGACCCGGACGTTTCGCTGGCCGCTTCGCTGCAGCTTTTTGCCGCATACGGATTGAAGTTCCCCGCCGCGCTCAACGGAAAGCAGTTTCTGAAAGGGAGCGTGCTGAAGACACCGATCGAGATCAAGGACGGAGAGGCGCTGGTGCCCTCCGGGCCGGGCCTGGGCGTGGAAGTGGATGAGACGAAGATCGTCGATGGCCAGGCGACGGGGGAATGATGAGGCTGCTCGCCGGGATGATTCTTGCCGTGTGCTTCGCGATGCCCCTCCCCTCGCAAGGGACGGACGGATTTCGGTGGAAGGACGCGCCCGGCGGAAAACTGCGGCTGGAGGAAAACGGCCGCCACGCGCTCGACTATAACTATGGGCCGCAACTCAAGGCCGGTGTGCCGGAAGACCGGCGGCGCGAAGGGTATATCTATCCGCTCTTTACTCCGGCGGGCGTGAATCCGCTCGACGATTTCCCTAAGGACCACTACCATCACCGCGGCGTCTTCTGGGCCTGGATGTCGATCGGCTTCGAGGGCAGGACGTATGACCTGTGGACCCTCAAGCCCGGCATCGAGCACCGGTTCCACAAATTCCTTGAGCGGAAGGCGTCCGCGAAGGCAGCATCGCTCCGCGTGGAGAACGGCTGGTATGTGGGCAAGCGGCTGATCGTCCGAGAAACGGTGGACATCGCCGTTCCCCGCTCCCGGGGCAGGAGCCGGGATGTGGACATCGCGGTGCGGCTGGAAGCGGTCGCGGGCGACGTCACCCTCGCGGGGTCGCCCGAGGATGCGAAAGGCTACGGCGGCTTGTGCGTGCGCTTCGGCCCGCGCACGGAAACGCGCATCCTGACGCCGGAAGGCCCGGTGACCCAGAACGAGAATGAAGTGCCGCATGCGTGGGCGGCGATGGAGGCGCTGTTTGGCGGAAAGCCAGCCGGATTGCGCGTGACCTCAAACCCCGCCAACCCACGGCATCCGCCCGGCTGGTGTCTGCGCCCTTATGGGTTCGTGGGAGCGAATTTCCCTGGATTGTGGCCGTTCCGGCTCTCGCCCGGAGAGCCTTTGGCGCTGCGCTATCGCGTGACGGTTTACGACGGCAGCCTGCCATAGCCGCCGGTTCGCCGCTTTACGGCGGAGCATGGCTCGCTGCTAAAATGGAACATTCCCACTCGATTCAGGAGAATCCATACGAATGATTTCCGCGAACAGCCTGCGTCCAGGCATGGTGATTATCTTCAAGAACGATCTGCATTCGGTCTTCACCGTGATGCACCGAACCCCGGGGAACCTCCGCGCCTTTGTGCAGGTGAAGCTCCGCAATTTGCGCAACGGCTCCATGTTTGAGCACCGGTTTTCTTCGAGCGACCAGGTGGACCGCGCCGTCCTCGAACAGCACGAAATGGAGTATCTCTACGACGACGGCGGCAACACCTTCACGTTTATGAACAGTGAAACCTTTGAGCAGGTGGAGCTTAGCAAGGACGATCTCGGGGACAACGTCTACTTCCTGATCCCCAACATCAAGGTGACGGTGGAGTTCCATGAGGGCAAGCCCATCAGCGTGGAAATGCCTCAGAACGTGGTGATGACGGTGATGGAAACCGAACCGGGCATCAAGAGCGCCACGGCATCGAGCGTGCAGAAGCCGGCCAAGATGGAAACCGGGCTGGTGGTGCAGGTGCCGCCCTTCATCAATGAGGGCGACAAGATCATCGTGAATACCGCCGAGCAGAGTTACGTATCGCGCGCTTAACGCGCGTGGCACGTTACTGCGCGCTTAACGCGCGTAACGGATCCTTCAGCGCAATCCGAACCATTCCCGCGGCAAAGCAAGCAGCGCTTCTCTCAGCTCCGGCTCTTCTTGAGGAAAGACCGTGCGGAGATCGAAGAGGAGCGTCTGCTTCTCAATCCGGCAGATAACCGGGACGGCGTTTTCGGCATGGGGCTGGGGCACGCGCAGGAGCGCGGCCGCACGGTCCGGATGGCTGCAAGGCAGGGCGAGCAGCGCCGTCTCAAGGCTTTGCTCCGGGGTGGAACCGCCGCCGATCATGGATTGCCCGCGCCGCACCGTCAGCCCCATTTCCGCTGGCACGCCATCGGGCAGCGACGCGACGAACGCGTTCGCGCGTGCTTCCACTTCTTCCGCGGTGGCAAGGATCATGTTCAGCGCCGGGACCTCCCGATAGCGCCGCAAATAAAGCGACCGCAGCGTCCGCTCCATCGATTCGAGAATCAGTTTGTCGACACGGAAGGTGCGATACATCGGGTGGCGGCGCACGCGGATGATCAGGTCCGGCCGCCCGCTGACGATGCCCGCCTGGGGCCCTCCCAGCAGTTTGTCCCCGCTAAAGCTGACGAGATCGGCTCCGTCGGCGAGGCTCCGCGAGACGAGCGGTTCGTCCACGCCCGTCTCGTGCAGGTCCACCAGATTTCCGCTGCCGAGATCGTCGTAGACGGGCACGCCGTGCGCGTGGGCCAGTTCGCAAATCTCCGTGAGCGGCGGGGACCCGGTGAAACCCTCCATGCGAAAGTTGCTGGGGTGGACGCGGACGATGAGCGCCGTATTCTCGTTGATCGCCTCTTCGTAATCGCGCAGGTGCGTGCGGTTGGTGGAACCCACTTCACGAAGGATGACGCCCGCCTGGGCCATGATCTCCGGGATGCGGAATCCATCGCCAATCTCAATCAATTCGCCGCGGGATACAATCACTTCCCGCCCGCCCGCCAGCGCGCGCAGGATCAGGTAAGTGGCGGCGGCGTTGTTATTGAGAATGATGGAGGCGGTGCCCAGCAGACGTTCCAGCAGCCCGGCCACGTGAACGTCCCGCTGCCCGCGCACGCCGTGCGCGAGATCAAACTCCAGGTTGCTGTATCCCGGAATGCCAGCGGCCTGGGCGAGCGGAGCGCGGCCCAGATTGGTGTGCAGCACGACACCCGTGGCATTGATGACGCGGCGAAGCGAAGGCCGCTCCAGGGCGTCGAAGCGCATCTCCAGTTCCGCGAGGAAATCCCGCTCCGGCAGGGCATCGCTCTCTCGAATATGCTCCCGCCACTCCTCCTGCAGCCGGTGAATCTCCGCGATGAGCACTTCCCTTGGGTAACGCTCCATCAAGGCGGAGGCCCGCTCCAGAACCACGTCGACTGCCGGGATGCGGCGAAACAAATTCTCCAACTGTGAAAGAGGCATGGGAATCCCGCGAAGCCCTATTCTCTCGCAATTGTGCCCATCTCTCGCAATTGTCTAGGGGGGCGCGGCCAGCGGCGGGCTGCGCAATCCAGCGCCGGTCAACGCGCGGCGGCGCGGCGGAGCCGATCCCAGATCGCCTCCCACTCCTCTCCCACGGGGGGCGCTTCGACGATGATGTATTGGGAGCGGCATTCGTCGGCAAGGTGCAGCGCACGGTAAAACTCGCGTGCATAACCCGCGGCGTCGGAGGGAAGCTGAATGCCCCGTCCTTCCGCCGGTTCGCGCTTCCACCACAAACGAACCACGCGCCCGGCGGGGACCGGATCCTCCCCCGCGGCAATCAACAGCGGCGTGCGCGGACTATAGTGCCTCGGGTGCATTCCGGGGGAAGGATGGGCTGCGTTCGCGCCGGCCTCTGTCACTTCCTTCCCCTCCAGCGGACCGATCACGGCCTCAATCTGGTGGCGGGCGATCATCCCAGCCCGGAGGATGGCAGCCTTGCCGGAGACGAGCGAAAGGACGGTGCTTTCGAGGCCCACTTCGCTCGGCCCGCCCTCGAGAATCAGATCCGCCGCCTCTCCGAGCGAGGCGCGGACGTGCGCCGCATCGGTGGGGGAGACGCCCATGAAGAGGTTCGCGCTGGGAGCGGCGATGGGGACGCCGGACGCTTCGATCAGGGCGCGGGCGACCGGATGTGAAGGCACGCGCAGGCCCACCGTGGGCAGCCCCGCCGTGACGCGATCCGGGATAGCCGTGCTCTTCGGCAGCACCAGCGTGAGCGGGCCCGGCCAAAACGCGGCCGCCAGCGCCTCCGCCCGCGCTGGCCACTCCGCGGCCCATTGGCGGGCGTGTTCCGCGCTGGCAACATGCACGATCAGGGGCGAAGCGGCCGGCCGGTTCTTCGCCCGGTAAATGCGGTCCACGGCAGCCTCATTGAGCGCGTTCGCGCCCAATCCGTACACGGTTTCCGTCGGGAAGGCCACCAGGCCGCCTTCGCGCAGAATGCGCGCCGCTTCGGCGATCACATCCCCGTCGCCGCTTTCGTCGCTCAGCAAGAAACGCCGCATCTGGAATTCCCGTTGGACTCGCGCGACTTACTCGATATCGGCCCCATCGTCGCCGCCGGCGGTGCGCCCGGTCTTCTTCCACACCAGATAGGCCTGGATGAACGGGTCAATGTCACCGTCCAGCACGCTATCCACATCGCCCACGCCCAGTTTGCTGCGAAGGTCTTTCACCAGCCGGTAGGGGGCCAGCACGTAATTCCGGATCTGGCTGCCGAACTTGATATCGGCCTTTGAATCTTCCAGCTTATCGGTCTCCGCGCGCCGCTTGGACAGCTCCAGTTCGTAGAGCCGCGCCTTGAGCTGCTTCATCGCCATATCGCGGTTTTTGTGCTGGCTGCGCTCGTTCTGGCACTGCACGACAATGCCAGTTGGGATGTGGACCATGCGCACCGCGGAATCGGTCCGGTTGACGTGCTGCCCGCCCGCGCCGCCCGCGCGGAAGGTGTCCACGCGCACATCGTCCGGCTTGATCTCGATGCTGATGGTGTCGTCGATTTCCGGATAGACGAAGACGCTGGCGAAGGAGGTGTGGCGGCGCGCGTTCGAGTCAAACGGAGAAATCCGCACGAGGCGATGCACGCCCACTTCGCTCTGCAGCATCCCATAGGCATAGTCGCCGTTCACTTCGAAGGTGGCGCTCTTGATTCCCGCTCCGTCGCCGTCCTGGCGGTCCGTGACCACGGCTTTGAAGCCCTCGCGCTCGGTCCAGCGAAGGTACATCCGCAGCAGCATTTCCGCCCAATCCTGGCTCTCCGTGCCGCCCGCGCCGGGATGGATGGTGATGATCGCGTTCCGGTGATCGTTCTCGCCGGAAAGCAGCATCGCCGTTTCCATGCGGTTGACAATCGCCCGGTAGCTGTCCAGTTCCGCGGTGAGTTCCGCTTCGACGGATTCGCCTTCCCGCGCGAGTTCGAAGAAGGCATCGAGGTCGCCCGTGAGCCGGGCAATCTGCTCTTCCTGGGAGATTCCCTCCTCCAGCCGCTTGCGGGCGCGGAGGACGCGCTGGCTCTCTTCCGGGTTGTTCCAAAAATCCGGAGCCGCGCTCTTCTCCTCTAGTATGGCCATTTCCTTCCGCTTGCCCGGAGCGTCAAAGATACCTCCGGATGGCGGTAGCCTGCTGCTTCAGTTCGGCGAATTCGCGTTCCAGCTCTTCCACATGATCCATACGTAAACTTAGTGTAGCAAGGGCGGGAATTGGCACCGCCGGAACCGGGTGCGGGCGCGGCATGATATTGTCCCCTGAGGAGTGTTTTATGTTCTCTGGTTATTCAAATCTCATTCGGCTTGGCGTTCGCGCGCTGGGCGGCTTCGCCCTTGCCGCCGCGCTGTTCCTCCCGTGTCTTGTTTTCGCGCAGGATAACTATGACGAAAGCAAGGTGGGCAACTATGTTTTGCCGGACCCCCTTACTTTTCTGAATGGAAAGAAGGTGACCACCGCGGAGGAATGGAAACAGGAACGACGCCCCGAGATCGTTCACCTCTTCGAGGACCAGGTTTTCGGAAAGGTGCCGGACTCCGCGCCGCTCGCGAAGGTGATTTCCGTGGAAGAGGAAAAGGGAGTGCTCGGCGGTTTGGGAGACCGGAAGCAAGTCGGCATTCAGTTTGTCCGAAACGGCATGGTGGGTCCGGTGATGCGGCTTCTGCTTTATGTGCCGGCACAGCGAAGCGGCCCCGTTCCGGTTTTTCTGGGGCTGAATTTTATGGGCAACCAGGCGGTGGCGAAGGACCCGGGGATTGATCTGGGCATCCTCTGGGCGAGGGACACCTACACGAAGGCCGGCGGCCCATCGAGAGCCCGCATCCACGCCGTCTCCAAGATCGCCAGCGAGAGTTCCAGGGGCGAGAGGATCGGACGCTGGCAAGTGGAAAAACTGCTGCGCGCGGGTTTCGGACTCGCCACCATTTACTACGGCGACATCGAACCGGATACGGTGATGGGATTTTCTTACGGCATTCGCGCGATGGCGTTGAAGCCGGGGCAAGCACAGCCGGATGCGGATGAGTGGGGATCGATCGCGGCCTGGGCCTACGGACTCAGCCGAGCGATGGACTACCTCGAAACGGACGCGGACGTGGATGCGAAGCGCGTCGCGGTGATGGGGCACTCCCGGCTGGGCAAGACGTCGCTCTGGGCCGGCGCCACGGACCAGCGCTTCGCGATCGTGATTTCGAACGATTCCGGCGAGGGCGGCGCGTCTATTGCCCGCCGCAACTACGGCGAGCGCACGGAGGGGCTGAACCGGAATTTTCCGCACTGGTATTGCGCGAATTTCACGCAGTACAGCAACCAGGAAGAGCGCCTGCCGGTGGATTCGCACATGCTGATTGCGCTGGCAGCGCCGCGGCCCGTGTATGTGGCGAGCGCCGTGGAGGACCGCCACGCCGATCCGCGCGGCGAGTTCCTGGGGGCGGTGGGCGCGGGACCGGTATACAAGCTGCTCGGCAAGCACGGCCTGGGCACGGACGCGATGCCCGCGGTGAACCAGCCGATCATGAACGATGTTGGCTACCACGTGCGCACGGGCGTCCACGATGTGACGGCGTTTGACTGGGACCAGTACATCGCCTTCGCGAAGAAGCACTACGGCATGAAGTAGGCGCGCGGCTATGGGAAAGGGCCGCCCGTCTTCTGGGCGGCCCTTTCCCGATCGTGCGATGCCGTTTCTAGAGCGCGGCCACAACCTCTTTCATGATGTGCTGCGCGCCTTCCACACCATCCCAAGGGCCGTCTTCGTATTCCAGTGCGAAGATGCCCTGGAACCCCGCCTCGTTCATCACGCGCGTGGAGCGCTGAATATCGTTGTTCTTCCAGCGGTTCCAATACTTCGCATGGACCGTCGAATGCGCGTAAGGCGCCACTACCGCCAGGCCGTGGTAGAGCATGTATTCGTGCTCCCAATTGCAGAAATCGGGAGACGCTTCGCACCAGGGGCTGTTCACCTGGTCAATAATGATGCGGATGTTGGTGGGGTCCGCCGTAAGTCCCCAGTGGTTTTCAATGGTGACTTTCACGCCCACTTTGCCGCCGTGATCCGCCATTTCCTTGAAGGATTCGATCGCATGGGTCAGGTACATTTCGATCTCATCGTTCTTGGGGTAGCCGCCGCCCTGGGCCTTGGCGGTGGGGGTCAGGCGCGGCCCGCCGGAGTTGACGCGCATCGTCTTCGCGCCGAGGGTGGACGCGGCGTCCAGCCACTTCTTGGCCGTCTCGATTCCCTCTTTGCGGAGATTCGCCTCCGGAACGCAAATGTTGCGGGGCGCATTGTTTGAGATGTGGTGGCACAGCATGCCGGTGCTCGCGAACTTGTTCGCGAGCTGCTCCACCCAGCGCTTGGAGGAGGGCAGAGAGGGATCGAACTCCATCATCTTGCGCTCCTGCCCGTTAAAGACCACGGTGGACGATGTGTACATCGACTCATCCTTGCGGTCGCCGAAGAAGCCCGAAAACACATCCATGTGATACACGCCGGGGAAGTGTTCCTTGGTGAATGCGGGCAGATCGAAGAGCGTGAGCGTGCCGTACTTCTTCCGCATGGCCTCCGTGGCCTCGCTCATCCGCTGCGGCCCCCCCGTGGAGAAGAGCGGCCGGAGAGGCCATGTGTTCACCGCGATGCGCGCGAGTTTCTCGGTTTCCGTCAATTCGCGCCGCGCCCCATGGTTGCCGGCTGCAACGGCCGAACCTGTGGCAACGGATAAGGCAGCCGCTCCCATGGCTCCCTGAAACAAGTTACGTCGATTGAAATTCATTTCCCTGTCCTTACTCCCTAAAGGTGGCTGCCGCATGCGCGGCCTCAAAATGCATTCCCATTAGATCAGATCAATCCCGATAAATCTATTTGGAGTTTCCCGTGAATAAAACGCAACTTTCCTCCGATTAAATCCGTTGCGGCCTTCCGGCGAAACCCCTCGTTAGCGATATGGAGGCTTGAGGCGGCCCTCTCCGTCTGTTAGCATCCCCATCAGAGGCACCTATCCATTGCGTCCCGCGCGCGTCATGCCGGTCTTGCTTTCGTGGATGCTGGCTGCCTGCCTTTGCGCCGCGCAGGACCGGCCCGCGGAGAAATACGAGACGGGGTGGAGGGAGTTCCGCATTCCCCCCTTTGAGGTGATCGGCGAGCGCGATAGCGGCGCGGTGCGAGCGTTTCTGGGCGACATCTTCCAATACCGCTACCTGCTCGCCACGGCGTTTCCGGGCAAGGAACTTAATGCGCAGTGGCCCATCCGCATCTGGATTCTCGACAGCGCCGATGCGCAAAGGGAGACGGAAGGGGCACGGCTCCCGGTGGTGGTGGACCGCTACGTCGCGGTGCTCGGCCGCTCCCCGAGCCTCAGCGCGAATCTGCGCTACCGGATCGCGCAAACGATCCTGCACGACAACCTGCGCCCGATGCCGGATTGGTTCGAACGCGGCCTGCTTTCTCTGCTGGGCGGCGCGCGCATTGAAGGCCAGGTAATCCAACTGGCGGAGCCGGTTTCCCCGGAGCGCCGCGATCTTGATTGGGCGCGCGTGTATGCCCTGCTCGCGTCCAAGGAGTCCGTGCCCGCGCTCAGCGCGCTGACGGGCAACCTCGAGAAGGGCATGGATATCCGCCTCGCGATGCACAACAGTTACCAGACGGACCTCGCGAAGCTCGACGCACAGGCCAAGGCCGTGCTTGCATCCGGCGTCGCGAAGCCGGTGCTTTTTTCTGGGCTCGCCAATAATCCGAAGAAGGATTTTCGCGATTGGTACGTGCCGCTGGGATATGGCCCGCTTGCGCGGCTGAGCCAGGCCGCGGCCCGCCACGATGCGGCGGCCCTTCGCGGCGCACTCGCCAGCCTGCGGCCGCGCTACCAGGAGTTTGACCCGCGCGCACGAGCCCAGATGGAAGCGATCGACGCGCTGAACGCGCTTGCCTCCGGCGAGACCGGCGAGGGCGCGCGGCTGCTGAAGGATCTCACTTCCTTAGGCTTCACGAAGAGCGCCCGAGTTTACCTGGAAGCGGCCAAGCTGACGAACGACCCAGCGGAGAAGAAGCGGCTGGCGACCCTCGCCGGGGAATGCAACGCGGATTGGCCCGAAGTGGACCGCGTGCTGGCCGGTCTCGAAGCGGACGCCCCCGCCCGCGCGAAGCTGTTGTACGCGGCCGCGCGGCACGATCCGCGCAATCGCGCGCTCTGGGAAGAGGTGGCGGACGCCGCGGTGAAGGCGCGGGATTTCGCCTTGGCCGATGCCGCGCTCGAAGGAGCGGAGCGGTCCGCGGGAGACGGCGCGGAGAAGGAGAAGATTCGGGCGGAACGATGGCGGCTCAAGGACGAGCGCGCCAGGAAAGAAGACGAAGACCGGCAATCGAAGATCGCCGAAGAACGCAAAGAGATCGAAGCCCTGAAGGCCAGAACGATGTCCCGAATCGAGGAAGCGCTCGCGCGGGCCAACCGGCAGAACGAATCTCCGGGGGTGGAGAAGCTCAAGGTGGTGAAGATGGAGGATCTCGACCAGGAGGAATCCGTCACGGGACGCCTGATTCGTATTGAGTGCCGTTCCGGCGGGAACCTTGTGCTGGAACTGGAAGGCGCCGCGGAGCGCACGAGGCTGCTGCTGCCGGATGCTTCCAAGGTGAAGATTGAGGGCGGCGGCGCGCTCAGTTTCCGCTGCGGCGTGCAATCTCCGGCACTTGCGATCACAGCGGATTACATGCCGAAAACAAATGCCGTGCTCGGCACCGTGGGTGAGGTGCATTCCCTGAGGCCGGAAGCCGAAACCGCCGCCACATCCGCGCCGTAATATCCGGGCGATGTTACCCTGTAGGCGAACCAACCCGCAGCATGAGCCATTCCTCCGTTTCCCCCGCACATCGCTGGCGCTGGCTGGTGATGGGCGTGTTTGTCATCTCCTCCGCCCTCAATTATCTGGACCGCCAGATTCTCGCTCAGCTCGCTCCCATCCTGAAGACCGATCTGCGGATCAGCGACCAGCAGTACGGCTGGCTGCTTTCCGTCTTCGCCGTCTTTTATGCGGTGAGCGCGCCCTGCGCCGGATGGCTGCTCGACCGTCTCGGCCTAACCCGCGGGATGGGCGTGGCGGTGGGGTTCTGGTCGCTCGCGGGAATCGCCACCGGATTCACCAACGGCTTTTGGAGCCTGGCGGCCTGCCGCAGCGCCCTGGCGATCGGGGAATCCGCCGGAGTGCCGGGCTCGGCGAAAGCCAGCCGCCTCTATCTGCCCGCACCGGAATACGCATTGGGAAGCGCGGCGGGGCAAGTGGGGCTCACCGTCGGCGGCGTGATTGCTCCGCCGCTGGCCACCTACTTCGTTTTGCACGGGGATTGGCGATCCGCATTTTTCGTCGCGGGCGCGCTGGGCCTGCTGTGGATTCCCCTCTGGCAATTGGTGGCGCGCAAGTTCCCCGCCCCGGCCGCCGAGACCGGAACGAGTGCGGGCGGCGCCTCCGCGCACGGCGTTCTGCGCGACCCGCGAATGTGGGGCCTGTTCGTCGCCAACATCCTCTGCATGGGGATCTATTCGCTGTGGGGCAACTGGACGACCTTGTTTCTCACGGACCACCTTCGCGTGCCCTTCGCGGAGACACCCGCGCTCGCGGCTCTCCCTCCCATTTTTCTCACCGCCGGGGGGCTCTTCGGAGGCTTCCTGGCCATGCGGATGGTGCGCGATTCCCGGAGCGCGTTCCGCTCTCGCATGCATATCTGCTGGGGCGCGGCCGCGCTTGTGCTGTTGAACGCCGCGGTTCCCTTTCTGGCGAGCCCCGCATGGGCGGTTTCGGCCATTTGCGCGGCGTGCTTCTTCACGGTTGCCATGAGCGTGAATCTCTATTCGATGCCGCTCGATTTCTTTGAGCCGCGCACGGTCGCGTTCGCCGTCTCCCTGCTGACGGCGGCGTACGGGGTGCTGCAGTTCGGGATTTCTCCGCTGATCGGCTGGACTCTCGAGAACACGCCGCGCGGTTTTGAAGTTGTCTGTGTCGCGGTGGCTCCGCTCGCGCTGGCAGCCTGCCTGGTGCTCGAAGCCGCTCACCGCTATCACCGCGCCCGGCACCGGGAAAGTGCGGGGTGGCAATGAAGATTCGGCCGCTTCGCCCCGACGATCTCGCCGCCGTGGAGGAGATCCAGAATCTCTCGCCGGAAACGCCCGCCTGGCCGGCGGAAAGTTACCTGAAAACGATCTGTCTGGTCGCCGTAGAGGCGGAGGGAGATTCCCCTGAAACCGTGCGTGGCTTTGCGGCCGCGCGCCAAAGCGCCCCCCAGGAAGCCGAGATTCTCAACATTGCGGTGCATCCCGCGGCGAGACGGCGCGGCATCGCCCGCGCTCTTCTCGAGAGCCTGCTTCAGGGGCTGGCAGGCGAAGTTTTTCTGGAGGCACGGGCTTCCAATCTGGCGGCGATTCAACTGTACGAATCGCTCCAGTTTTCCCGTGCGGGAATCCGCCCGGCCTACTACTCCCACCCCACGGAGGATGGCGTTGTCTTGCGGTTACAGGCGTGTTAATGTTCGAGGTACCGGGACATGGTTCCGGGCCGCCGGGTGACGGAGCACCCAGGAGGCACGACTTGAAATTCACTCCAGAGAGGAACCTCTAGATGGAAGCAAGACTCCACGACGAACTGAAGGACCAACTGATTGAAAGCAGTGACGAGTTCCGCATTCTGGCCGAAGAACACGCGGCCTTGGAGCGGAAACTGGATGAGTTCTCCGCCCGTCCGCATCTCACGGAGGATGAGCAAATGGAAGAGGTGAGCATGAAGAAGCGCAAGCTCTACCTCAAGGATCAGATGGAAGGCATGATTCTCGGAACTACGGCTTCCCGTTAGCGGAGATCGTTCCGGAGTTCAGACGATCTCAAGTTTCTGAATTATTTCGAAAGGCCGCGACGGCAGTTCCGTCCGGCCTTTTCTCTTTTTGGGTTGGGTCGCCCCCTTCCGCACGGGGACATAGAATAGGAACAAATTGGTATCCACGCTTTGCGCGCGGCAGCGTCTTCCCTTAGTAGGCCCGCGAGGGCATTCCGGCATGGATACCGAACTGCGCACGATCATGAACGAGCCCGCCGAAACTCTCGCCGGCCACACCGCGGACCGCCGCGGCGCGTTCATCGAACTGCACATGAAGCGGGTCTTCGTGCTGGTGTACCGCGTGGTGGGCAATGTGGCGGATGCGCAGGACCTGACACAGGACGTATTCATCAAGGCTCTGCAGCGCGAAGAACAGTTGCGGGACGGAGAGAAAGCGGCCCAGTGGCTTTCCCGCATTGCCGCCAACACCGCCATCGACTTCCTTCGGCGCAAGGGCCGCGCCACATTAAGCACCATCGAGGAACTTCCCGAACTCCCGGACCAGGGCAGGCTGGCAGACCCCGAACGGATGCTGCTGAGCGCGGAGAGCCATCAGATTTTCCAGGATGCGCTGCAAACTCTCACGCCCAGGGAGCGGGCCGCGCTGGTGATGCGCGACGTGGAGGGCGCCGATGCGGAGGCGGTGGCGCGAACGCTGGGCTGCTCCAAGGCGACGGTGCGCTCCCACATCGCCAACGCGCGGGTGAAGTTTCGAAAATTCCTGCGGCGGAGGGCGGCCGCGCCTTCGATGCCGGGCCGGCAGCCGTTGGATTGGCGGAAAGACGACGATGAGACTGAGTGAAAAAGAATGCGCGCTGTTGGCCGGCAACGACGCCGGGTTCTGGCCGCGGCTGAAGGCTCGCCTTGCCTCGCGCGGCGCGGACGCCCCCCGGCCGGACGAAACGGCGTTCGCTCAGATCCGCGCGGAGATGCCCCGTTTTCGGGAATTGCCGGAATATTTCGCCTGGGACAACCTGGCCGCGGAAATGAAGGCGAACATCCTGGTGGGCGTGGAGGCGGGAGAAGCCATTCGATCCCGCCCGGCACCGGTGGCCGTGGGCTGGAAGGCCGGGCTGGCCTTCGCGGCGCTTGCCCTTGTGGTGGTGTCGGGCTATTGGTGGCGCACGCCGGACTACTTCGCCAGCCAGGAAGCGCCAGTGGTATCCCTGCTGGAAGCGCGCCCGGGCGGTTTGGAATTGCAGAACCGCGAGACCGCGCTGACGGTGATGTACGGGCGCGACAGCGGCCAGCTTGCGCTGAGCGGCGGCCTCGGCAGCATTCGGGCGGATTACGTGGATGAAGAAACCGGACAACTCACGGTGGCACATGTTTACTCGGAATAGAAACCCGCTCGCCCGCGTTGGCCATCTCGGCGCGCGCTTGGCGCTTTTCGCGCTGCTGTGCCTGACGCCGCTGTTTGGCCAGAGCGCGGGCGCGGAAGCGGCGGCGAAGTATCTGAAGTTCGAGTTCCCCGCCTCCAGCCCTCTGCGGCTGGTGAGCACGGATTGGGGCCGGTCCCGCGTGCTGCAGCGCGGCAGCGCCGCCACCGCCGAACTGCATCTGGTGCTGCACCTGGAGAACCGCGCAACGCAGCCAATCCACGGACTCACTCTTTTGTTCGTAACCCAGGACGTTGCGCCGGGAGGGAAGGCCAGCATTTCGCTGCCCGGCCTGCGTGTCGCTCCCGGCGAGACCTTCCCCGCGAAGGTGGATCTTCGCCTGCTGCAGCCCATCGCCGTGGGCGGCCAGCCGCAGGTGGCCGTTCGCCTGGACGGGGTGCTGTTTGAAGACCTCAGTTTCGCCGGCGACAACACGCTGAACAGCCGGCGCCTGCTGAGCGCGCTCGAACTTGAGATACAGCGCGACCGCCGCCACGCCCGTGAATTGCTTCACGCCGGCGGCAAGGAGGCGCTCGCCCGCGAGATGCGCGAGATTCTGGCCCGCCGGGAGCAAGCTCCCCGCGTGGATATGCAATGGGCGCGCCGGGGCCGGGCAACCACGCTGCCGGCCAGCGAACCGGTGCGCTTCGCGTTCCTTAATATGCCGGATTCCCCGCTTCGCCCGCTGGACGCATCCGTGCGAATCGCCGCCAATGAAGCCATCGAGCCCACCGTGCGTGTGCGCAACCTCTCGGGCCGGGAGATCCGCTACGCCGAGATTGGCTGGATTATCCGCGATCTCGATGGCCGAGAATTCTACGCCGGGACGCTGCCGGCCTCGGATGGCGAAATTGCGCTGAGGCCATCCGGGGAAACCGTGGTGCGGCAGGGCGGGGTGCTCCGCTTCAGCGAGCGCCGGAATGTGAATGGCCGCATGGAAGAGGTCCCCGTGCGGCTAGGCGAAATGGTGGGGTACGTGAGCCAGGTGCAGTTTGCCGACGGCAGCATCTGGATGCCCAACCGCTATCAGGCGTCCACACCGGAGGCGATTCGCTCCTTGCGGCTCTCGCCGGAGCAGCAGCGCCTCGCCAGCCTGTACGCCCGCCAGGGGCTGGACGCTTTGGTGAAGGATTTGAGCGATTAGACTGGAACCAGGAAGCGCGGACCCGCCCGCCGGCACATTCCACCCGCGGCGCGACGGATTTTGCAGAAGATGACCAGAGAGAAATTGGACGTGCAACGCTATCTGGGCAGGAATCCGGATGAACTCCGTTTGCCGGAGATCACCCAGTTGGCCGGGACGTGGCTGGCGCTCGAAGTCTACAACCCGGCCAATCTCGCGTTGCGCCGGATCGCCGCCCTGGGCGATTCCCCCGAAACCTGCCAGGCCGCGCTGCGCGAACAAGGGAAAGATCCCGGCGACTTCCAGTACATTCTGATGCGCGGCACCATCTGAGAACCGCGCCGCCATAGCAGCCGCTATACTCGAAGAGTGACCAATGCGCGCCGGAGCGTTTGCGCTCTCGATTGCCCGGACACCTGTTCCGTCCTGGTGCAGGTGGAGAACGGGCGCGCCACGAAGCTGATGGGGGACCCCCAGCACCCCGTCACGCGCGGGTTTCTCTGCGCGAAAGTCACCCAGTATCTGGAACGCGAGTATCACCCCGACCGCCTGCACTATCCCCAGCGGCGCGTAGGCCCGAAAGGCGAGGGCCGCTTCGAGCGGATCTCCTGGGAGGAGGCAATCGGCGAGATCGCCCAGCGTCTGAAGGCGATCACCGCCGAATTCGGGAGCGAATCCATCCTGCCATACAGCTACGCGGGCACGATGGGGCTTCTCAATGGCTCCAGCATGGACCGCCGTTTCTTCCACCGCCTGGGCGCATCCCGGCTGGACCGCACGATTTGCTCCGCCACCGCCACGGCGGCTCTGAATCTGACCCTTGGCCAGCGCACCGGAACCGAGCCGGAGCAGTTCGCGCACTCCCGCTGCATTCTCGCCTGGGGCGCGAGCGTCCTCAACACCAACGTCCACCTGTGGCCGTTTATCGTGGAAGCCCGCCGCGCGGGGGCGAAACTCTACGTCATCGATCCGTTGCCGACAAAGACGGCGCGGCTTGCGGACGTCCACCTCGCGATCAACCCAGGGAGCGACGCCGCACTGGCCCTGGGAATGATGCACATCTTGTTTCGCGACGGCCTGGAAGACAGAGACTATCTTCAACGGCATTGCGACGGCTGGGAGGCTCTTGAGGAGAAGGTGAAGGTGTACACCCCGGCCAAGGTATCCGCCTGGACCGGCCTCCCCGCGGAGCAGATCGAAACCCTCACGCGCGACTACGCCACGCTTCGCCCTTCCGTCATTCGAATGAACTACGGCATTCAGCGCAACGAGCGCGGTGCGATGGCCGCTCACGCCGTGAGCCTGCTGCCCGCCGTGATCGGATCTTGGAAGGAAGTGGGCGGCGGATTCCAGCTCAGCACGTCAAGCGGGTTCCCGCTCAACCGAACCGCGCTCGAACGGCCGGATCTTCAGGCGCAATCCCCGCTGGGCCGGGAAGCGCGGCTGCTGAATATGGCGGAACTGGGGAAGGTGCTCACGGATACTCTGGACGATGGCCCGCTGGACCCCCCGGTAAAGGCGCTTGTGGTTTACAACTCCAACCCCGGCGCGATCGCCCCGAATCAGAACCGGGTCCACGCGGGTTTGCGGCGGGAAGATCTGTTCACGGTGGTTCTCGAGCAGTTTCAAACCGATACCGCCCGCTTCGCAGACTTCCTTCTTCCCGCCACCACGTTCCTAGAACACACGGACCTCTACGCCGCCTACGGCCACTACTATTTGCAGTTGGCGAGACCGGCGCTGCCGCCGCGGGGAGAGTGCCTGCCGAACGTGGAAGTGTTCCGCCGGCTCGCGCAGGGGATGGGGTTCACCGACCCGTGTTTTCTCGATTCCGACGACGACCTGCTCCGCCAGGCCCTCGATTCCGGGCATCCTTTCCTCGAAGGGGTTTCGCTTGATCGTCTCGAAGCGGAATCCTGGATCCGGGTTTCTGTCAGCCCGGTAGGAACACCGTATCTTCCCCATGCCAGCGGCCTGTTCGGCACACCTTCCGGCCGCTGCGAATTCCATCCGGAGCGCCTTGACTACGTGCCGCCCGTGGAATCCCGCCATGGCGGACGGCCCGAAAATCGGATGTTTCCGCTGGAGCTGATCTCCGCCAAGGCCGAGCGCGGCCTGAACTCCACCTTCGGCCACCGCGAAGACCTCAACGACGCCTGCGGTGTGGTGACGCTCAATCCCACGGATGCCGAAGCACGGAATATCGCGAATGGATCCTGCGTCCGACTTTTCAACCAACGGGGCAGCGTGCGGCTCACCGCACGAATTGACGCCGCGCTGAAACCCGGCGTCGTCTCCATCCCCTCGGTGGGCTGGGCCAGCGGAGCGGCCGATGGCAATGGCGTGAACGTCCTTACCAACGACGGCCTCGCCGACATGGGCGGCGGCCCGGTGTTCTATAGCTGCCTGGTGCAGGCCGAACTGGCCGGAGCTTAGGCTCCCGCTTCCTTGAGCGCTTCCTGGGCGATACGGATGAGATAGCGCCCATAGTCGTTGTTCCCCATGCCGCGGCCGAGGGCCAGCAGTTGGGCGGCGTCGATGTAGCCCTTCTCAAAGGCCACCTCTTCCAGACAGCCAATCTTCAGCCCCTGGCGTTCTTCGATGCTTTGGACGAAATTGGTGGCTTGCGCCAGCGAATCGTGGGTGCCGGTATCGAGCCAGGCCATGCCCCGCCCAAGCACCTCGACGCGCAGCTCTCTCGATTGCAGGTAGACGTTGTTGACGTCGGTGATTTCCAGCTCTCCGCGCGGCGAAGGCCGGATTTCAGCAGCGATTTCCGAGATGCGCCGGTCATAAAAGTAGAGGCCGACGACCGCGTATTGCGATCGTGGGTGGGTGGGCTTTTCTTCAATCGAGAGAGCGACGCCATCGTCGTCGAACTCGACCACCCCGTATCGCTCCGGATCTCGCACGCGATAGGCGAAAATCGTGGCTCCGGTGGGCTGGCTGGCCGCCTTGCGGAGAAGTTCGGGCAGACCGTGGCCGTAAAAGAGATTGTCGCCCAGCACCAGACAGGCGGGCTCTCCCGCAAGAAAATCCTTGCCGATCAGAAAGGCTTGGGCGAGGCCATCCGGGCTCGGCTGCTCCTCGTAGTGAAAACGGACGCCGAAAGGTTCTCCGTCGCCAAGCAAGCGGCGGTAAATGGGCAGGTCATGCGGGGTGGAAATAATGAGAATTTCCCGAATTCCGGCCAGCATCAGCGTGGAGACCGGATAGTAGATCATCGGCTTGTCGTAGACCGGCAGCAGTTGCTTGCTGACCGCGCGTGTAACCGGATAGAGGCGGGTTCCGCTTCCCCCGGCAAGGACGATTCCCTTCAATCGGTTGCTTCTCCTTCCGTTGTCGAACCGGGCCAATGGCGGCTGGCTGCGGAAAGGCATGCGTCCGCGTGGCTAGCGACACCCTCATGGTAGCAATCCCGAGCGTGGGCAACGGGGAATTCCGATGGTGAAGGGGTTGCGCGGGAAGGCGGTTGTAACGCCCGCCTCCCCGCGCCGGCAACGCGCTATACCTTGTCCGGCAGCACGTAGGGCTTGCGGTATTCGCGGGTCAGGAATTTATCCGCTTCCGGGTCGCTCACGAACCGCTCCGTCTTTGGATTGAAGTTGAGCGAGCGACCCAGCCGGAAAGAGATGTTCGCCAGATGCGCATGGACGGTGGAAAGATGACCTTCCTCGATGTCCACGCGCAAATCTTCGCGCTTGCGCGATCGCACGCAATCGACGAAGTTAGCGAAATGCGTCACTTCCGGCTCGTCGAGCTTCGGGATCGCAAGCTCTTCGTAGCTCGTGCGCGGAAAACCGGCTTTCGTCGTGCGCTCGTCCACGCCGTCCGCGCCGACATCCGGTTCGTTGCGGAAGGTGAACTTGCCGCGCATCACCTTCCACCTGTCGCTGCTGCTGGCCCACCCCTCATCGCCATAGTACAGATTTGCGCCCCTGGAATACGGGCTGAACAGATTGGTGGCCTCGAAATCCGTCACGCGGCCGTCCGCGTATTCAAACATCCCGCTCTGGAAGTTAGGCACCCGCTGGTCGGAATCTCTGGCGAACAGCCCGCCGCCGCAGTGAACCTTCACCGGATGCTCATTGATGTTCCTGGCCCAGCGGTTGAGGTCGAAGTGGTGAACGCCCGTGTTTCCAAGGTCGGTCGTCGAGGTGTCCCAGAAGAAGTGCCAGCCATAGTGGAACTGGTTCACCTGGAATGGCTTCATCGCGGTGGGGCCGAGGTAAAGATCCCAGTTCACGCCATTCGGAACCGAACTTTCCTGCATCTTGCCGATGGAGGCGCGGGGCTTGACGAGTTCGATACGGCCCCGGTACAGGTTGCCAATCGCGCCCCCGCGCAAGAAGAGAGCAGCCGCGCGAATTTCCGGCTCGCTGCGGCTGTTGAGCCCTACCTGCACGATGCGGCTGTACTTCCGTGCGGCCTCAATCATTCTGCGGCCTTCCACGATGGTGAACGAGACCGGCTTCTCGACATACACGTCTTTTCCGGCCTGGCAGGCCCAGATGGTCATGAGCGCGTGCCAGTAATCCGGCGTGGCGATGGAGATGGCATCGAGATCCTTGCGTTCAAGCAGCTTGCGGATATCTTCCACCGTATCCGGCTTGTGGCCCGTGAGCTTCTCCACGCGCGCGACGTTCTCCGGAAAGAGGCGCGTATCGACATCGCACAGGGCAACGATGCGCACATTGGGAAGCTTCGCGAACTCCTGAATATGGGCGCCTCCGCGGCCGTGAAGCCCAACCACCGCCAGGTTCACGCGGTCGTTCGCGCCGCGCTGCGCGAAGGCCGGCTTCGCCGCCATTAGCGCTGACGCCGCCAGCGCGGAATTGCCCAAAAACTGTCTTCGATTCGGTTCGTGCATCGGCTTCCCTTCTCCCGCGGAAATCGAGTTCCGCAGCGTTCAGCCTATAGCAATTCGCGCAGGCGCGGCAACCCGCGGCGGCAGGTTTTCGCGGCCCGCCAGCGTTGCAAAGCATCACAAAAAGGAGTGATCCTGAACCAGCGTCCGCGACGCCCTCCGCGCGCGTCATCGAAGCGACGCGAGAGGTGTTATGTCCTACTTACCGATCGAATCGTACGGGGTGATTGGCGACCTGCATACCGTGGCACTGGTGGGCCAGAATGGCTCCATCGACTGGTGCTGCCTTCCCAATTTCGATTCGCCCAGCGTCTTCGCCCGCATCCTCGACGATGAGATCGGCGGCTTTTACCGGATTCATTCTCCCGACGCGAAGCGCAGCAAGCAGATGTATCTGCCCGAAACGAACGTCCTGCTGACCCGCTATTACGGAGACGAAGCGCTCGGCGAAGTGACGGACTTTATGCCCGTGCCGCCCAACACGCGCCGCGCATCGAGCGCCCGTCATCAGGTGATCCGCATCGCGAAGGCGATCCGGGGAAGCATCCGGTTTGAGCTGGAGTGCGCACCGGCCTTCGACTACGCGCGGCAGCCGCACAAGATCGAGCCGCTTCCGGATGGAGTGCTCTTCGAAAGCGAATCGGAACGACTGGCACTCGTTTCGGCCACCTACGTCGATCCCAAGATCTCCAGCGCGCGCGCCGACGAAACGCTGCCGCCGATTGAGTTCCGCATCGAAGGCGCTCGGGTGCTGGCCACGTTTACACTAAGCGAAGGCGACACCGCCACCTTCATTCTTCGCCAGCGGGAGAATGGCGGCAGCCAGCTAACGGAAGCCCCGCAGGCCCCCGACGACGAACTGCTCAACACGATCGACTACTGGCGGGAGTGGCTTTCGCACTGCAATTACCGGGGCCGCTGGCGGGAGATGGTGGAACGCTCCGCCCTGGTGCTGAAGCTGCTCACGTTCAAGCCGACCGGCGCGATGGTGGCCGCCGCCACTTGCAGCTTGCCGGAAGAAATCGGGGGCGAACGAAACTGGGACTACCGATACACCTGGGTGCGGGATGCCGCGTTCACCGTCTATGCGTTCCTGAGCCTCGGCTTTACGCAGGAGGCGGAGGATTTCATGCGCTGGCTCGAAAGCCGCATGGGAGAAGAGGAGCATGCGAACGGGCCGCTGCAGGTGCTCTACCGCATCGATGGACATCACGAGATTCCCGAAGAGCACATGGAGCACTTGAAGGGATACATGAATTCGCTCCCGGTGCGCGTCGGGAACCTTGCCGCCACGCAGTTTCAGCTCGATATTTACGGCGCGCTCATCGATTCAATTTATCTTTTCGACAAGCATCACACGCGCATCTCCTACGACCTCTGGCTGCAGGTGCTGCGGATGCTCGATTTCGTCATCGACAACTGGGAACGCCCCGACGACGGCATCTGGGAGGTGCGCGGAGGCCGGCAGCAATTCGTCTATTCCAAGCTCCAGTGCTGGGTGGCGCTGGACCGGGCGCTGCGAATGGCCCGGAAGTACGGGCTGCCCATCGACTACGGCCGCACCATCGGCGAACACGACCGGATTTACCGCTGGATCATGGACAAGGGATTCAACCGATCGATCGGCGCGTTTGTGCAGTATGCCGGATCCGACGCGATGGACGCGGCCAGCCTCATGATGCCGCTCGTACACTACTGTTCCCCGCGGGATCCGCGCATGCTGGGGACAATCAACCGGATTATGGATGAGCTGGGCTTCGGAAGTCTCGTCCACCGCTACGCCATCGGCAAAGGCGCGGGCGACGGTTTGAGCGGCAAGGAAGGCACCTTCAGCATTTGCAGTTTCTGGCTGGTGGAAGCGCTTACGCTCGCGGGGCGGCACGAAGAAGCGCGTCTGAATTTCGAGAAGATGCTCACATACGCCAATCACCTCGGGCTCTACGCGGAGCAGCTCGGCCCCAGCGGCGAGGCCCTGGGCAACTTCCCGCAAGCGTTCACGCACCTGGGGCTGATCAGCGCGGCTTACAAACTCGATCGCGCCCTGGGGTAGATGGCCGTGGGACGCGTTCCTTATGATGGATGGCATGGAACTCCGCTCGTCCCCAATGAACCGGCGCGCCTGGCTGCGCAATGCTGGAGCGGCTGTCGTGCTTGCCGCCGCGCTGCCGCGGCCATCGCGCGCGGACGAGGCGTTCGCCGCACAGTTGGAGAGCCTGGCCGCATCCACGGGCGGGGATCTGGGTTTCGCGTCGCTGCATCTCGAATCCGGCGAGCGCATTCTGATCCGCGGCGGCGAACGTTTCCCCATGGCCAGCGTCTACAAATTGCCGATCGCGCTCACGGTGCTGGATCTCGTCGACCGCGGTGAGTTGACGCTGGTGAAAACCGTGCGCATCCTGCCTACCGGGCTGCGCCTTGGGCTCGGCACCAGCGCCGTTGCGGAAATGGTGGGCAGCGAGGGCCATGATTTCACGGTCCGGCAGTTGCTGGAACGCACCCTGGAAGAGAGCGACAACGCCACCAGCGATGCGCTGCTGCGGCTGGTTGGCGCTCCGGCGGTGACGGCGCGAATGGCGGCGCTTGGCATGGGAGCGATTCGCGTGGACCGGCAGGAATCCGAATTGCTGCTCGATTTCGTGGGCGTCCCCTCCGCGGAACCGGAGAAAGGCTGGACGTTGGAGACGCTGCGCGCACGCTATGACAGCGCCACGCCCCCGCAGCGCAGCAGCGCCCTCGCGGCGTTTCTGAGCGACCCGCGAGACACCGCCACACCGGAAGCCATGCTGGCACTGCTCGGGAAACTGCAGCGCGGAGAAGCGCTGAGCCCGATTTCCACGAAGCGGCTATTGGGGCACATGATCGCGTGCAAGACGGGGAACGGCCGGCTCCGGGGCGAGATTCCCCAGGGCGTGGAATTCGCGCACCGCACTGGCACCTCGGATACGACGGACGGCATCACCGCCGTGACGAACGATGTGGGCATCCTGACCCTCCCCGGCGGCAAGGGCACTGTGCTGATGGCAGCCTTTCTGCGGCGCGCGAGAGGTTCCATGGCGGAGCGCGAAGCGGTGCTCGCGAAGATTGGCCGGCTGGTGTTCGACCGTTACGCGGGCGGCCTCGCCTGAGGAGGCGGCCCGGTTTCGGCCGCGGCAGGACACTCGCGGCGCGCCCGTTGCGATTGACACTCACGCGCGGCACTTGCTACATTCGGCTTGGCCATGCCCGCGGCGTCCACTCTTCAACGAACTCCCCTCTATGCGCGCCATCTTGCGCTCGGCGCGAAGACGATCGACTTCGGCGGCTGGGACATGCCCGTGCAGTATTCGAGCATCCTCGAAGAGCATAAAGCCGTGCGGGAACGCGTCGGATTGTTCGACGTCAGCCACATGGGAGAGATTGAAATCGACGGCCCGGAGGCGCTGGCGCTGGTGAATTACGTCACCACCAACGATGCCGCGAAGCTGAAAGATGGCCAGGCCCAGTATTCCGCGCTGCTCTATCCCCATGGCGGTTTCGTCGACGATATCCTGGTACACCGGGTGGACGAAAATCACTATTTTCTTTGCGTGAACGCCTCCAACCAGGATAAGGATTTCGCGCACATTCTTGAACACTCTCTCGATTCCCACGGCCGCGAGCGCTTTCAGGCAAAGGCTGCGTTCGTGAGCGGGAATTACGCCCAACTGGCCGTGCAGGGTCCCCGGTCTCTCGAACTGGTTCAGGAACTTTGCGACGCTCCGCTCGCGGATATTCGTTACTACCATTTCATCGATGGCACGGCCGCCGGCCTTCCGGCCCGCATCGCGCGAACGGGGTACACGGGCGAGGATGGCTTCGAGCTCTATGTGAAGCCCGCCGACAGCCCCGCGCTCTGGGATCTGCTGCTGGATAAGGGCAGGGCGTACGGCATCCTCCCCTGCGGGCTGGGCGCGCGCAACACCCTGCGCCTCGAATCCGCGTATCCGCTTTACGGCCATGAGATCGATGCCTCCATCCTTCCGCCGGAAGCTGGCCTGAACTGGATTGTGAAACCGGCCAAGGGCGAGTTCGTGGGCCGGGACCAAGTGGTGGAAAAGCTCGAAGAGGGTGTTTGGCGCAAACTGGCCGGCTTTGAAATGGTGGGGCGCGGCATTGCGCGGGACGGCTATCCGGTGCTCGCGGATGGAAGCGCCGTCGGCTGGGTGACCAGCGGAGGCCCTTCGCCCACGCTCGGCAGGAACATCGGGCTGTGTTATCTTCCAGAGGAGATTGCCGAAGAAGGCCGATCGATTGAGATCCAGATCCGCAATCAGCCCGTCGAGGCGCGGGTCGTCAAAACGCCGTTCTACAAGCGGGAGAAACCATGAGCAATTACCCGGCGAATTTCCGTTACACCAAAGAGCACGAGTGGGTGCTGGTGGAAGGCGACACAGGCACGGTGGGCATCACCGATCACGCGCAGAGCGAACTCGGCGATATCGTTTACGTGGACCTGCCCCAGGTGGGCAGCACCATGACGCAGGGCGAAACGTTCGGCTCCGTGGAGAGCGTCAAGGCAGTCTCTGACCTGTATGCGCCGGTCTCCGGGGATGTAATTGCCATCAACGACGCCCTTGCCCAGTCGCCCGAGAAACTGAACTCGGACCCGCACGGCGAAGCATGGCTCGTGAAGGTGAAACTCAGCCACCCGGACGAGGTTCAACCCCTGTTGAGCGCCGAAGATTATCAAAGCTATATAGAGGGCTGATCCGCCTTGCGATACCTGCCGAAATCCGACAGCGAACGACTTGAAATGCTGAAAGCCTGCGGGCTTTCCTCTCTGAACGGCCTGGTTGCCCATCTTCCGCCCGAAGTGCTGCGGCAGCAGGATCTCGAGCTTCCGCCGGGCAAGAGCGAATACGAAATCCTCGACTATTTCCGCGCCCGCGGGGACGCCATGGCCAACGGCTATGCGTCGTTTCTGGGCGGCGGCGTCTACCGCCACTACCGGCCCGTGCTGGCCGACGTGGTGGTGAGCCGCAGCGAGTTCCTGACGTCCTACACGCCCTACCAGGCGGAGATTTCCCAGGGCACGCTGATGACGATCTTCGAGTTCCAGACGATGATCTGCCAGCTTACCGGGATGGAAGTGGCCAACGCTTCCATGTACGACGGTTCCACCGCCGTTCCGGAAGCCGCGCTGATGGCCGCCCGCATTACCCGCCGCGGCAGGATTCTGGTGGCTCGCGGCATGCACCCGGAATACCGCGAAGTGCTGACGAATTCCGTCAAGCACCAGGACCTGCCCGTGGCCGAATTCGGCTTTGACCCCGCAAGCGGGGAGATTGACCTCGCCGACTTGGAGAGCAAACTCGATGACACCGTAGCGGCGGTGATCATCCAGAGCCCGAACTTCTTTGGCATTGTTGAGAATACGAAAGCCGCCGCCGATCTGGCGCATCGCCACGGTGCATTGCTGGTTTCCGTGTTCACCGAAGCCGTGGCGCTCGGCTTGCTTGAGCCGCCGGCCGAGGCCGACATTGTCGCCGGAGAACTGCAATCCTTCGCAATTTCCCCAAGCTACGGCGGCCCCTTCGCGGGCGTCGTCGCCACGAAGATGGCGCACATCCGCCAGTTGCCCGGCCGCATCGTGGGCCAGACCACCGACTTGAACGGCAATCGCGCCTTCTGCCTGACCCTCTCGACGCGGGAGCAGCATATCCGCCGGGAGAAGGCGACGTCCAACATCTGCACGAACCAGGCGCTCATCGCCCTGATGGCGACGGTGTTCATGGCGGTTTACGGCAAAGAGGGGCTGCGCGAGCTTGCCACACAGAACCTGGCGAAGGCGCATTACCTGGCCGAAGGCTTGGAGCGGCGGTTCAGCGGCCGCTTTTTCAACGAATTCGTCGTGCGCTGCGGCTCCCCGGACGCGCTCAACGGCGCGCTTCTGGGCGAGAAGATCATCGGAGGCATTCCACTGGGCCGCTTCTACCCCGAACTCGCCGATTGCATGCTGCTGTGCGCCACCGAAATGAGCCGCCGCGAAGAGATGGACACCTTGAAGCGCATCTGCGCTTCGCGGAGCGAGAGCGTGCTGGCGAAAAGCCGCGTCTAACGGACCCCCATATTCGCGCGCGCAATCGCGCACAGGAGCCCGCGCGCCGGGCTGGACAGGATTGAGGCTGTAGGATTCCGATGGTGAGCAAAGTTACCCAGCACCCTTCGCAGAATGAGCCGCTGCTCTTTGAACGCAGTTCCCCCGGCAAGAAGGGCTATCAACTGCCTCCGCTCGATGTGCCGGCCGTGGATCCGGCAAGCGCGCTGGGCTCGGAGAATGTTCGCGACGAAGTGGCCGGGTTCCCGGAAGTGAGCGAAGTGGAAACCATCCGGCATTTCACCCGCCTTTCCACCTGGAATTACGCCATCGATCTTGGGCTGTACCCGCTCGGCTCCTGCACGATGAAGTACAACCCGCGCGTGAATGAGGCGGCGGCGCGCGTCGATGGGCTGGCCTGGGGGCACCCGTATCAGCCGGAATCTCTCGCCCAAGGCGCGATGGAGATCATGGCGCTGCTGGAACGGTATCTGGCCGAGATCACGGGCATGGACGCGGTAACGCTGCAGCCGGCCGCGGGCGCTCACGGCGAGTTCACGGGAATCCTGCTAATGCGTGCCTGCCTCGAATCCCGCGGTGACGCGCGCGCCTCCATCCTGGTCCCCGATTCCTCTCATGGCACCAACCCCGCCACCGCGCGCATGTGCGGCTACGAGGTGGTGAACGTGAAATCCACCAGCCGGGGCCTGGTGGACATGGAGCATTTCCGCGGCCTGCTGAACCCCTCCGTGGCGGGCATCATGATCACCAACCCCAACACGCTGGGGCTTTTCGAGGAGAACATCACCGAAATCACGCGCCTGCTGCACGAGAACGGCTCCCTCGTGTATATGGACGGCGCGAATATGAATGCGCTGGCGGGCATCTCCCGGCCCGGCGATTTCGGCATCGATGTGATGCACCTCAACCTGCACAAGACGTTTTCCACCCCGCATGGCGGCGGCGGCCCCGGAGCCGGTCCGGTGGCCGTAAAGCGGCTGCTCGAACCCTATCTGCCCACTCCGCGCATTGTCCAGGAAGACGACACGTATCGCTACGACTATAACCTCCCGGAATCGATCGGGAGGGTGCGCGCTTTCTACGGGAACTTCGGCGTGTTCGTGCGGGCGCTGGCCTATATCCTGGCCCACGGAAACGGTCTTCGAAACGCCACGCTGGACGCCTTGCTGAACGCCAATTATCTGAGAGCGGGTATCGAAGCTCACTACACCCTGCCCTACACAGACCGCAGCCTGCACGAAGTGGTCTTCAGCGATGCGATCCAGGCAAAGAACGGCGTCAAGACCGGCGACATCGCCAAGCGGCTCATCGACTATGGATTCCACCCCTACACGACGAGTTTTCCGCTGATCGTGCCCGGCGCCATGATGATCGAGCCGACCGAGACCGAGGGCAAGCAGGAACTGGATCTCTTCATCGAGGCGATGGCCGCGATCGCCAAAGAGGCGGACGAGAATCCGGAACTCGTGCTGAACGCCCCGCACAGCACCAGGGTGCGAAGGGTGGATGAAGTGACGGCGGCACGCAAGCCAATCGTCCGCTGGGAGCCGGCTGGATAGCTGGAAACCCGGTCTCTCGACGGCGCTCGACAGCGAGCCTTGCGCCACAATTCCTTCCAACCGAGAACATTTTCGTATATATTGGCTCTAGAAATTAAATCTTGAGCCGCCATTCCGACGGCCCGCCATAGAGCCCGGCGTTCCCGCGTGGTACTTCGCTTCAATTTGGAAGCGGTTTTCCACGGCGCGAATTGCCTTGACATTACCCGCTTGGTCCGTTGAAAATACGGACACCGCAATCCCTAACATTTTTGTAATGTTCGGATTGCCGTTGGCCGATGGTTTGAACATGATATTTTTCGCCCGATTCGCTCTTATTCTTTTCCTGCTCGCTGTTGCCGGAAGTGTCGCGGGTTCCGCGGCGCAGCCCGCGCGGACCGCTAAGAAAGCGAGTTCCACCAAGAAAAGCACCACTGTCAAAAAAGCAACTGTGGTGAAAAAGAGCACGGTCAGAAAAAAGACGACGGCCAAACGAGCGACGCCCGCGAAGCGGCGTGCGGTGACCGCGCGAAGAGCGACCTCGTCGAGCAAGGCGAAGAGAACGACGGCCGCCGTTTCCCGTTCGCGGTCGCGCCGGGCGAGAGCGCGCTACAGCCCATGGGTGACGCCAACCTACGCGGATTCGACTTCCGGCGACACCACGGAAGGCGACGATCAGGTGGTTCGCGCTGCCGCTGTCGAGGCTCTCGGACGGCTCAACGGCGCTGTCGTGGTGGCGGACCCGAACACCGGCCGCATCCTCTCCATGGTGAACCAGAGCACGGCGCTTGGCAGCGGATATATCCCCTGCTCCACGGTGAAGGTTCCCGTGGCGATGGCCGGCCTGTATGAGGGCATGATCGATTCCTCCACCACCCTCGTGGTGCAGCGCCGCACGAAGATGGATCTCACCGAAGCGCTCGCGAAATCGAACAATGTCTTCTTTGAACGGGTTGGCTCGCAGATCGGATTTGAGAAACTTATCGAATTTCACAAGTATTTCGGCCTCGGCGAAAAAGCCGGACTGAATATCGAAGGCGAATCGGCCGGTTCACTGCCGGATGCGCCTCCCGCGAACGGCGGAGCGGCGCGGATGAGCAGTTTCGGGGAAGGAATCGCGGTTACGGCCCTGCAAATGACCGCGCTGATGGGCGCGATCGCCAACGGCGGCACGCTCTACTACTTGCAATACCCCAAGTCCGCTATCGAAGCCGAGACCTTTGTTCCGCGAATCAAGCGCACGCTCGATATCGGCCACATTCTGGCCGACCTCAAGCGCGGCATGAGCGGCGCCGTCACGTTTGGCACGGCCCGCCGCGCCGCTTACACGCCGGAAGCCCCGTTGTTCGGCAAGACCGGCACCTGCACGGATTACAACCGGAAATCGCACATGGGCTGGTTCGCCTCTTTCCGCGACGGAGATCAGAACGACTTGGTTGTCGTGGTGATGCTCACCGGCGCGGAGGGCGTGAACGGCCCGCGGGCCTCGATGGTCGCCGGCAAGGTGTATGAGAACCTCGAGAACGAGGGCTTCTTCGCGAAGCCGCTGCACTACTCGCCGGTAGCGCTGATCGAGAATTCCATCCACAGCCACAACTGAGCGCCGCCCAGCGCCAGCATCCGCTCATTGCCGGCGTCCCTGCTCTGCCAGTTTCGTCACGAAGCAATCGGTGCCGTCGCGCGCCGGTTGCTTTCCGCGCGGAACTGTTGAAAACTGGGGAGTCCTCGTAAACTGAAGAAAACACTCGTACAATTTTGTACAGTTTGGTGCATGATGGCGTTCCTTCGCATTGTAATTTTTGCATTTCTCGGCTGTCTTGCCACGTTCCCCATGGCGGCGGCGGAGTGGCGGAAACTGCAATCGCCGCATTTTGAGCTTCTCACCTCCCAGCCGCGGACCGTCGCGATGCAGACGATGGAGCGCCTGGAGAATATCCGCGCGGCGTTCACGGCACTGGACAGCCTTCCGCCGTCCGCAACCGATCGGCTTACCGTCGTCCTGTTCAGCGGGTTCAATGAGTTTGGCTTCTATAGCCCCGGCCACATGGTGAAGGCTTATTTCACCCGGATGCGTTCGCAAGGGCCGCCGCGGAACGTCATCGTGGTGAGCGATTTCAGCAAAGATGTGGATCCGGTGCTCTACCACGAGTTCGCCCACTATTGTTCCCGCGAATCCCCCGGCACGCTGCCGATGTGGCTCGAAGAGGGGCTGGCCTCGTTCCACGAAACTCTGGAGTTCGAGGGGCAGCGGCTCATCGTGGGCAAGCCGCTCGCCCGCTATGTGAAATTGCTCAAGGGCCGAAAAATCCAGTGGCTGCCTCTTGGCGACCTGTTCTCGATGGACTCGGGGCTCCGCTACGATCACGGCTGGGACGAAACCACCGCGCTCTACGTGGAGAGCTGGGCGGTGGTCCACACGCTGGCAACGAACCCGCGCTATGCGCCGAAGTTCGGCCAGTTCGTCGCCCGGATGCGCGGGGGAGAAGCCGTGCAGAATGCGCTCGCCGGCGTCTATGAAACCACCATCGCCCAACTGCGCGGCGATATAGACGAGCACATTCGAAATCTTGGCCGGACAGAAACCACCGTGGAATTCACTCCCGCCGCGAGCGCGTCCGCAGCCGAGGAACTGCCTCTCGAACCGTGGGAAGCCCGCCTCTTCCTTACACACCTGCTGGTTGATCGAAAGCCCATCGAAGCGGAGAGGGATTTGACGGCCTTGAGCAAGGAGTTTCCCAAAGTGCCTCAAATCTGGGAGGCGCTCGGCGACTTCAAATACAACCGTGGCGAGAAGGCGATGGCGTTTCGCTACTATCGCACCGCCGCCGACCTGGGAACGGAGAACCCGCTCGTCGCGATGCGCCTGGCGGAGAAGGACGGGTCCCAACCGGAGGCGATCGAGAAGGCCGCCGCCTTGCTCGACGCCTCGCTCAAACGAGACCCGCGCAACAGCCCCCTGCGGCTGGAGGCCCTCGCCTGGGCCTTCACCCACGACCGCTACGGCCAAGCCGCGCTCTGGGCCGGCCGCTTTGCCGATTCGGGCGACGTTCGGGATTTTGAGATGAACCTCAATGCGGGCTACGCCCACTTCCGGGCAGACGATCCCCAGGAGGCCGAGTTGTGGCTGAAGCGCGCCGTGGAGCAAACGGCGGATGCCTCCGAACGGCAGCGAGCGAAAGCAATCTTAAGCCGCGTGGAAAGCGCGCTGCAGCGGCGGCGCTTCGCGGACCG
>JBDIBK010000037.1:0-32779 GCA_039812845.1 Bryobacterales bacterium
ATCGCATCCTGCATCTGTTCGGCGCTGATTCGGCGCGGGACCGGTCCGCGAAACACATACTTCGCGCCAAGCTCGGGTGCCGTCACCGCCGGCATCTGGTACGCCCGAGATGTCAGGATCGTCGAAAGCAGGTGACGAAGATCGTATTGGTTCTCCACGAAATCGGATGCCAGCCAGTCGAGAAGATCCTGGCTCCACGGCTCTGCGTCCAAATCGTCGATCGGTTCCACCAGTCCCCGGCCGAACAGCAGCCGCCAGTAGCGGTTGACGATCGTGCGCGCGAAGCGCCCATTTTCCGGGTGAGTGAACCAGCGCGCGGCCGCCGCCCGGCTGCCCGCCGCGGAATCGTCAAACGGCGCGCCGGGGACCTCATACGGAAAGCGCGCCTTCGCCGTCTTGCCCAGCTTCACGTCGCAGCGCGCGAGTTCCAGCGGCTCGTGCGAGAACATCGCCGCCAGTCCAAAGGTATCCGCCAGTTTCCAGCGGTTCACAAAGCTGTCGTGGCACGCCGCGCACTTCAGATTCATCGCGAGAAAGACCTGCGCCGCATTCTGCGAGGCCTGCATCGGCGGCGTTTGGCTCGCGCTCACCACGCCCCGCCACGTTACTCCAGTGAGATACCCTTCCGCGCCCCGGCCTTCCGCCGGGTTCAGCAGTTCGTCCACCATCGCGTTGTATCGTTTGTTCTCTCTGAGCGAGGCATAGAGCCAATTAGTAATGGATTTTCGCTCCCCGTGATAGATGACGCCTTCGTCGTTCCGCAGCAGGTCGTTCCAATAGCTCATCCAGTGCTCGGCGTAGGCGTCATTGCGGCTGAGCGCTTGCCTCACAAGGTCGTCGCGCTTTCCGCTGGCCCTGCTTTGTGTGAACGCTTCCAGTTCCGCGGGCGTGGGCGGAAGGCCCGTCACGTCCATCCATACCCGCCTCGCGAACACGGCATCGCTCACCGGCTGAGCCGCGGGAACGTGATGCTCGGAGAGGTAACGGTCTACAAAGCGGTCAATCGGGTGCGAGGCCGTTCCTTCCGGCAGCGGCGGCCGCCGGGGGGCAAGCGCCGCCGCGCGGTCCACCAGTCCCACCGTCCCGTCGTACTTCGCCCCTTCGTCGATCCAGGTGCGAATCGTGGCGATCGTATCGTCATCCAAAGGAGCGCCAGCCGGGGGCATCCGCAACCCTTGCGTTCCGGTGATCTTCTTCACCAGCAGGCTTTCCGCGCCGTTCCCTGGAATGATCGCCGCGCCGCTCACACCGCCCGTCAGCAGATCCGCCCGGGTATGCAGCCGCAGCCCGGCCTGCGCGCTCGCCCCCGCGTGGCATCCCAGGCACTTCGCCGTCAGCACGGGCTGCACTTCGGTAACGAAGTCCACGGCCGCAACGCACGGCATCACCCACAGAGCCAGGACGGCCCCGAAAACTCCGAACGGCAATGAAAACGGTCCGGCTGCCCGGCCAGTCGGCACGCTCATCCGCGCACACCCCCAGAAAGGAATGCTCCGATTCTACCGCTTGGCGCGGTTCGTGGGGCGCGGGGCGTGGGACTCCGTGCCCGTCCCCGCTTCGCTTTTCAGGGAATAAAATCCTTCGCGATCCGCCGCTTCTCGTGCCCGTCGAGCACATGCACCACGCGGATCTTCTTGAGTTTCTGCGGAGAAAGTTGCCCGATGGGCACGAAGATCACCTGCCGCCCCATGCGCGAGGCGATGCTGCGGAACAGCGAGCGCGGCGGCTTTGGAGCCACATACACGATATAGCGCTTCGTCGAATAATCGATCCCCGCCAGCAGCAGCCGTTCGGGCTTGTTGCGCGCGATATGGTCATAGTCCGGGTCGATCCAGACGTCGAACATCCGCCGTGGCGGCAGGCTGAGCAGCAGCCCTCCGTACTCCGCCCGCCCGATCCCCGGTCCCACCAGGTGCTCATACGGATCGGTCGAGTAGAACGCCATGTCGCTCTCGTTCTGATGTTCGCCCAGCCACGTGGTCATCCACGAATACCGGTCGTCGCGGTCCTCGTCGAAAATCACCACCACCGATCCCACTTCGCCATGCACCTTCTCATAGCTGCGCACATAGATCTGGTGCTTATACCAGTTGCGGATGGTCTCGCGGATATCGATGCCGTCGAGAATGGAAGTCAGGAACGGTTCGACGCGGGTGCGTTCCTCGGAGAGGATGCTCTTCGCCTTGCTCTTCAGGAACTTCCCGTAGTCCTCGATTACCAGGTCTTCCGGAGGGTAAGAGCAGATGGAACTGCCATCCAACTGCTGCGCCCACTCGCCCTTGATCTTCTCCTTGGGCCTTCGCTTTAAGCCGGTGGATTGAAAGCGCTGCTTCGTGCTGCGCCGCCGCCGCCGCAACTGGATGCGCCGCGTATTCAGGTAAACATCGTTCGCATTCAGGTTCAGCGTGGGCGGCCGGTCCCGTTCGCTTTGCGCCGGGTAGCGGCTGGCGGTTTCCCAAAGCCAGTAGGCGAAATCGTCGTCCACCGTCCCGCGCGCGGCCATGGTCAGATCGAACAGGTTCGGCGTGAGCTGCCGGTTGGCGATCGCCAGGTTCCGCGTGAATCGCGCGAAGAGCCTTCGCTGCCAGGCGGCCACGCTCTCGCCGGTTTCCCGCTCATACACCGCTTCCGTCTCACAGAACAGCGCGTACTGCGTCTTCAGCCGGTCAAGCTGCATGGCATCGAGCGGTTCCATCCTCGCGCGTTCATACTGCTCCTGGAGAAACGGATACTCGCTGAGGATCTCCGCCAGACATTCCGGATGCGCGTTCGCCAAATGCAGCCCGTCCCTACGCAGCACGTCGGTCGGCTCTTCCTGTGGAACCGCGAAGGCTTGCCTCACCGGTTCGAGCAGCGCCAGCGAGAGCACCACCGCCGTCGTCGCTTCCGGGTTGGCGCCCTGCAGCTTCCAGGCCATCCCTCCGGCCAGTTGTGCCAGGTGCCCCGTCTCCGCGGCGGCGGCGGATTTGAGCCATGCCTCCACGTAATGCGCATACCCCGCGCGAGTGAGGGCGTAGGAGTCCGGGTAGGCATGGTTCAGGTGCGGCCGCTCCTCCGCATCCGGTTCCAGAAAGACGATCTCCGCTCCGATCTGTAACCCGGTTCGCACCGCCTCAATCAGTGGGTCGCAGGGCTCGATGGGCAGGTAAACGCCGCGGTCCGGGCGCTTCGGGTCCTCATGGACCACGATGGAGATCTCGGGAAGCCGCTTCACCGCGGCGAGGATGGTTTCCCGCAGCGTGATGGGCAGTTCCACCGCCACCACGCCCGGCATCCATGTAAGCAGTTTCCGCCGCACCTCCAGCGCAAACTCCATCCGTCCCGGAGCCACGGGCAGAAAGCGCAACTGCCCCTCGAACAATTCACGCGCGAGGCCGGTTTCGGAAGCGGATTCCGCCATGAGTCCTATCGTATCGAACGGATTCGCATTTCCAGCAAGGCACGCCGCCGCGCCCCGCGCCGCCCCGCGAACGGCTTTCCAGTCCGTGCACTAGCGGTCTTCGCGCCCGGTCTCGTATAGCCAGTGACGGAACATCGCGGCGCTGCCCGCCACCACGGGGTCGCTCGTCAGGTCCTCGAGAAAGCAGCTCATCTTGCGCCGCCAGTTCGGGTATTGCCAAGTGCTGCCCGGCAGGTTCTGCTGGTCAAGCTGCTTGGTGAGGTCTTCCTGGTTCAGTTGGAAGAGCTTCGAGGGCGTGCGCGCCAGATACGCAACCACCGCATTGTGCAGCTCTCCGGTGAGTTCCGGAATGTCGGAAGCATTCCGCGAGTAATAATCCGGCATCAGCCCCTCGGCGAACAGCGCATCCAGAATTGCCTGGCGCAGCTTCCGCCGCTCCGCCCATTGCTGCTCGTAGACTTCATGCACCGGCAGCAATCCGGCATAGTCCCGCGCCTCGATATCGCGCCCGATCCAGCTCCCGGCAATCGTCGGCAGGTCGTGCGTCGAAGTGGCCACCAGCGCCTCCACCGGATACCGCTCCGGCAGGTTCATTTCCCCCGCCTCCCCGCGCTCAAAATAGAACAGCCGGTAGCTCAAAATGCCAAAGCGTTCGAGGGTCTTGCGCGTGGCGGGTTCCACCGTGCCGAGATCCTCTCCCACCACCAGAACCTGGTTGCGCACGCTTTCGAGCGCCAGAATCCGCACCAGATCCTCGGAAAAATCGCGAACGTACGTTCCTTCGCTCGCCGTGAATCCGGCGGGAATCCAGTAGAGCCGGAAAAAGCGCATGACGTGGTCGATTCGCAGCGCCCCGCCCGCCATCATGTTCCGGCGAAGCGCTTCCCGGAACAGCTTGTAACCGCTGCGCCGGTGCTCCAGAAAGTTCGGCGGCGGAAAGCTCCAATCCTGCCCTTCGGGGGAGAAATCGTCCGGGGGCGCGCCCACCCGGCAGCCCGTCACAAAGTACTTTCGCTGCTTCCAGACATCCGCCCCGCAATTGTCTGTGGCCAGCGCCAGGTCATGGTAGAGGCCGATCGCGAGGCCGTTCGACACCGCCGCTTCCCCCGCTGCTTCCAACTGCTGAAAGGCAATCCATTGCACCCAGGCGTAAAACAGCCGCAGGTGCTTGCGCTTCGCGGCGAATGTCTTCACCGCTTCCGATTCCGGATCCTTGTACTCCTCCGGCCAATCCTGCCAGATCCACACTTCCGGGTTCAGCCGGTGCTGCACGCGGTCGAGCGCGCAAAACGTGGTGTAGCCTTCGAGCACATCGCCCTGCTCCGCAACCCAGCGCAGAAACGCCTTCCCACGCTCCGTCCCCTGTTTCCACTCCCGGCGGAACGACAGAAACGTGAGAGCGAGCAGGCGGGTCTTCAACTCGGCTAGGCCCTCATAGTCCACCAGATCGTCCAGGCGCATCTTCTCAATCCGGGCCTGTGCTTCACGGCCGGCGAAAGCCTTTTGCGCGAGCGGAGCCGTCTTGAACTCGGGGATGCGTTCAATGTCGATATACAGAAAGTTCTTGTAGTAAACGCTGATTGGCAGATATGGGCTGGCATTATAGGGCAGGCGATTCGCGATGATATGCAGCGGGTTCAGCGCCACGAAGGAAGCGTGCAAATCGTTCGCGGTCCAGCGGCAAAGTTCGCCGAGGTCGGTGAAATCGCCGCAGCCCCAGTTGCGGTGCGAGCGAAGCCCATACAGGCTCACTCCCAGCCCCGCCAGTTTGCCTTCTCCGCTAAGCTCGGGAGGCTGGTAGGCCCGGTCCGGCGTCACGATCAGGTCGGTCTCCGCCGTCGCCGCCAAATGGCCTGGGTGCCCGGCGTCGATGCGCATCCGGTGATAGCCGAGCGGGGTCTCGTTCGGCAGCGGAATGCGCCGGCGGCTGTAACCGTCCTTGCCGATCTGCGCCCGGCCCAGCACCTCGAGCGAGCTTGCGGCGTGGGGGTACGAGGCCACCGTCCCGTCCTCCCACTGAAAGGTAACCAGCACCGATTCCGCTTCGAGAGAATCCGGCAGATTCAGCCAGGCCGGATTCTGCGGATGCCGCCCCACCACCTCCACCGGCGGCAGCACGCATTCCCATTCCTCGCGCTGCTTCTTCTCGATAGCCGCATTGAGGGTTCCCAGGCTTCCCGCCTCCACTCCCAGCGATTCGAGAATCGCAATCACCACTTCCGGCTTCGCCTGGTGCTTCTTGCCGAAAATGTCCCAATAGTGAAGGTCAATGCCCCACAGTTTCGCCGCCGATTCCAGGGCGGCATCAAAGCTGGTGTGGGTTTCGTACGACAACGGGCTGGCAGTCATTCGAGTTCTCGGTTCGTGCTACCCCCATTGTATCGGCAGCATCCCCCGCAATCGTGACCGCTCCGTTCCGCCGCGCTATGCGTCGAGCATCGCCTTCCATTCGCTTTCATCCTGGCCCACGGCCAGCCGCTTCCCGCCGCGCACCAGGGGCAGCCGCAGCAGGCGCGGCTCCCGCGCAATCCGCTCGATCAGTTGTTCGTCGCTCACCCGCAGGTACTTGAGCCCCGAATCCACGTAGGGGGCGCCCTCCCGGTCGAGCAGCGTATCCCAGCCGAACTTGTCAAGGAATCGCTTGATCTCGCCGGGAGCGATCGGCCGCTGCTTCAGGTCCACCATCTGCACCGGAATGCGCCGCTCCTTAAAGAAACGCTCGGCGGCCCGCGTCGCCGCCGAGTTCTTGATGCCGAAAATCTGGACGGGAGAGGCCGAAGCGTTCTTCATCTTCGCCATTTTCCCGTATCCAGCTCCGCATTGTGGCGAAGCCTCGCATATTTCCCTTCCAGCCGGGCTGTTCCGCTGATAGGATATGGCCCATGAAGCGCAGAACCTTCCTTCCCGCCGCGGGGGCGGCTGTGTTGGCCCCGCAAGCGTTTTCCGCCCTCCAGGCCGCGCCGCTCAAGGGCAACCTGAAGCAGGGTGCGTGCCGCTGGTGCTACGACAAGATCCCCATCGACGATTTCGCCAAGGCTTGCGCGGAGGCCGGGCTCAAAAACATTGATCTCGCCCGCAAGGAGGATTGGCCCGCGATTACGAAGTACGGGCTTCGGCCCACCATGGTTCCCGGGCCCACCACGATCCCCGACGGGCTGAACCGCAAGGAGAATCACGCGCAAATCGCCGCCCGCATGAAGACCATGATCGAGGATGCGAAGGCCGTCGGCGCGCCGGACATCATCGTCTTCTCGGGCAACCGCAAGGGCATGTCCGATGACGAGGGCCTCGAAAATTGCGTTGCCGGCATCCGGCAACTGCTTCCCATGGCGGAAGCCACTGGCGTGCGCATCGTGATGGAGTTGCTCAACAGCAAGGTGAACCACAAGGATTATATGTGCGACAAATCCGTGTGGGGCGTCGAACTCGCCAAACAGGTGAATTCCCCCATGTTCGGTTTGCTCTACGACATCTACCACATGCAAATCATGGAGGGCGACGTCATCCGCACCATCAAGGAAAATCACAAGTATTTCTTCCACTACCACACCGGCGGCAATCCCGGCCGCAATGAGATCGATGAAACGCAGGAACTTAACTACCCCGCCATTGCCAGGGCAATCCTTGAGACCGGCTATACCGGATATTTTTCCCACGAGTTCATTCCCAAGCGGGACCCGATCACGTCCCTGAACGAAGCCACTCGTCTCTGCGATGTCTAGCGGCAAAGCCGCGGTATCAGGCTGTTCCAAGGAGGCTCCATCGTGCGAAACCAACTCGATCGTCGCCGCTTCCTGCAATCCGCCGCACTCGGCGCGGCGGCCGCTCCCTCCTGGGCGGCCGCCGCGCCGAAGCGCCCGAATTTCGTGGTGATCTTCCTGGACGATTCCGGTTTCGCGGACTTCCATCCTTTCGGCAACCCTCCCTACGCCACCCCGAACGCCGTCAAACTGGCGAGCGAGGGTTGCCGCTTCACGAATTTTCACGTGCCTCAGGCCATCTGCTCGGCGTCGCGTTCCGCACTGATGAGCGGCTGCTATCCCGGCCGCACCAAGGTCTTCGGCGCGCATGGCCCACGGGCGCGCGGGCTTGACCCCTCCTTCGCCACGCTGGGCAACGTCATGCAATCCGCCGGCTACAAGACGGCCGTCTTCGGCAAGTGGCACATCGGCGATCAGCCAGACACCCGCCCCCCCGCGCGCGGTTTCGACGAATCCTGCGGCCTCATGTATTCGAACGATATGTGGGAATACCATCCGCAGCATCCCGAGAACTATGCAAAATATCCGCTGCAATTCTGGGAGAACGGCAAGGTGATCATTGAGCGGGTGACGCCCGCGGATCAGACCACGCTCACCTCCCGCTATACCGAACATGCCGTGGATTTCATCCGCCGCGGGAAAGACGGCCCCTTCTTCCTCTACGTCCCGCACAGCATGCCCCACGTGCCGCTCTTTTGCAGCGAACGGTTCAAAGGCAAATCCGGTGCCGGGCTTTACGGCGACGTGATGACGGAGATTGATTGGTCGGTAGGCGAGATCATGAAAGCGCTCAAGGAAGCCGGCGTCGAAGAGAACACCCTCGTGCTCTTCACCTCGGACAACGGACCCTGGACCTCCTACGGCAATCACGCCGGAAAGACCCCGTACCGGGAGGCCAAGGGCACCGGCTTCGACGGCGGCACGCGCAGCGCATGCACGGTTCGTTACCCCGGCAAGATCAAAGCGGGCATCTTCTCCACCCGCTATTGGAGCAGCGTCGATGTGCTCCCCACGTTCGCGAAACTGGCCGGTGCGCCGCTCCCCGCCAACCCGATTGACGGGCGCGACGTCTGGCCGCTTGTCTCCGGCAAGCCCGGCGCAAGGAACCCCCACGAATACTACCCCTTCTCCACCGGCCCCACCTTTGAAGGCGTGTTCAGCGCGGACGGGCGCTGGAAGCTGCATCTCCCCCACAGCTACCGCGTGCTGGTGAAAGCGGGCAACGATGGCGCCGCCGGGGAGTACCGCCAGGAAAAGATCGGGCTCAGCCTCTTCGATATGGAGCAGGACCCCTTCGAGACCACCAATGTGCTCGACCGCTATCCAAAGATCGCCGCGCGCTTGCAGGAGATCGCGGAACGCCACAAGCAGCAGTTTTTTGCTCCAATCGCGCTGGGCAACCGCGGCCCTCGCTAGTGGGCGTCCTTCGGCCAGGTTTTACCGCGCGGCGTGCGAAGCGAGACGCTCCCCGCTCCTGCCCGCGTTTCAGTTCGCTGCCTTCTCGCGAGGCAGCCGGCCCGGTTCGCTCGGCCCGGTCGGTGTCGTCAGCACCTTCGCGCGGGCGTCCTTCACCTCCTGGGGGAAGCCCGTCAGCATGGCCTCGGTCTGTGCCATCAGGCGCTCCACCACTTCCGGATTCTCCGGCGCGACATCGTAGCTCTCATCCGGGTCCAGTTCCAGGTTGTAGAGTTCCGGCGGGCGCAGCGCGAGCGTTTTCGGCCCGCCTTGCGGGGAAGGGCTGTAGATGAAGTCGTTGCGCCGGGCGAAGTGCAGCTTCCATTTGCCAAGGCGGCTGCACTGCGCGTCCCAGCCGTCGAAATAGAGGAAGGGTTCCTTGCGCGGAACCTCGGTGGCATATCCGCGCAGGATGTCCGTGATGTCCGTGCCGTCGAGCGGCTTCGCGGGCGTCTTCATGCCGGTCATCGCCGCGAATGTAGGCAAAATATCCATTACCGACGCGAAGGCGTTCGTCCCGCGTCCGGCCGGGATCACCCTTGGCAGGCGGAACAGCCCCGGCACGCGCATGCCCCCTTCCGTGGTCATTCCTTTTCGCCCGCGCAGACGTCCCGAGGAGCCCTGATACCAGGGGCCGTTGTCGCTCGCGAAGATCACCAGTGTGTTCCCGGCAATGCCGTTTCGCTCGAGCGCCTGAAGCACCTCGCCCACGCTCCAGTCGAGTTCCTCGATCACATCTCCGTAGAGACCCTGCTTCGATTTCCCCCGGAATCGCGCCGAAGCCGCCAGCGGAATATGCGGATACGTATGCGCGAAATAGAGGACGAAGGGCTTGTCCTTGCTCTTCTCAATGAACTTCACGGCGCGCTCGGTATAGCGCGGTGTCAGCGTCTCCAGGGTCGCCTGTTCTTCAATCACCTTGTCGCCGTCCATCAGCCAGCGCGGGCTCATGTCGTTCGAGTACGGGATGCCGAAATACTCATCGAAACCGTGATCCGTGGGCAGGTGCGGATGCTTGTGCCCCAGGTGCCACTTGCCCACGCAGGCCGTGGCATACCCGTGCTCCTTGGCCATTCGCGCGAACGTGGTTTCATCCGTTGGCAGGCCGTTGCTGTCTCGCGGGAAAAACACCCGCGGCACTCCCACCCGCGTGTTGTGCCTGCCCGTGAGCAGCGATGCCCGCGACGGCGAACAGACCGGGTTCCCCGAATGAAAATCCGTGAAGCGCAAGCCGTCGCGCGCCAGCGAATCGATATTCGGAGTGGGGATCGGCGACCCATAGCAGCCGATATCCCCGTATCCGAGGTCGTCGCAATAGATCATCACCAGGTTCAGGGGCCGTGTCTGCGCGGACACCAGCGGTGCCGCCAGCCCCGCCACCGCCGCGCCACGAAGCAGATTTCTGCGGGAGATCGGGAGAGACATACGCCGCCCAGTGTATGCCATCTCGGGCCGTGCCGGGGATGCGGTCATGGCCGAAGCAGAATCTTCAGCGTCCCCTTGCGCGCCGCGTGCGCAAACGCGGCCGGGGCCTCCGCAAGGCGGTACTCCGCCTGAATCATCCGCTGAACCGGAAGCTCCCCCTTCGCGAGAAGCGGCAGCGCATCCTCGAAACGTCCGCACCGCGAGCCAAGCAGCGTGATCTCGGGCACAATCACGCTGGCCATGTCCAAACTCACAGGCCGGGCCACGGTGCTCTTCATCACTACCGTTCCCCGCGCTTCCGTCAGCCCGACTGCCGCCGCAAGACCCTCCTCGGAGCCGGTCGCGTCCACCACCACCGGATACTTCACGCCGCCACTCCGGCCTGCCGCGCACGCGCGAACGCCGAGTTCGGCCGCGATCGCCATCTTCTCCGCGTGCCTCCCGTAAAGGTCCACGCGCGCGCCGTGCGATTGCAGCACCATGGCGATCAGCAGCCCGAGTTTTCCGTCCCCGAGCACCGCCAGCGTTGTGCCGCGCTCCACCGAAATCTGCTCGAGAATCTCGCAGGCGGCCGCAACCGGTTCCGTGAAGACGGCTGCCTCATCTTCCATCGAGTCCGGCACCGCATAGAGGTTCGCCACTGGCAGCGTGAAATACTCGGCAAACGCGCCCGGATGCTTCACAATGCCCAATACGCTGCGCGCCGGGCAGTGCCGCTCCAGCCCGCGCTCGCACCAGCCGCAGTTCCGGCAGCCGAGGTTGATCTCTCCAACGACGCGCCGCCCGATCCACGCCGCATCGTCAGCATCGGCCACATCGGCTACGAACTCATGCCCCGGTATCCCCGCGAACCCGTAGTAGCCGCGCTGCAGTTCGAGGTCCGTATTGCAGATCCCCGCCAGGCGCAAGCGCAGCAACGCGAATCCCGGCGGAACAGTCGGGTTGCTTGTCTCGCGGACACTCACTGCTCCCGATGCAAGATGGACGGCACGCATAAGCTAAGGCTACCGTAGCCACCGCTCTCCCGGCCGCCGCGCACCCGCCCGAACCCGCGCATTGCCCCCGGCCCGGTCTTCAGCCCATAATTGAGCGAGAGGGCCTTATGTTTTTCCGTCGCGAGAAAGTCAGAGTACTCACATTCGAAGACCACATCCGCAGCGCGGAACAGGCGGGCTTCGAAGTGAAGCGGGAAGGGGATGAGGCGATCGCGTCGCGCGAATTCTGCGTGGCGCGGTTTCGGATGGGTTCGAATGGCCATCCGAAGTTCACCCAATTGGGAATCCGGATGGGCGCGGAAGTCGCCGTCCTCGTCTACATTGGCTACCAGATGTCGCTCCAGACGGATAGCGGTAAGAAAGTCGCCGCGCAGGCCGTGCAGCTCAAGGCGCTGCACGCCTTTGAGGAGGATCTGCGCGAGGCCCTTGGCATGGAGAGTTATTACAACCAGTCCCTCGGGACGGTCTCCACGCGCCACGATTATGACCGGCTGGAGGGCCGCGACGAGCCTCCGGTGTCCCATCCCTGGAAGACCGGAAAGCCCGTCGCCGGATAGATTGAGGAGGGTTCGCCCGGCCGGTTTTCGTGCGCTCGGCACGCCCGGCCGGACTTTGCGCGTTACGCCAGCGCGTCCTTGAGTTCGGCCACGCCCGCTTTGATGTCAATCAGCTTCTGTTCCCAAGTGGTGCCTTCGCGCTCGATGCAGAGCGGCCCCTTGTAGCCGATTTCCCGCAGCTTCGTCACGAAGCGGCGCATGCCCACGTCTCCAGTGCCCAGCACTTTCTCCACGCCCAGGCTGCCTTCGCCCCCCGCCGGCCACAGGCCGTCCTTGGCATGGACGCTCACCACCAGATCCCCCAGCACACCCAGCGCCTCAATCGGATCGCCGGAACCGTAAAGGATCATGTTGGCGGGGTCGAAGTTGATGCGCACGTTCGGGCGTCTCACGTCGGCCAGAAAATGCCGGAGTTCCTTGGCCGGTTCCTGCCCGGTTTCGAGCGCGAAGATTTGTCCATGCCCCGCGGCGTGGTCCGCGATCTCCCGCACCATGCCAAGCACGGCCAGATAGTCCGCATCCGTGTCGCTTGACGGCACGCAGCCGATGTGGAGGCCGATCGCTCCCACGCCCAGCTTCGCCGCGAAGTCGCTCACCGCGCGGGTCCGCGCCATGCGTTCTTCGCGGAAGCGTTTCGGGATGAAACCCACGGTGTCGACGACGGTCGGGATATCCGGGTACTCCTCGCCGTTATAGGCGGCGAAGCAGGTGACGATCGGGAAATCCTCGGCGGCCAGTGCCGCCTTCCATCCGGCGGCCAGATCGTCGCTGAGTTCGAGGCCCCCGTCCAGGCCCAGTTGCCCGCAGGTGACGCCCGTCTCCTTGATCGCTCGCAGGGTCTCCGCTGGGGTAGTGGTGGCCCAGAACATCGCCCCCAGTTCCATTTCGTGTACGGCTCTCATGACACTCTTTCTCCGTTTCGTTGACGTGCTTCTTTCAGCTTCTCGGCCAGCCTGACGCCCGCCGCCGATTCTTCAGGCGGGCAGAAGTCCGGCGATTTCCCCGTGGATATGCACTCGACAAAGTAGGCCAGTTCGGCTTCGTAGCCGTCCTGCTCCGGAAGGGGCAGCGGTTTTTGGCTTCCATCCACGAGGTATTGCGTCGGCTCGGTTCCGGCGGAACTGAATTCGAAGGTAGCTTCCTCGCAAACCACGTTGTAGTCCATGGAGAAGGGAAACGCCTTGGGGTGATACCACCCGCCCTGGATGACGACGTTGAGTCTGTTTGCGTAGGCGAGGGTGGCGGTAATCACGTCAAGGCCGCGCGGCAGGTCTTCCACCCCCACCGCGGAGACGCTTTCCGGTTCGCCGAACGTGTGGATCGCAAAATCGATATCGTGGATCAGAAGATCAATGATCGCGCCCCCGCTCAACTTGGGGTCGCACATCCACTTGCTCCAGAACGGCGCGGCGCACCGGCGGCGGAACGTCGCCTGGATTGGCTTTCCGGCCGCGCCCGAGCGGATGGTGTCCCGCAACTGGCGGTACGCCGGCACGAAGCGCAGCACCTGCGCCACCATCAGCGTCTTGCCGCTTGCCTTGGCCGCCGCCAGCATGGTTTCCGTGTCCTTGGCGGAAATGGCCATCGGCTTTTCCACCAGCACGTGTTTGCCCGCCTGAAGCGCTTCCACGGCGTTCTCCACGTGGAGGAAAGTCGGCGTGCAGAAATCCACCGCGTCCACATTGGGGTCTTTCAGCATGTCCCGCCAGTCGGCGTACTGGCCGATGGTGGAGAAATCGTACTTCTCCCCAGGTCCGCCCAGGTTGCCCTGGATACTCGAAAGATCTCCCGACAGCAGATCGGGCCGGGCATCGGATACCGCGGTCAGTTCGACCGGATAGGGGCCGGATGCGGCCATTTTCTTGATGGCCTTCACATGGGTGCTTCCCATGAAGCCGAGTCCAACAATTCCTATTTTCATGGCTTCCTAGATCCTATCATCGGAAGCCGCGAAGATTCGCTGCCCCTTCCGGGAATGCGCCTTCTCGGGCCGATAGAACCATGTTCGAATGTTGGGGTTGCAAGAAGGGCAGCGCCTAGGGCGCGGGCGCCGCGTCCACCAGGTCCAGCAGCAGCTCGCGTTCGGAATCGCTGAATTTTTCGCGGAAGCCGTTCGACGCCGTGTAATCGAGACGTTCTTCGTCCGGCATGCGCTGGATGCGGGCAAACTCGCTCCGCAAGGCCCGCCGCCGGTCGTCCGGCATCTGGTCCAGGGAACGGAGAAGTTCACGCAAGTGCGCCTGCCGCTCCGGCGTCATTGCATCGAACTGCCGCAGGCGCTCCGCCAATGCCGCGCGCCTCTCCGGCGGCATCTCCTCGTAGCGCCGCAAGGTTTGCTCCACCGTCCGCCGCCGCGCGGGCGGCAGATTTCCCAGAAGCCGTTCCCGCTTCTCCGGGCTCATCCGGGAGAGCCGGTCGAGAATCCGGAACTGCCTCATCTGCTCCCGCTGCGCCCGCCGCCGGGCCATGGGGCCTCGGCCGTCCGCCCCCTGGCGGCGCATCCCGCGCTCCCGCCCCTGCGCGCTGCCCCGCCTGCTGTTTCCAGGGGCCGCCTCTTGTCCGCTGTCCGCTGTCTGCGCCCGTGCCGGAATCGCGCACCAGTCCCCCGCAACCGCCAATGCCAGGGCCAGCAGACAGAACGCCGGGATGGATCGAATGCGTTTCATAGGGCTAGATCTTCTTGTTGTTGTAGTTCTCCTCTGAAGCCGGGGCGCTGTAGAGTTCGTCGAGCATCCGCAGATCCTCGAGTGCCAGTTCTACCTGCTGCGCGGAAAGATCCTGCACCGCCGCCTGGCTCGGCAAATTTTCCGGGGTCATTGCCGGCTCGCGCAGCATTAGCGCCGCAAACAGAACCGTGGCGGCCGCGCCCGCCAGACCGAAGCCGCGAACCGCATTCATGGCCCGAAACCATGCCACCAAGCCTTCTATCCGGCCTTGGGGGCGTTCCTCGGCGCGGATGCGCGCCAGGACGGAGGCGTCGAACCCGGGGGCTGGTTCCCCCGCCCTCCACTCATCGAGCAGCGGCGATACGGCTTCCCGTGCCTCGCGGATAGCGTCTTCGGAGTGCGAGCCTTCCGGGAACGCGGGAGTCTTTCGAATATCTGCCTCTTTCATCGCACCCTCCTTCCCATCATCCCTGTTTCCGTCATCCCGCTGCCTTCGTCGCGCTCGCCGTTGCCAAGTCCGCCAGTTTCACCCGAAGGCTCTCGTATGCCCGGAACAGCAACGATTTCACCGCGGATTCCGAAGTGTCCAGTAATTCCGCGATCTGCCGGTAATCGAGTTCCTGATATTTGTGCAGCAGCACCGCCACGCGCTGCTTCTCCGGCAACTCGTCCACCGCGCGGCGGATTCTCTCCACGCGGTCGTTCGCCACCAGCCTCTCTTCGATCGTGATGTCGCGCGAGGCCACCTGCAGCGGCCGGCCGTCTTCCGGCGTATCGTCCAGCCGCAAATCCTCCCGTTCCCTCCGCGAATCGCGCAAATGGTTGAGCGCGAGGTGCGTCGAGATCCGGTAAAGCCAGGTCGTGAACTTTGCGCTCGGTTCGTACGACGCCCGCGCCCGGTAAACGCGCAGAAACACCTCCTGCGCCAGCTCTTCCGCCACCGCCGGGCTGCCCACCATTCGGTTCAGAAACTGGTAGACCGGCACGCGAAAACGGTGCAGCAGCAGGGCGAAGCTCGGCTCATCGCCTGCTTTCACGCGGAGCATCAACTGGCTGTCCGCCTCTGCCGCCATTGAGACCGTCACACCCTGCTAAACCCGCTATCCTACCGAAAGTTGCGGTCCCGCCAAAGGTGCGGGAGGTTTCGCGATGCGGCGCGCCGTCCGCATTTCTGTTGCGGAGCGGGGAAGCGTTGTGATCGAGTAGAGTCGATGCGACTTACCTTCCGCGGCGCCGCCCAAACTGTAACCGGTTCTTTGCACGAGTTGGAGGTGGATGGCCGCCGTATTCTGCTGGATTGCGGCCTCTACCAAGGCCGGCGCTCCGAGGCGAACGAGATTAACCGGCACTTTGCCTTTCCCGCCGCGGGGGTGGACGCCGTCGTGCTCTCCCACGCGCACATGGACCATTCGGGAAACCTCCCCTCGCTCGTCAAGAACGGGTTCACCGGCCCCATCTTTGCCTCCCCCGCCACCGCCGACCTGTGCGATTCCATGCTGCGGGATTCCGCGTACATCCAGGAGAAGGACGCCGAGTTCATCAACAAGCGCAAGCGCCGCCGCAACGAGTTGGAGCAAACCGACGAAAATCACGACATCGAACCGCTCTACAGCATCGCCGACGCCGAAGCCACGCTCCCGCTTTTCCGCCCCGTGGAGATGCACACACCCGTCGAGATCGCTCCGAATCTGCGTCTCGATACCTACGAGGCCGGGCACATTCTGGGTTCCAATTCCGTCTATCTCGTTCACAAGAACGGCTCCGCACGCACCAGCCTCATTTTCTCCGGCGACGTCGGCCGCCCCAACCTGCCCATCATTCGGGATCCGGAAGCGCTGCCCCCCGCCGACTACCTCATCATGGAGAGCACCTATGGCGCGCGCCTCCACAAGCCCATCGGGCTCGTGAAGGGGCGGCTTGCCGAAATCGTCAACAAGACGGTGCAGCGCGGCGGCAAGCTGATCGTGCCCGCCTTCGCCGTGGGGCGCACGCAGCAGTTGGTGCTGCTTCTCCACCAGTTGATCAACGAAAAGAAGATCCCGGAGATCCAGGTGTTTGTCGACAGCCCGCTGGCGGTGAACGTCACACAGACCTTCCGCAAGCACGAGGACCTCTACGATCACGAGGCGCGCGCCTTCCTCATGGATGGGCTGGAGCCGTTCGGCTTCCACCGCTTGCGCTACGTGCGGGAGGTCTCCGAATCGAAGGCCTTGAACGACATCCACTACCCGCACGTCGTGATCTCCGCCTCCGGCATGTGCGAAGCGGGCCGCATCCTCCACCATCTGCGCAACAACGTGGGAGACCCGCGAAATACGGTGCTGATCGTGGGCTATATGGCGGAGAACACCCTCGGCCGCAAGCTGCTCGATGGCGAGAGGGAAGTGAACATTTTCGGAGACCCCGTCTACGTTCGGGCCAGCGTCGAGAAGCTGAATGAGATGTCCGGCCACGCCGATCAGCAGGAACTGATCCACTGGATGAAATCCATCGTGCCGGGCCTGAAGAAAGTCTTCCTCGTCCACGGCGAGCCAATCCAGATGGAGACGCTGAAGGCCCGCATTGAGCAGGAATACGGCCTTGCCGTCGAGATCCCGCGCCGGAACGACAGCTTCCTGCTCGATTAGCCCTGGGAGGTCCGCCCCGTGGCCCCTTCCGGCCGCCCGCGTTGCACCGGCTTAGCCGCCGCTAAGCCGCGTGGCGAACAGCGCCACCGCGGGCACCGCGAACCCGATCGCGATCAGCACCGTGCCGATGCGCCGTTCCTTCGGATGCCGGTACCAAAGATAGATCCCGCTCGCCCCAAGCAGTAACAGTCCCACGGAGACCCCCAGGGAAAGCGCCGCCCAGAGATTGGCGGGCATGAAATCGTGGAAGAAGCCGTGATTGACGTGCAACTGCACGAGGGTCTCATAGAAGTTGTAGCGGCGTGTGTCGAGCGTGGCTTCTCCGGTCTCCGGCGCGTAGACGGTATTCACTTCCGTGCCGGGCCGCCAGATGATAAACCGCAGCTTTCCCTCGCCCTCCCGGATGTTTCGAAGCTCACCCTCGGCCATGCGTGAGCGCATCAGCGCGAGCGCGGCCGCGCGGGCGTCGAGGCCGCGCTCCAGTTGCGCCGTAGCGCGGGTTCGCTCCGAACTGCTTGGGAACCATGGCCGGTAAATCAGCACAATCGAGCTGAACGCAAACAGCAGTGCCACGAAGAAGAATCCCACGCCCAGCGCCAGGTGGACATTTCGCATGAAACGGAACATGGCTTACCTCGTCCCCCACCAGAGCGCCGCGACGACGATCGCCGTCAGTCCGAACGTTGCCCACGCCCAGACGATCTTCGGCCTTGTCGCCAGCCACAGATAGATGCCGCTGAGCGTCATCAACAGGAAAGCCCAATTGGCGAACTCGTTATAAACGCCCCAGACCCGCGCTCCCCACTCCGGCGGGCCGCGCCGCCTGCTTCCAGCGTGAGACGCGCTTAGGAACTCCGCGAAACTGTTCCCTTTGATCTCCACGCGCAGTTTGCCCGCGCTTTCGAGGTAGGTGAGATCGCTCCGCCCGTTCGGCCCAAAGACCGCGAAGGTCAGGTTCTGTCCGGCGTCGCGCTGGTGCAGGACGGGCCTCCCCACCGCGCGCAGCCCGCTTGCCGTGACCGCGGCCGCCGATAGCGCCTTATCGTCGAGATTGCCGGGCGCTCTCCAGGGAATCTCGCGCACCGCCGTCGTCGCCGGTTCCCCCTCCGTTCCAGGCGGGGGCAGGAACACCGCGTGAATGCCCGTGATGCCCCACACCACGAAGGCGGTGAACGTCAGCAGCCCGGCGTACATGTGCAGTTTTTCAATCCAGTGGCGCACGTCAGGGAATCTTATCACGGTCCTGGAGTGCTTCCGGGCCGATCGGGCGATGAACCGGGGGGGGCGAGAATGGAAACGGGCGGCCGGCGGAGTGTCCGCCGGCCGCCCGTCGCCAGGTGAAACCCTGGGCGCTTTTTACCAGAACACCTTGAAGCCAAGCTGAATTTGGCGGGGGAAGCTGTTCTGGTTCGAGACCGTTGCCGGGAATACCGTCCCGAAGTTGGGGTTCGTCGGGTCGGTGTTAAAGCTGTCCCGTCCGAAATAGTTGTGATTGAAAAGGTTGAACGCTTCGGCGCGGAACTGCACGCGCAGCCGCTCCGTGATTTGCGTCATCTTGTTCAGCGAAGCGTCCATGGTGAACGCCTGGTGCTTGCGGATCTGCCCGCTGCGCGTCGGCGTTGCCCGCGGCGCGTAGCTCGGCAGCATCAGCCAGTACGGCTCTTCGCCCGATGCGCAGTTGATCCGCGATGTCGTTCCATTGTTGAACAGCCGCTCCGTGCAGGCATGAAAGCCCCGCACCTGATGCGCCTTCCAATCCACGTCCGCGATAGCCGCGTCCCGTAACTGGAACACATTGCCCGGCAAGTCGGTCGGCTCGCCGCTCGCGTTGGAGTAGAATGCGGTCACCTGCCAACCCGAGAGCAGCTTGTCTGTCACTCCGCTTGCACCCGCGGCGAACTTCTTCCCCTTCCCGAAAGGCAGTTCATACACGCTGGTGAACTTGAAGTAGTGCGGGCGGTCCAGGAAGTAGAGGCCGCGCTGCGCGATTCCCGCGTAAGGGTCGTTGAACCCCCACTGTTCCACCATCTTGCTGAACGTGTAATTGGTGACAATCGTAAGTTCGTCGCCCAAGCGCTGGTTGTAGTTCACTTGCAGGGAGTTGTACCAGATATCGGACGTATCCAGCCCTTTCTGCTGCATCGCGCCGTTGAACTGCGGGAAGGGCCGGTTCATGTTGAAGCGGCTGATGTTGCTCGCTGTGAAGTAGCTGGTCCCCCGGAACGCTTCAATGCCCTTGAACGGATTGGGCACCTGGGCATCGCAATACGTCGCGCTTCCGCCTTCCAGCAGGTTGCACTGCTTCCGGAAGTCAAGACTTGGGATGTTGTAGTCCCGCTCGTTGTTGAGGCCGCGCGACCGGCTGCCTACGTACGAGAGTTCAATCGTGCTCGTCTGGCTGGTCTGATACTGGAAGCCCATCGAGAACTGATGAACCAGCGGGATGTCGAAATCCGGGTTGAACCAATTGCTGTTCTGTCCCGCGAACGTCAACGCGCCGCGTGCCGCGCCGGCAGGCTGGTTGATGCCGTCTGGGAACGGGTTCGAATACACATTCGGGAGCGGCGTCCGGTTGCCGTCCAGTGAATTCACGAGCGGTGTATTGGTCTGGAAGCCCGAGTTGATCTGTGCATCGTTGGTCGGATTCATGTAATAGAGTCCGTAGCCCCCCCGGAGCACCAGTCGGTCATTCAAGGAGTAGGCGAAGCCCGCTCGGGGCTGCCAGTTGTTGAGGTCTCGCTTGTAAGCGATCGTCGGCTGGCCATTCACACCCGCGAACAGCAATCCGCCGCTCAGGTTCTTGAGCTGCGGATAAAGCGCCAGATTCGCAGCGGAAATTTGCCCCGCGATCGGGTTGGCTTGGGACGGATCAAACCCGCGGTTGATGCGGTTGTACATCTCGTCCGTCGGGCCGTTGTAATCCCAGCGCAGGCCGAGATTCAGCGTAAGTTTGCGGCTCACTTTCCAATCGTCCTGGAAGTAGGGCGCAAAGTACCATTGCCGATAGAACGGGAAGACCGGATAGTTTGAACTTCCGCCGGTAGGCGTGCCCAGCAGGAAAGAGGCATAGCCGTCGCCGGAAGTGGCTTCGCCCTGGTTATAGAGGCGCTGCGTCCAGGCCGCGCTGTTCTGGAACTGCAGGATGTTTCCCGTATCCTGCCGGATGAAATGGCCACGGCGAAGATCGATGCCGGTCTTCATCGTGTGCGCTCCCTTGATTAGGGTGAGGTTCGTCGCGAGGTTGTAATTGTTCGTGATATTGATGCTCTGGTAACGCCCGATTGAGGAATAGCCCGTGAATTCCCAGCGCCCGAAGAACGTCGGGCCGGGAAGCTGGCTCACCATGCTAGCGGGTAGCCCCAGCGAAGTCAGATCGAAATCGGAATTTGCCCGCCCCAGCCCCTTTTCAATAAAGCGGTTATAGGACCCGCGAACATTAAGGACCAGAGTAGGCGTCAGCGTAGCCACCCAGTCCGCCACGTATGCGTCGTTGATGCGCTGGAACGGCTGTTGTCCGTCCGTGCCCACCTTGTTGTCGATCCCGTTCACCGCCCTGTCCTCCGTGCGGTCGTTCGATGCGTGCCGGAAGAAGGCCCGGTGATTGTCGCCGAAGTTCCAATCGAACTTCAGGATCAGATTGTAGAACTTGTCGTTGTTCACATACTCCGGCGTGAGGAAATTGTTGGTGGAATACCTCGAACCGGCCCGCGCCGGCGAATTTGGCAGCGGCATGAAAGCCGTCACCGCCGCGGCCACCGGGTTGATGCGTGCCTGGGGAATCCGGTTGTTCGCGAACGGCGTCCGGACCGGGTTGCCTCCCGGGTCGGTCGCGTTCAACGGGTCGAAGATCGTGATCGGCCTGTTGTCCGATGTCACCAGTTTGGAGAAGTCACCCGTGCGCATCTCCGCTTCTGGATACGAGTTCGTCAGCGGGTTTGGCGTCTTTTCCCGGTAGTTCTCAAAGCTTCCCAGGTAATAGAGCTTCACCGGCGAATCCTTCTTGAGCCACTTCGGCAGGTATACCGGCCCTTCAAGCTGGAACCCGTACTGGTCGAGTGTATGGTTGGCGCGCTCGTTCTCCACGCCCGCCGCGCGGGGAACCGCGTTGCCCTGGAACGTGTTGGCGTCCAGCCACTTGCGGCGCATGAACTCCCAGCCGGTGGCGTGGAAGTCGTTGGTGCCGCTCTTCAGCACCACATTGAAGACGCCGCCGCCGGTCTTGCCGTATTGCGCGTCGTAGGAGTTCATCTGCACGTTGAACTCCTGCACGGCGTCGACGATCGGCACGTAGGCGATATTATTGCTTCCCGCCTGCGCGTTGTTGGGCGCGCCGTCCATCATGAACTCATTGTTCGATTGCCGCCCGCCGTTCACGCTCCATTGCGCGATTGCGCCGTTGTCGAACGGCCGCTGCCAGATCGCCGCGCCGCGGAACGTGACGCCGGACATCATCGTGCCCAGCATGAACGGATTGCGCGCATTCAGCGGCAACTCGGCCACCTGCTGATTGTTCACCACCCCGGAACGGGAGGCGGTTTGTGTCTCGAGCAGGGCCGCCTGGGAGGTGACTTCCACCGTCTCCGTAATCGCGCCCACTTCCAGGTTGATATCGATGCCGGCGATCTGTCCTACCTGCAAGATGACGTTCTCCCGCGCGTAACTCTTGAAGCCGTCGGCGGTCGCCGTGATCTTGTACGCTCCAGGGCGCAGGAACGGGATGGAATAGACGCCCGAACTGTTCGTGGTGGCTTGGGAGCTTTCGTTGTTGGCGATGTTGGTGGCCTGGATCTTGGCGCCGGGAATAGCCGCGCCGGATGAATCAAAAACGTGGCCGGATATCGTAGCCCGAAATTCCTGGGCGGCGACCGTTGCAGCGCAAACGAACGCCAATATCGACGCCAATATCCTCACTGAAAAGACACTTGGTCTTGACATGCGGAGTGACCCCTTTCCTCTCGCGCGGCATGCTCTCCAGGAATATCGATATACCGTCCATGCCGTTCAAAAGAATACCGCCGGCTTCCGCGCACACGAATCCCTGTGCCGGTATGCCCCGTTTATCGGCCGTCCGGCAGGACGTTCTGCGTCAGATTTGCTGGTCCTTTGTCCTCGGCTTTATTGGATTCGGTCTCCTGAAGCTGCCGTGTGATTAGGGTATATGTATCCCAGCAGCCTCTGTCAGTCAAGAACAATCTTTCTATAAGTTTCTTAATCGGCAAACATTTTACAAGCGCTTCGCCTGTGAGATCGGTCCTTCGCTTGGCCGCCGGGAGAGGCTCATTCCCCGCGGCGGGCATTCGCGCCCGAAGCGCCGCTCCGTCCTCTCCGCCAGCCTTGGCCCGGTTCCCGGACGAAGGCCCGGCCGCGCCGCTTTGCTTATAGTGAAAGAAACCCCTTTGGAGGCTGATTTTTGGCAATGCGGCTGAAACTACGAACGCGGGCACTGCTCCTCTTCGCAATCTTGCTGAACCTGGCGGGAGGTCCGTCGGCCTCCGCGCAGGCTCCCGCCTCCGCTCCGGAGGCAACGGCCGCTCGCTGGAGCGCCAACGAAATGCTGGCCGCCTACGAGCGCAGTGCACAGCTTGTCGAAAGCACCGCGATTCTCATCCCCAACCTTTCCCGCGCCGGCGAACCGCTGCTGGAGCAGGCGAAGCAGGCCGTTCTTAATCTCAACGCCAACGGCGGGCAGCAGAACACGCTGCAGGTTCACCGTCTGAATGCGGCGCTGCGCGGCTATCTCCAGTTGCTCGACGCCATGGAGAAGCCCTACCCGCTTCCAGAGACCACAGAGAAGCAAGTTGCCGAGTTGCGAAACCTCTTTCTTCAGCTCGACGCCTGGGAGATGGAACTCCTGCGGCGCAATGTGGCCTCGCTGCGGGGGTCCGACCGGGATAATCTCGCCCGCTACCGCGAGGCGAATACCCGCCTCCCCGCGCCCAATGCGAAATCCCCGCGAGTGGTCTTCATGGGGGATTCCATCACGGACGGCTGGCGCCTCGAAGAGTATTTCCCCGGTTACGATTTCGTCAACCGCGGCATCAGCGGCCAGATGACCGGCCAGATGCTCGGGCGCTTCCAGCGGGACGTGATCGCGCTGCGCCCCGCCGCCATGCTGATCCTCGCAGGCACCAACGATATCGGCAACGGCGTGCCTTCTGAAGTTATTGAGAGCAATTTCGAAAGCATGTTTGACCTGGCCGACAAGCATCGCATCAAGGTGATCGTCGCCACCGTCATGCCCGTGAGCGACTATGCGAAAGACCGCGGCATGCGCTATATCCAGACGCAGCGCCGCTCTCCGAGCCGCATTTTGGCGCTCAACATCTGGCTGAAACAGGAGGCGGCGCGCCGGCATTACAAGGTAGTGGATTACTACACGGCGCTGGCCGACAACACCGGCGCGCTCCGCAAGGAGTTCTCCGACGACGGTCTCCACCCCAACGCGGCCGGCTACCGGGCCATCGCCCCGCTCGCGATGGAGGCCATCCGGGATGTCGTGAAGCTTCCATCGCACTAGCCATGCCCGCGCGAAATCGCCAGTTTGCGCAACGAACGACGCCCCCGCTAACGTCAAGAATGGGTATGAAGCGATTTCTCGGAGTGGCGCTGTTCCTGTTTGTGACCGCGATCGCGTCAGCACAAACGCTCACTCTTGAGAAGCTCGAATCGTTCCTTACCTCTTCCGTGAAGCTCCATTGGAAGGATAAGGACGTTGCGGGCTACCTGTCCAAGGTAAAGCTCACCACGCAACTGCCCGATTCCTTCCTGATCGAAATGAAGGCGGCGGGAGTGGGTCCGAAGACCGAAGAGGCGTTGCAAGCGCTCGCCGCGCGCAGCAAGAACCTGCCAGCGCCGTCGCAGGCGGGTGCGAAGGAAGTGGTTGCCCCGCCCGCGCGGCCGGCCCCAACTCGGGAGGAACAGAAGCGCCTTCTCGATGCGATGCGCGAATACGCGGCCAACTACTCGAAGAATCTCCCCGACTTCATTTGCGTGCAGGTCACGCGCCGCTACGCGGACCCATCCGGCCTCGAACTCTGGCAGAAACAGGATACCGTCACCGCCAAGCTCAGCTACTTCGAGGACAAGGAGAACTACGACGTCATCCTGGTGAACAATCAGCCGGTCCAGAACTTGAAGATCCAGCAGTTGGGCGGCGCATCGAGCACGGGCGAGTTCGGCACCATGCTGAAGGAGATCTTCGAGCGGGAATCGCATGCCGAATTTCATTGGCTGCGCTACGGCACGCTGCGCGGCCGCCTGATGCATGTCTTTTCGTATAAGGTCCCCCGCCGTTACTCCAAATGGACCGTCAAATACGACGATCTTGACCCCGTGATCGCAGGGCAGGAGGGCTTGGTCTACGTCGACCACGACACCGAACTGATCATGCGGATCGCTCAGAACACGACAGATATCCCTGCCGGGTATCCGCTCTTCAAGGCCTGGACTACGCTCGACTACGACTTCACGAAGATCGGTGAATCCGAGTTCGTCCTGCCGCTGCGGGCGGAAGTGCGCATGCGCGCCGCCAAGCTGCTGACGAAGAATGAAGTGGAGTTCCGCCTCTATCGCAAGTACAGCGCCGAAGCCACCATCACCTTCGACGCGGAGCCGGATGAGTTGGACAAGTCGCAGACCGAAGAGCAGCCCGCTCCGCCCCCGAATGCCCCGCCCCCGAGTGTGCCGCCTCCCAGCGCGCCGCAACCGGGCGCGCCCTCCACTCTCGCGCCTCCGAAGTAGTGCGCGAAACTGGATCGTAGGGCCTGCAAAAACGTAACATGCGAATCCTCGTTTTCTCCGATGTTCACAACGATCTGAAAGCCCTCGAAAGCATCGTCGCGCGGGAGGCGGACTTCTATGTGTGCGCAGGCGATCTGGTGAGCTGGGCGCGCGGCCTGGATGCGTGCGGAGAGGTCCTCCACCCTCTCGGGGAGCGCCTTCTCGTCCTTCCCGGCAATCACGAGAGCGAGGCCGATATCGCTGCCTTCTGCGCGCGTTTCGGCTTCCAGCCGGTGCACGGCAAGCGCCTGGAACTCGGCGATCTCGGGTTCGCTTTCCTCGGCTATTCCAACCCCACGCCCTTTGACACTCCCGGCGAGTACAGCGAAGCGGAGATCGCGCGGCGACTGGACCCCTTTCGGGAGCCGCCGCCCGACGTGCTCGTTTGCCACTGCCCGCCCCGCGGCACCGCCCTCGATCTCATGCGCAACGGGGCGCATGCCGGCAGCGCGTCCATCCGCGAGTTCATCGACGCCGTTCAGCCGCGCTGGTTCTTCAGCGGGCACATTCATGAGACGGCGGGCGTCACCGCGCAACTCGGGCGTACGACCGGCACGAACCCCGGCAAGCGAGGGTTTCTTTTCGAGTTCTAGGGCCTAGTCTTCCCGGCCGAGCCAGGAATAGACCAGCCCGCCCAGCGCCCCTCCAACGAGCGGTGCGATCCAGAACAGCCAGAGCTGTGCGATCGCCCATCCCCCCACATAGAGCGCCGGCCCGGTGCTCCGCGCGGGATTCACCGAGAGATTCGTCACCGGAATCCCGATCAGGTGGATCAGGGTGAGGCAGAGGCCGATGGCGACCGGGGCGAGCGCCGAAGGGGCCCGCTTGTCGGTTGCGCCCATGATGACGAACAGGAAGAAGAAGGTGAGCACCACTTCCGCCACCAGCGCCGCCAGCATGGTGTATCCGCCGGGAGAGTGTTCGGCGAAGCCGTTCGAAGCGAGGCCGTTGGCGAGGCTGAAATTCGCCTGCCCGGAAGCGATCACCACCAGCACGCCCGCGCCGGCAATTGCGCCAATCACCTGTGAAACCCAGTAGGGAAGCAGTTCGCTCGCGGGAAATCGCCCGCCCGCCACCAGCCCCATCGTTACCGCGGGGTTGATATGGCAGCCGGAAATATGACCGATTGCATACGCCATCGTGAGCAGCGTCAGGCCGAAAGCCAAAGCCACCCCAAGGAAGCCGATCCCCAGGTTCGGGAACGCAGCCGCCAGTACGGCGCTTCCGCAACCTCCAAACACCAGCCAGAACGTACCAAAGAATTCCGCGGCACAGCGTTTTGTTAAAGGCATACGCAAACTCCTCCTTGAAATTCAGACTCACGGATTCTATCAGACGGCGGCCCGAAGTAGACCGGAAAAGCGGCCCGGAATGACGGACATGCGGCGATTCCGCTTGCGAATCCGGCGGGAATCCGTTGAAGTAGATGCGATGCCGGCTTCCCGTCGAGACTTCGTCCGCTTCGGCACGGCGCTCCCGTCCCTGGCGGCTGCATCTCCGGCTGCGAGTGCCGCCTCCGGAGAACCGATTGACCGGCGCGCGGTGGTCGCGAGGCACTCTCCCGTTCTTACGGACTTCTCCCCGCGTTCTCCGCTTTCCGTCGGCAACGGGGAGTTCGCGTTCACCGCCGACGTCACGGGCCTCCAGACCTTCCCCGCGCTTTACGAGAAGGCCATGCCGCTTTGCACGCAATCCCAGTGGGGCTGGCACTCGTTCCCCATGCCAGCCGATCTGCGCGGCAAGCAGTTCGTCTACGAGGCCTTCGATACCTATGGCCGCAATGTCGGTTATGCGACGAAAGCGGACGGCCAGCGCGAACTCTTCCAGTTCCTTCGGGAGAATCCTCATCGGCTGCACCTGGGCCAGATCGGGTTCCTCCTGCGGCGATCGGACGGCGCTGAAGCGGCACCGCAGGACCTTCGCGAGATCCGGCAGGAACTCGATCTGTGGCGTGGTGTTCTGCATAGCCGCTTCGTGTTCGAGGGTGCGCCGGTAGACGTCGAGACCGCGTGCCATCCCATGATCGATTGCCTCCTGGTGAGAGTGCGAAGCCCACTTCTCCAGAGCGGCGCGGTCGCCATCCGCTTACAGTTTCCCTACGGCTCGCCCTCGATGACGGCGGCGGACTGGGGCAGCCCAGAGCGGCACAGCACCGAGCTCAGCGGCGCGACGCAGAACGGCCTCCGGATTGCGCGCCGCCTCGACGGGGACCGGTACCACGTGGCGCTCCGCTGGCAGGGCAGCGCCATCGCCCACGAGACCGGGCCGCACCGCGTCGTGATTCGCGCTTCCACCCCTGAGATCGCCCTCTTCGTGAGCTTTGCTCCGGAGCGGGCGAAACTGCCCTCCGCCGACGCTTTCCCGCAAACCGAAGCGTCCTGGCGGCGCTTCTGGGAGAGCGGCGGGGCGGTGGACTTCGGCGCTGCCGCCGATCCGCGCGCCCGCGAGATCGAGAGACGCAGCGTGCTCTCGCAATACCTCACCGCCATCCAGTGCGCCGGTTCCACGCCGCCACAGGAGACCGGCCTCACCTGCAACAGTTGGTACGGCAAGTTCCACCTGGAAATGCACTGGTGGCACGCAGCTCATTTCCCGCTCTGGGGCCGGGCGGAACTGCTCGCCCGTGGCATGGATTGGTACCGGCGCATCCTGCCTTCCGCCATCGCCACCGCCAGACGGCAGGGCTATACCGGCGCGCGCTGGCCCAAGATGGCCGGTCCGGACGGCACGGACAGCCCCTCCGGCATTGGGCCGCTGCTCATCTGGCAGCAGCCGCACCCGATCGCATTCGCCGAACTCCTCCGGCGTGCGCGCCCCGTGCGGGAGACGCTGGATCGTTACGCCGAGATCGTCTTCGCAACCGCGGAGTTCATGGCCGCTTTCGCCGTCGAACGCAACGGCCGCTACCTGCTGGGTCCTCCGGTAATCCCGGCCCAGGAGAACCACCCGCCGCGCGAAACCTGGAACCCCACATTTGAGCTGGAGTATTGGAACTGCGGGCTGGGGGTTGCGCTCGAATGGCGACGCCGCCTGGGCCTGCCCGAGGAGAAGCACTGGGCGCGGGTCCGTCGGAATCTCTCCGCGCTTCCGGTTCGCGAGGGCGTCTATCTGGCTCACGAGAACTGCCCGGAGACCTTCACCAAACGGAACTACGATCACCCCTCGATGCTTGCCGCCTTCGGCGTTCTGCCCGGTCGCATGGTGGACCGGGAGACCATGCGGCGCACCCTCCATCGCGCGCTCAAGGACTGGCGCTGGGCGGACACCTGGGGCTGGGACTACCCCATGACCGCCATGACCGCGGCGCGCCTGCTCGAACCGGAAGCCGCCGTGGACGCCCTGCTGCTCGATTCCCCCAAGAACGAATGGCTCCCCAACGGCCACAACTACCAGCGCCCCAACCTGCCACTCTACCTGCCTGGCAACGGTGGCCTGCTGAGCGCGGTCGCCCAGATGGCCGCCGGCTGGCAAGGCCGTCAGGGAACCGGAACGCCCGGCTTCCCGGCGAGTTGGAAGCTCCGTTACGAATCGCTCCATCCCTGGCTGTAGAGGCCAAGGGCGGCCGGAGGCAAGCGGCACGCTTCGGGAGACTGGGGCGGTTACCAGCCCATCTCCAGACGGAAGCGGAAGGTTCTGCCGTCGTTCAGAGTGTTCGTGATGGCGCCGAAGTTGGGGTTCGAGAGTTCGAAGCCCGGTTCGGCAAACTGTGGCGTGTTGAGGAAATTGATGGATTCCATGCGGAACTGCAGCCAGCGGTCCGCGTTTGCGGCGGGGAAGACCCAGCGCCGCGAGAGGCTGGCATTCAGGTTGCGGATCGCGCCCTTGCGGAAGGTGTTGCGGCCCAGGTTCCCTCGCTCGTCGGTGGGCGCCATGGGCGAGAAGGCGCTGCGCGGCAGCAGTCTGGCGGAGGTATCGGGATCGCCGATGGTTCGCCCCAGAATGCTGGGGTCCAGCAGGTTCGGCCGGTCGCCGCCGTTCGCGTCGACATTGCCCCAGCCGGGCGCGTCGGAACCCGCCTGCACCGTGAACGGTGTGCCGGACTTCAACAGGGCCACCGCCGAAAGGTTCCATGCCCCAAACAGTCGCCGCGCCCACCCGGCGGAGGCGAGCTGCGGAGTAAGGTAGGAAACGCGGGCGAGAAACGCGTGCGGCTGATGAAAGTCGCTGGGCCCGCGCATGTCGCTGTGCTGGTTGAATTCGGACTGGCTGCGCGAGATGCGCGAATCGCTGTCGAACGCAGTGTTCGTGTAGCTTGAGCCGAGGTCCATCGCCTTGCTCCACCAGTAACTCGTATCCAGGCTCAGGCCATGCCAATCGTTCATGCGCAGCGAGGCGCGCGCCGCGTCGTAGTAACCGCTGGAGCCGTTGACGATGGTGCGAATCTCCGCCACGGTCGGGTTGGGCCGCCGCAGGTTCCAGGTGGCCGTGGTCTGTGGAATGCCCGGAACCGGCTGCGCGCGGTTCTGATACCACATCAGAAGCAGCTTATGGGAGCGGCTGCCCACATAGCCGAGCTGCATACGCAGGCGGGACCCGAATCCGCGCTCCCAGGCGAAGTTGTAGAGATGCGCATACGGCGTGGCAAGCGCCGCGTCGAGCGGATAGGTCGTCGGGATGAAGCTCGAAAGATCGTTCAGATCCACGCCGCGCATGGGATCCGCCAGATACGGGGCGGGCAGGACGATCTTGTAATTGTTGGGCGGCGAGAAACGGACCTGCTGGTAAGTGACGGGGAAGATCTGCCCGAACTCCAAACCGTAACTCGCGCGCAGCACGCCCCACTCTCGCGGAAGGCTCTGGGCCAGGCCGAAGTGCCCGCCGAAGTTGTTGCGGTCCGCGTCATACGGGATTCGCTCCAGGCCATGCACTTCCGTGGGGCGGGCCGTCGGCTCGTAACGCAAGCTGTAGCTGAGCGTAAACGAAGGCGTTGCCCGCCAGTTGTCTCCGGCGTAGAAGAGATACTCGTTGTTGCGATAGCCGCGATAGGGATCGCCCGTGGAGATCAGGTGCTGCGCGGGGCGGCCGAGGCGCAGATTCTCAAAGGCGGTAACGCCGAAATCGGGCGCGAAGGAGAAAAATCCCCGGTGCGAATCCGTCATGATGCCGTTGAACTGGCGGCGGGAGAACTGAGCGCCGGCTGTGAGATTGTGGTTGCCTCGCGTTTGCCGCGCTTGGGCCGCATAGCGAAAGACGTTCTCCGCGCGGTCGATCGGGATCCCGCCCGCCGGCCCTAAGGTCGTCAGGCCCGAGGTGCTGACCATCGGACCCACGGAGTTGGGCTCCGGGGTCAGCAGGGAGCCGACGCGGTCCAGCCCGCCGGAGAACTCGAACAGCGTCCGGGCGCTCCAGGCATGCAGCCAGGTGAGCCTTGCCCGATGGGATTTCGTCTCGGTATCCGGGTTTTGGCCCGCCACCAGTTGAAAGGCATCCACGCTTTGCGAGGTGAACTGGTAGGTTGCCGCCAGGGAATTGGCGGAGCCCAGTTGCTGGTTGAGCCGGATTCCCCCGCTGTTGTTGTCGATCACCTGCGGCGCGTTCGTGTTCAGCGCGCGGGCATTGATGTCCGTCCGGTTGGGCAGTTCTCTGGGATAGGCGTTCAGGAAGCGAAGCACGATGGGGATCAATAACGGGTCTCGCGTGAGGGGCGTGCGTTCTTCGAGGCTGGGCACCAGGACGTTGCCGTTCACGTTGCCGCGAAGCCGCTGCTGCGAACCGTCGAAGGAGAGCGTGGTTCCTTCGCGCACGCGGAAGCTGGTCCGGAATCCGTAATCGTGCTCGCGGGCCGGCTTCACGTCGCCCACCTGGAAAAAGCTCCGCGCGCTGAAGGCGCTGTTCAGGTGCGAATAATAGACTTGGCCGTGCCATGCGGAAACGGGGGGCAGCGTGACGTGAATCGGGGCGGACGGTGTGCCCCCGAACTCCGCTCCGAAGTAGCCGCGCGCGGGCTGCAACTCGGTGAGAATCGTTGCACTCACCCCCAGGCGCACGTTCAACTCCTTGAGGGCGTTGTTGTCGACGAGGTTGAACTGAACGTTCTCATTCCGGCGGCTTTCTCCCGCGGCCGCGTTGGTGTTGCCAAGGAGGTTGAGATGGACCGCTTCCGCGGCGGGAGCGGTCGGGGCCGGGGCCGCCGCGCCCTGCTCGGCCGGAGCGGCGGTGGTGCCTGCCTCGGCCTTCCCCGGATCTGGGGCGCGCTCCGCGGCTGTGGGTGCAGGCTGGCCCAACGCCATGCCCGCCGCCAGGACGATCATCAGAATGCAGCGCACGCCGCGACCAAGTGAGTGGAGGGAGTTCTTTTCGTACCGCAATTGAAAGCAACCTCAGGCAGTGGCCATCACGGCCGCCACGCGGTCGCAATCCTGTTGCGAGGGTGCCCGGAGTTCCGCGACGCTCTCGCAAAAACCAGCACCTGCATGATATCGCGCCGGCACCGGACGTACAATTGCCCCAGTTCCTTGGCATGCGTTCGGCCGATTGGCCCGGGGGCTTTCTCCAGCCAGACAAGAATTCCCCCGTCTAGAACTCGCTGCCGCCCACTCTCGCATCGGCTGGGTTGCCAGACATTGGAACTAATTGCCGGATGCCCCCGAGCCGCGCGGGCTGGCCGGTGGTGGCGATTACAGCCATCCAGAGATCCCCTTCCGGGTTCAGATGCTTCTTGCTGCGCACGGCCGCCGGGATGGGCACATGGACGAAGTAGTTGTGAAGGTACCCGATCAGCATGTCGGTCTTGCCGGCAACCGCGGCGTGGACAGCCATACGGGCCATCTGGTCACAGAGCACGCTGTCGGCGGAGTTGGCGGGCACGCTTCGGATGAAGTAGCTCGGATCAAAATACTTGATGGCGATGGGCACGCCTTCCGCCTCAAAGTAATCCCGGATGCGGTCCCGCAGGAAGATGCCCACGTCGTGGAGCTTTTGATTCCCGGACGCATCCCGGGCGTCTCGCGCGCTTTCGAACAGGTCCTGCCCGGCGCCTTCGGCCACCACGAGGACGGCATGGGCCTTGCGGAGGATGCGCTTCTTCAGAAACGCAAGCAGGCCGTCGGGGCCATCCACTTCGAAGGGCAATTCGGGGATGAGCGTGCAATTCACTTCCTGGCTGGCGATGGTGGCGCCCGCGGCGATGAAGCCCGCGTTGCGCCCCATCAGCTTGACGATGGCCAGACCGTTGGGCGCGCCCTTGGCCTCCACGTGCGCTCCGTCCAGCACTTCTCTGGCTTTCTCAAGCGCGGTCGCAAAACCAAACGAGCGCTGCACGAAGTGGATGTCGTTATCGATGGTCTTGGCAATGCCCACGACGGCAAGAGGCGCGCCTTGCCGGAGGGCTTCCTGCGCGATGGTGTGTGCGCCGCGCTGGGTGCCGTCTCCCCCAACGCAGAAGAGCATGTTCACGCCGAGCGAGCAGAGGTAATCCACCATCACCTTGGGATCCTGCGGACCCCGGGAGGAACTGAGAACCGTCCCACCCAGCTTGTGGATGTTTGAAACCATTTCGGGGTCGAGTTCCATGGGGGCCAGCCCGTACGCGGGATTCAGCCCCTGGAAGCCGTTGCGGATTCCGAGGATATCCTTGAGCCCGTAGTGGTAATAGAGCTCGTTGTGGACGGAGCGGATCACGTTGTTCAGGCCGGGGCTCAGCCCTCCGCAGGTGACAATGGCCGCCCGGCAATACTGCGGCCGAAAATACAGTTGCGCGCGCGGACCGGCCTTCTCAAAATGCAGGCTGACGTTCGCCTCCTCGCCATCCCGCAGCTCAATATGGGCGAGGACGCGCGCGCCGTCGTCCACGTAATCGCCGATGCCGTCCCCGGCCTCTCTGGACAAGGGAATCGGCGAGGCGATCTCACGCGGACCGAGTTCCGTGATTTTGAGCTGTTCCGGGGTGATCATCCGAATCTTTGGCCTTGCCTCAAGGTTACACTGCGTGGGGCCAGAGAAGTTTGTTGCGCCTGGAGCGGCAAGGTGCCGGGAAGAGGGGCGGTTCCCGAATCGCCCGCGGGGGCGTTCGCGGATGGCGCTAAACTGCCCGCTCGTTTTGCGAAACGAAGCCGTTTTGGGTTTGGGAGAGTTTGGAGCGGAGGAAGTCCTGTTCGGTGATGGGCGTGGGGGCG
>JBDIBK010000038.1:0-30279 GCA_039812845.1 Bryobacterales bacterium
TGCTGATCCTCCAGGAGAATCTCCCGTTCGCCGACGAGCAAGTGCTCGAATACGTCACCGATTTCCTCCAGCGCGCGCACGGCAACGACGAACGCTACAGCGCCCGCGACGGCGTGAGCATCGCCCGCTACGCCATGAAACTGGGCAAAATGCACGAGAGGAAAGCGCCCCGCGAGTGGCTGATTGAGCAATCCATCATCCATATTCTGGGCGACGAAGCCCTCCGCTACACAGCCCCGTTGCCCGAACTTTAGAGGGCCTCCGCGCGGGCACCGCGCCGATCCATTCGCTTGGCGTCGGCAAGTATCCGTTCCCGATGACGGTGCTGGACGCCACCAGCGGCAAAGCCGCTTCCTATCGGGCATCAGTCATGCTGGAGCCATAAAACGATAGTGAGGCCGGCACGCCCAAACAAGCTGGAACAGCGTCTATCGGCGGATCATTCTGCTGGCAATCCATGCAGAGAGCGCGTCTTGATCGGTCAAGCCGCTGGCGACACCCAGCATGGCAGTGATTGCCTCCGGTTGATCCGCTTCGAGCCGGAAGCCATTGATCGCCAGAAACATTCCGATGGAGAGAAATGCGGCTCTCTTGTTGCCGTCGATGAAGGGGTGATTCCTGGCAATGCCTGCTCCGTACGCAGCCGCCAAATCCGCAAGGGTGCTCTTGCCTTCATAGGCGTAGAGGTTCCGTGGCCGGGCCAGGGCGGACTCCAGCAGATTCTCATCCCGCAATCCGCATCTGCCGCCGAACGCAGCCAAACTCTCCTCGTGCAGCAGCAGCAAAGCTCGCCTGCTGATCCACTTCGGCTCAGCCTTCATTTCGCGAGCTCTTTGAAGGTCTCGCGATACTGCTTCATGAACTCTCTGCCAGCCTTCAGTTGCTCTTCAACCTCGGGGTCGTAAGGAGTAAGCAGATAGCCCTCGGGCGTTTCCACCGCAAAGAGAGTATCCCCCTTTTCGACCTTCATCCGATGAAGCATTTCCTTCGGAATGACGGCTCCGGTGGAGGTTCCGATCTTGGTGAGTTTCAAGGTTGGCATCGCATTCAACAAATACTTATATCCATTATAATTTGATCTTGCCAATGCATCAATGGAAACCCAGCTTCCTGTCACCCCCATTTGCACCGGCTCCTCGACCTGGTGCTCTGCCCCGGTGTAACCGCTAGTTCGCCGGAAACCGGATGGTGAAGAGCAATTGCACCTGATTCTGGTTGGATGAGGCCGGGGAGTAGTCCGACGGATCGTCCTTTGTCCACCGGACATACCGCAGAGTGGGGGCAAATGCCCAACGGGTCTTGTGGAACTCCACTCCCCCGCCAACGGCCGCGCCAAGAATCGAGGGGTTGGTTGCGTTGCGGTTGCCCGAGGCTCGAAACGTGGGGCCCGCCGCGAGGAACGGATGCCAGCCTTCGCCGCGAAAACGGTATTTCGCCAGGAACGGAATCTCCCAGGTCACCACGGTTGCCCGAGCCCGCTCGCTGAGGATAAGCGGGTGGTACAGAATATCGGCTTCTACGCCGAAACTGCGAGTGACATGCAACTCAAAGGCCACCCCCACCATCCTGGTGCTCCGCCCTTGGAAGCCCTCCTTCTCCGGGAAGCCCTCGGTAAGCGTTGTTCCGCCGATGAAGCCAGCGGACAGCGGGCTGCCTTGCGCGTCGCGACGAAGACGCCTTGCGGACACATCCACATTCATCAGCAGGCTCAAGTTGTTCTCCCGAAACCGCGGAAACCTCGTCTCGCTGTGGGACCAGCGCGTATACCGGACCGTGGGTTGGAACCGAACTGGCCCCGCATGAAAGGCGATGCCCGCTCCGCCGGTGATGCCAACGCTTCCAGGACCGTCGAAGCCGCCGAAGGGCCTGAAGGACGGCCCAAGCTCAAGAACCAGCCGCCGCCATGCGGGAGGGCGTGAGGCTGGCGGTGGACACGTCGATGCCGAGCCAGCGGGTGATCCGCGAGCTGGAGGCAGCGATCACCGAGTATGGCAGGCCGGAGCGGATCCGGATGGACAACGGGAGCGAGTTCACGAGCCGGGCCTTTCTGGCCTGGGCGGCGGAGAAGAAGATCGAACTGGTGCATATCCGGCCGGGCAAGCCGGTGGAGAACGCCTACAGCGAGAGTTTCAACGGGAGGCTGAGGGAGGAATTCCTGAACATGCGGCTGTTCCGGCACCTGTGGGATGCACGGGAGCAGGCGGCACAATGGAGCAATCACTACAACGAAGAGAGGCCGCACCGCAGCCTAGGGTACCGAACACCGGGCGACTATGCACAGGCTTGCTCCGCCCTTCGGGCTCCACAAGCCTGTGCAGCCTGGCCGAGAGTAGCAGTGCTACCGTCCAGTTATTGCTGGCACAGAAAAGGGATGCAGGTCACCTCCGCCCGAGCAGGCAATCAGCCGAGCGCCAGCGAGACCATGTCGCGACGCCAACGCGCCGCCCTCGACATCCCCCAAAACCCGCCCCAATTCGACGCCGCCCACATCTAATCACAGAAGTTCCGAAACTACATCCCGCGCGTTCTCAGCCGCTTAGCGCCCAGCCCGCCCGATCTCCGCCCGCCCCATCCGTACAATCTCTTCGAATGTGCCGTCGGCTGCCGCGGCTCCACCCAAACCGGAAGGAAAACATGAAATCCACCAAACGAAGGCCCCTCAAATTCGCCGCCCGGCCCAACCCACGCGAAGAAGAACGCGAACGCCGCCAGTCCGACTTCCTCCGCTGTCTCGCCCAGGGCGAATCCATTGAGGACGCCTGCGCCCGAATTCCGCCCGACGCCATTCCGTATCCAGCAGGTCCTGAAAATCCCTTCCGAACAGCGAATAGGGAAGCAGTGGATTGTCCGGATCTGATCCGGACAATCCGGACAATTCACCCGGCTTCAGTGCACTGCCAAGCCCCATGGAATCAATCAGGTGCAAGCGAATCGATGGTTCAGCGTGGCATCCCGAATTTCTCACAATCCGGACAAACGCCGCCTTCGCGGCCGAAGGAGCGTCTGGTGCAGCACCCCCGCGCTTTGCGCCGCGGGGTCTGTCGGAACTGGCTTCTGAAACTTCATCCAGTAGAATGAGTCTAGGAATACCGCCCCCTGGGCTCCGCCGAAGCGCATCGTGGATCAGGAACCTCATCCCGGCCGTGCCTCTCTGAAAGACCTTCTGGCCAGCAATCGGTCGCGGGCCGTTTCGGAGCAAAGCCTGCGGAACGTTTGGGATGCGCTGCGGGAGAAGGTCCATTACCGTTTGGTGGATCGCCCGATCCTGGGCGAAATGGGGCAAAGCGCGCTGCTGATTTTCGCCGGCCTGTTTCTGCTCTCGAGCACCGCCGGAATCCTGAACGGGCGCTACTGGGCGGCGCGCGACACGCTAGCCCACGGGGAGTTCGAACGGGCGCGCGGACTCAATGCGCAGGGCTTGCATGAGAAGGCGCTTCGTCACCTTCGGGCCGCCTTCCACCTGGAGCACAAGAATCGCGAATACCAGATGGCTCTCACTCTGACGCTCATTCAGCTTGAGCGCTACGATGAAGCCCGCATTCAGTTGGACGACATTCTGCGAGCCGACCCCACGAACGCCCCCGCCAACCTTCTTCTGGCCCGCATCGCCGCCGCGAGGGGAGCATCCAGCATGGACAGCGCGATTCAGTATTACCAGCGGGCCATCTACGGACTTTGGCCCGACGATCCCCTGCGCCACCGGATCGACACCCGCTTCGAATTCGCCCATTTCCTCGCGTCCGAGGAACGGATGGAAGAGCTCCGCGCCGAACTGATCATCCTCGCCTCCGACATCCGGGACGATCTCGGCCAGTTGCTCGATGCCGGTTACCTGATGCTTTTTGCCCGTGCCCCCTCGCAGGCGGAAACCGTCTTCACCCGCGCTCTGGGCCGGGATCCGCGCAACGCGGAGGCTCTCGCCGGGCTTGGGAAAGCGCAGTTGGAGAGCGGAAACTTCGCGGCTTCGGAGCAGACGCTCATGCGGGCGGCACGCGCGAATCCGCGCAATGAGGAAATCCGTAAGCAGTTGGCCCTCGCCCAGGAGATCCGCGCTCTGAATCCGAAGCGCCGCGGACTTGGAATTTATGTGAGCGCCCGGCGGGCTCTCCATCTGGTGGAAGTCACCCATGCGCGGCTCGTTGCCTGTGCCGATCCGAAGTCGCTTCCGCCCGAAGCGCTCGAAGATCTTGCCGCCGCCAGCGCTCTGCTTGACGCCGGGCGTCGCGGAGCGCCTAAGCCCGATTCCATCGACAGGAACATCGCGCTTGCTATTCGCCTCTTTCACGATGGCAGCGATTTCTGCGTAAACCCTGGCACAAACCCCGCCGTCGAACACCTGTCGCGGGCGCTGGCCGTGGAGCAGTAACCGCCGGGCATGGAAACGATGGGAACCATTGCGGAAATTCTGGAGAACAAGCGCAGACAGCTTGCGGGCTCCCTGGCCAGCCGCGGCTTCAGCCAAGGCGGCATCCCCATCCCCCAGTTCGATTCCGCCCAGAGGTTCCTGCTTCTATCCATCCTGATCGGCGTCTTTTCCGGGCTCCTGGTGGTGTGCTTCCATTTCCTCATCGAGTTCATCTCCTGGGGCACGCTGGGCGTTCCGGTGGGGGAGAGCTTCGTCTTCACCCTGCTGTTCCCGCCCTTTGGCGCGTTCATTTCGGTCCTGCTGATCCGCGAAGTGTTTCCCCGGGCCGAAGGAAGCGGCATCAACAACACCAAGGCCGCGATCTACATCTCGGACGGGTATATCCCGCTGCAGTCCGTCCTTGGCAAGTTCCTGGCCTGTTCCATTTCCATCGGTTCCGGCAATTCTCTGGGTCCGGAAGATCCCGCGCTGCAGATGGGCGCGGGCGTCGCTTCCTATATCGGGCGAAGCTTCCGGCTGGCGAAAGAGCACATGCGCCTGATCGCTCCGGTGGGCGCGGCGGCCGGCATCGCGGCGGCGTTCAACACGCCCATCACCGCCGTGCTGTTCGTGATTGAAGAGGTGATCGGTTCCTGGAATGCCGGAGTGCTCGGCTCCATCGTGCTTTCCTCCGTTTCGGCGGTGGTGGTCACCCGGTCGTTTCTGGGGGATCAGCCGCTCTTTCGGGTTCCCGAGTTCCAGTTCCGCGACCCCGTGGAACTGCTTGCTTATGCCGTGATGGGAGTTGCCGGCGGTTTGGTCTCCGTGGCTTTCGTCCGCACCCTGGTCTTCATCCGCGAGCGCTTCCGGGATCTCGGCCCCTGGCGGCACTACGCGCTGCCCGCGCTCTCCGGCTTCGCGGTCGGCTGTATTGGTCTGGGATTGCCGGGAATCATGGGTGCCGGATACGAATCCGTCGATAGCGCCCTGCACGACGAGTTCGGCTGGCGTCTATTGTTGTTGCTCTGTTTCGCGAAGTTCGTCGCCACGGTGCTGTGCTTCAGCGCCGGCACTCCCGGGGGGATGTTCGCCCCCACTCTTTTCATGGGCGCGATGCTCGGCGGCGGCGTTGGTTTGCTGATTGGCAACATCCCGCAAATGCCGGCGGTTGCCGGCAGCGCATACGTGCTGGTGGGCATGGGCACCCTGTTCGCGGGCATTTTTCGCACGCCCATGACCTCCATTTTCATGGTCTTTGAGGTGAGCGCCAGCTACGTCATCATCCTGCCCGTCATGATTGCGAACACCATCGCCTATCTCATATCGAGGAGATTTCTGCCGGAACCGTTCTTCGAACTGATGGCCCGCCATGAGGGTCTGGATCTGCCATCGAACGAGGAGCAGCGCGAACGCGAGGAGCTGCACGTGGAGGACGCAATGTCTCGCGCGCGCCCCGCCCTCGCCTGGGACATGCGTGTCTCATCCTCTCTCGAATTGCTGCGGCAGTCCGACGTTCCCTATGCGCTCGTCGCCACGCGGCGAGCCGTGTGGGCCTCGGTTTCACTCACCGCCGTCGAACGCGCTATCGATCAGGGAAAGGGAAATCAAACCCTCGCGGAGGCGTTCGCGCTTACCGACCTTCCTCGGCTCTATATGGATCTCTCCCTCGACGAAGCCCTTCGGAAACTCAGCAAAGTGCCCATCCTGCCGATCATCAGCCGGGCGCGGCCAGATCAGTTGCTGGGCTCAATCACCCTCCAGGATGTCCACAAGGCCTTTGGAATTAAGCCATGACCATCGTTGGCGCGGATCAAAGGGACTGGCAGTATGCGTTGATCCTTGCGTGCAGCGCGTTGGCCGCGCTCAGAGCCGCCGGCGGCGTTCCCGCCAATGGCGCGGAATTGGTTGCCCCCTCTTCCAATTCGAAGACCGGCTGGAACCCCGCGAGATGGGCCGTGCGGTTCGCGGCAACGATGTTCGCGAGCAAGCTCCGTTCCTCGGCCGGCACGGGATCGTGATGCCGCAGGCACACGTTCATCAGGGTCTCCGGCAGTTGCCAACGCAGCATCATCGTTGCCCCGGCCGTGCAATGATCGATCTCGAAGAACTGCCGCTCCAGAACGCGGATATCCACCTGACGCTCGAAGGATTCGTCGATCAGTGCGACATACTTCCGCGGGAAGGCCGTCATCAGCGCGATTCGTCCCAGATCGTGCAGCAATCCCGCTGTGTAAGCGACGCCGGAATCGGTGCCGTAGTGAATGGAGAGGTCGGCGCTCAGGTGCGCCGTCGCCAGGCAGTGCTTCCAGCACTCCACCAACTTCGGCTCCCGGAAAGCGTGCCGGAACTCGCGCGACAGAACGATCGCCAGAACCAGCCCTTTCACTCGTTCCACTCCCACGATCGACACGGCATGCCGGATGTCTTCCACCTCGAAGGGCAACCCAACAAGCGGCGAGTTCGCCGCTTTCAGCACTTCCCACGTGAACGACGGGTCGCTTTCGATCACTTCGGCGAACTCCGAGTAGCTGGCGCTCGCATCGTTCAGCAATTGCAGCAACCGGGCGGCCACGGCGGGGAACGCGGGCAGATGCCGCAGGGCCCAATGGCTCCGCGGCAAGGGCGGTATCAAGAGTGGTGACTGATCGAGTTCCGTTTCACTCGCCTTCATGGCACAGTTTGTCCCTATCCTAGGTGTCTCAGGATTCTCTTCGGCGGGATCGCCCGGTCTCTTGAACTGCGCGGTGAAGCCGTGGATAGAGAGACGCCGCACCCGGTTGCGCGGTGCGGCGTCGAGATTGCGTGTCCGTCGGGGTCGATCACGGCGGCTAGCGCCGGAAATCGACGCGAAAGCGGTTATTGCCGGAATTGCCATAGAGGTCGATGCGGTCGAGAGTGTTGTTATTGCGATAGTCCACTCGCGCAACGCCATCGATTGCGCCCTCGGAAGAGCCGTCCAGGGCCACTTCAAAGAAGCCGTCGCTTGAACTGCTAATGCGCCCGCGGAACTCGACCGTTCGATTCTCCAACGTCTCAATTCGGATCACCGCGCGGTCACCCGTCACTTGTACGGCGGCTCGGCTGGCGCTAAGGTTGGCCCGGCGGTCCCAGGTAACCGTGCCGCGTCCGCCCGCGCTCAGGTTCGCCGGTGGGCGCACATTCCCCCAGCCGCTCGAGTTTCCCCAACCGGAGCCGCTGCCCCAGCCGGAATTGTTGCTGTTGTTGGTGGCGCCCCAGCCGTCGCCCCTGTTCCCGGACGTTCCTCCGCGCCCGCCGTCACCGCGGTTGCCATCGCCGCGCCAGCCGGGGCGGTTGCTGGAGATATTGGAAGACCCTTCGATATCCCAGTTGAGGCGGATGTGATAACGGCCCTCGCCGCCGTCAGAGTCCCGCACATTGAAAATGGCGCGGTTCCCGCTGCGGCGGGTGGGCTCTTCCATCAATTCCACGCGGCCCCGGCCGTCCCGCTTCTCCCAGCGGAAGTTATTCACCACTCCAACGGGAAGCGGAAAGTTGCACTCGGAGCCGTCGTCGCGGGCATCGCGCCCCGCGATGGTCCGGATGTCCACGCGGTCGCCGCGAATGGCCACTTCCACTTCGTTGTCGACCCGGAAGCGGATGTCGCATTGGCCCTTGCCCGAAGGCACGTCGGTCCTGGTCATTCGCTTCACGGTGAAAGAGGTGTCCGCCGCGGCGGGTGCGGCCCAGAGCGCCCCGAGGCAGGCGAGTGTCATAGCGGCCAAGTACGGCGAATGCGACGAACGTGACATCGTTGATTTCCTCCCGGAGATGCCGTAGCGCAATGTGCGGGGAAACGGCCCCTCAACGGAGGCGCCGCGCGGCAAACGCACCAGAGAAGGATATCATGGATAGGGCTTGCTCCTATTCGTTCTCCGGCGCTGCTTAAATCAATAGAGGCGTGGACAATGCCCCGCGATTCAAAGACTTGAGTCGAACATTGAACTGCTGTGCAAATATCCGCCACGATCATCGCGCTCAATGAAGAGCGGAATATCGCCCGTGCCATTGAGAGCTTGCGCTGTTGCGATGAAATTCTTGTGGTGGACAGCGGCTCGACGGACCGCACCTGCCAGATCGCACAGCAGCACGGCGCGAAAGTAGTCGAGGCCCACTGGCTGGGCTACGCCGCGCAGAAGAACTACGCCGCCAGCCTCGCCCGGCATAACTGGATCCTTTCCATCGACGCCGACGAAGCCCTGAGCGAGGGCCTGGAGGCGGAGATCTGGCAGCTCAAGAAATCGGGCCCCACGGCCGATGCCTACGAGTTCGCCCGGCTGGCCCAATACCTCGGCCGCTGGATATTGCACTCCGGCTGGTACCCGGACCGCAAGGTGCGTCTCTACCGCCGCGACAAAGCCCAATGGGAAGGCGAGTTTGTTCATGAGAGCGTGCGCGTCAGCGGCACTGTCGGCCGGCTGGAGGGGAACCTGCTGCACTTCACCTGCGAATCGCTTACCGAGCATGTGAAGACCATGAACCGCTACACGACGCTGGCCGCGCAGGAAATCGCCGCCCGGCGCATCCGTGTTTCCTGGATGCGTCTGCTCCTCGATCCGCCCGCGACCTTCGTTCGGACCTACATCCTCAAGCGGGGATTTCAGGATGGGCTGGAGGGGTTTATCATCGCCTACATGGCGGCCACCTACAATTTCCTGAAATATGCGAAGGCCCGCATGATGGGGTCCGGCAACTAGGCCGAAGCGGATTATGGACGGCGCGGAGCGGCTTCATGCGGAACGGGGGGGAGCGGCCATCGACAGAGTAGTCCATCTCGATTCCGGGAGAGAGATGCGCGGCGGGCAGTGGCAGGCGCTGGCGCTGCACGAAGGGCTGTTGGCGCGCGGGGTGGATAGCCTTCTGCTGGCGCGCGCCGATGGGCCGCTTGCGACGGCCGCGCACGAACGGTCGCTTCCCGTGGCCGCGCTGAGCTTGCGGCGAGTGCGGCGCGCGAGCCGAGCAGGGGCGATTCTCCACGCGCACGATTCCGCGTCCCACACACTGGCCGCGCTGAGCGGTGTCCGAAAGATCGTAGTCTCGCGGCGCGTGGCCTTCCCGGTGAAATCGGGGCTTCTCTCGCGCTGGAAGTACGGGCGGGTGTCGCTGTTTCTGGCGGTTTCCGAAGCGGTGCGCGGGGAACTCCTTCGAGCCGGTATCGGCCCGGAGCGCATTCGTGTGGTCTACGACGGCGTGGAGCCTCTGCCCGCGCCGCGCGAACGTCGCGATGTTGTTGCCCTTGCGAGTGACGACCCCGGCAAGTGCCAGGCCCTTGTGCAGGCCGCCGCCAGCAGGGGCGGGTTCCCGGTAAGCTTTAGCGGGGATCTGCCCCAGGCATTGCAAACCGCCCGGCTGTTTGTGTACCTAAGCCGCGCCGAAGGCCTGGGATCCGCCGCGTTGCTGGCCATGTCGGCGGGCATTCCCGTGGTCGCCAGCCGCATTCCCGGGCTTGCGGAAGTGGTGGAGGATGGAAAGACGGGCCTGCTGGTGGATAATGATGCTTCGGCCGTAGCTGCGGCGGTGGGGCGTCTGCTAGGCGACGACGATCTCCGCGAGAGGATGGGCCAGGCGGGGCGTGCCGCCGTTGAGGCCCGGTTCCGCATGGAAAATATGGTGGAGAACACCCTGTTGGCATATCAATCGTTATGATTCCAATTGAACCCTGGCTCGCCTTTCTGCTCGGCCTTCTGGTGGGCAGCTTCCTGAATGTGTGCATTCACCGGCTGCCCCGGGAGTTGGCGGTCTGGAATCCGGCGCGGTCGTTCTGTCCGGAGTGCGGAGAGACGCTCGCCTGGTACGACAACATCCCGGTGCTGAGCTATCTGATGCTGCGGAGAAAGTGCCGCCATTGCGGCGCGCCGATCTCCTGGCGCTACCCGGCCGTGGAACTGTTCACCGCCATCCTCTTTGCCTTCATCGCCGCGCAGGGCATGCCGCCGCTTTACACCGTGAAATTTTTCGTGTTCGCCGCCATCATGGTGACGCTCATCGTTTCCGATTTTGAAGAGCGCTTTCTGCCGGATGCGTTCACTCTGGGCGGGGCCGCGGTGGGAGTGATCTTCGCCTACTACGCGCCGGTAAAGTTCGGGGCGCTGGTTTTCATCCTGCAAGGCACGTATGGACTTCCGATGGCCAGCGCCATTGAGGCGCTGTTCGCGGCGGTCGCCCTCAGCGGCATTCTCTGGGTTCTTGGCGAGATTTACTACCGCATCCGTCAAAAGGAAGGCCTGGGCCTGGGGGACGTCAAGATGCTGGCGACCCTGGGCGCCTTTCTTGGCCTGCAGGGAGCCATGCTCTCGCTGATGGCGGCTTCCGTGGCCGGCACGGTGGTGGGTGTGATCTATATGCTGGTGGCGCGGAAAGATTTCGCCACTTACGAACTCCCGCTGGGCAGCTTTCTGGGGATTGCCGGGCTGGGCATCGGCTACTGGCTCCTGGGTTCTCTGGTTCCCTTCCATTAGGCCGCGGTGGGGAGGCTCTCCCGCCCATACCGCCCGATTTCCAGTGAAGGCCGCTTACTTCGCCAGCAGCGCCTCCACTTCCTCGCGGCTGGGCACGGAGGGCTGCGCGCCGGGCCGGGTGACGGAGAGCGCCGCGGCCGCGTTCGCGAACTCCACGGCTTCGCGCATCTCCATCCCTTCGGCGATCGCCGCGCCCAGCGCTCCGTTGAACGTGTCCCCGGCGGCGGTGGTATCGACGGCTTTCACGGGCAGCCCAGGGACATGGAATTGCTGCAGGCGGTTGACGAAGACCGCGCCATTCGCGCCCAGCTTCACGATCACCGCGCGCGGGCCGCGTTCGAGCAGACGTCCGGCGATCGCATAGGCATTCTCCACGCTCAGCGGCCCGGGTTTCTCTTCAAGCAGCATGGCCGCTTCGGTTTCATTGGGCGTCAGCAGATCGACAGACCGCAGCATTTCGGTGGAGAGAGCCTGGGCGGGCGCGGGGTCGAGGATGGTGATGACCCTGCGCATCTGGCCCAGTTCAAGCGAGGCCTGAACCGTTTCGAGAGGCGTTTCCAACTGGTGCAGCGCAACCCTGGTCTTCCAGAAGAGGGGTTCTTGCGCGCGGATGTCTTCCGGGCTCAGGAGCGCATTGGCGCCGGGAATCACGATGATCGAATTCTCCCCGGAATCCGCCACCCAGATGAGCGCGGAACCCGTGGGCGTGTCGCTCACCCGGCGCATGGCCGCGTCCTCCACGCCCGCGCCCCGCAGGCTCCCGAGCAGCATCGCTCCGGCCGCATCCTCGCCCACGCAGCCCAGCATGCGCACTTCCAGGCTGGCATCGGCCATGCGCCCGGCCGCAACGGCCTGATTGGCACCCTTGCCACCCGGATGGATCTGAAGATCGCTGCCGGTAATCGTCTCGCCGGGGGCGGGCATCCGCGCCACGCGAGCCACATAATCGCAGTTCAGGCTGCCAACCACCAGAATTCCACCGGACATACGTATGCGCAAATCCTCCCAAGGACTTGAGCGTAGCAGATGGTTTGGGGGATTCGAACAGACGGGCGAAGGATCGGCTATTTTGCCAGATCGATGCCGTAGCGCTTGAGTTCTTCCGCGTAATAGCGACGGTGCAGGACGTCCCACTCGTCGGTGCCTTCGAGCACTTCGCGCTTCAACGTGCGGATCTTGCCGCGGGCGGCGCTTTCGGCGCGGTCTTCGAGCTGCAGCACTTCCGTGATCTGCTTCACGATTTCCAGCCGGACCTCGTTCGGATCGCGCCGGATGCGAATATCGCGGCTCCGCCTTAGTTCGACAATCACCTTGTGAGAGAGATCGAGGATCTTGTCGCGGGAGAGCCGCATCTTGTCGCCGGAATCCCGTCCGGAAGCCGTGACGATCTTGCGTTCAAGGATCAGCTTTCGCTTGATCTTCTTGAACATTTCCATGTAGCTGACGCCGTCGCGCCGCATGGTTTCTTCGTACTGCTCCAGGATGTCGCGAACGTCCTCATTGAGGTCGTCCTCGGTGCGCAGGTCGTCCTCGATCACCCTTGCCACCTGTGCGGCGGTGGTTTCCAGGTTGCCGCACTCCAGCCACACAGGGTGGAGTTTCCGGATCAGTTGACGGCTGAGGTAGTGAATGAATTCGGGCGCTAATAGCATCCAGATTTGCTCTTGATCGGGCGAAATCGAAACTGAGATCGCTCTTTCAGTGTAGTGTTGGGGAAAATAGAGTGTCAATGGAACGACGCATCGAGCCATCCGCCGCGCCCGGGTTGTCCGTTCGCGCAACCCCTTCGCTGCGCGGCGATTTCGCCTGGACCTTCGCGGGGAACGCCGTCTACGCGGCGGGCCAGTGGGCGGTGCTGAGCCTGTTCGCCAAGCTGGGCGGCACGGAAATGCTCGGCCGATATGCGCTTGCCCTGGCGGTCGCCGCGCCCGTGGCGATGCTGGCGCACCTGAATCTGCGCTCCGTGCTGGCCACGGACACCGGCGGCAAGCACCCGTTCGGGGACTACATGGCCGTGCGCCTCGCGGTGACGGCCCTGGCGCTGGCGACCATTGCGGCGCTGGCCACGATGGTGTCGGATACCTGGACGACGAGAGCGGCCATCGTCGCCGTGGGGCTCGGCCTTGCTTCCGAAGCGGTGAGCGATCTCTGTTATGGCGCGCTGCAGCGCCGCGACCGAATGCGGCAGGTGGCCGCGTCGATGATAGGCCGCACGATCGCCTCCGTGGGAGCGCTGGCACTGACGCTTTGGGCGACGGGCGATCTCCTGCTGGCGGTATGCGCATTGGCTGCCGGGCGAATCGCGGTCCTGCTCCTGTTTGACCTTCCGGCCGGCGCACGCGGCGAACAGTTGCGGAGAAGCGGCGTCGGCGCGGCGAAAGAGATCTTCGTCACCGCCTTTCCGCTGGGGCTGGTGCTGATGCTCGTTTCGCTCAACACGAACTTGCCCCGCTATGCGATTGAGCATCTGCTGGGGAGCGCGGAGCTCGGCGTGTTCGCCGGGGTCGTGTCGTTTATCACCGTGGGCGGCACGATGGCGAACGCGCTGGGGCAGAGCGCCACCGCCAGGCTCGCCCGGCATTTTCATCAGGGGCAGTTCGCCGATTTCCGGCGGATCACGTGGCAAATGGCGGGCTTCATGGCGGCGCTCGGGATGGCCGGCATTGCGGTGGCGGCATTGATCGGCGGCCTTGTGCTGCAGTGGCTCTATCGCCCCGAGTTCAGCGCCTACCAGCCGCTGCTTGTGGCGGCGATGGGCGCGGGCACGCTGAGCTATCTGGCGATCGCCCTCGGCTATTCCGTCACCAGCGCCCGCATCTTTCGCGCGCAGATGCCGCTTTTCGCGGTCTCGGCTGCCGGCTGCGGCGCGGCGAGCTGGCTGCTGGTGCCGCGAATGGGCCTCTATGGGGCGGTGATGGCGGTGGCGCTGGCGGCACTGCTGCAGATCGCGGGGCAATGCTGGATTCTGCGGCGAGCGCTCAAGCGCGCGGAGGCGGGTTCATGAACGCCGCGGCACCCATGACGACGCCGACGAACGTGCCCGGCTCTTTCGTCGAGCGCGCGGCGTGGCTGCTGCTTTGCGCCCTGGTCTTCACGATGCCTTGGGAAAAGGCGGTGATGCTGCCGGATCTGGGCAGTATCTCCCGCGTGATCGGCCTCGCGGCTTTCGGCGCGGCGGCTCTTACCGTATGGCGGCGGGGGGCGCTGCGTCCGGCCAATCTCGTGCTGCTGCTGGGTGCGCTGTTCGTTGTGTGGAGCGCCGTGAGCTGGGGCTGGAGCCTGGACCGCCCGGCCACGCTCGCAAGGGCGAAAACGCTCCTCCAAGTTTGGGCCATGCTCTGGCTGATGTGGGAGTTCTGCCGCGGCGAGGCGCGGCGGCATTGCTTGATGGCGGTGTATCTGGCGGGCGCGGTGGTGGGTGCCGCGATCGGGATCGCGCGCTATACGATGCACCTCCAAACCTACTACCGCCGCTACGCCGCCACGGGCTTCGACCCGAACGATTTCGGCCTGCTGCTGGCGCTCTCGCTGCCGATGGCGCTCCGCCTCGGCTTTGGCACGCGCGGATGGCGGCGCTGGCTCTGCTACGGGGCGGCCGCGGTCGTGATCGCGGCCATCCTGCTCACGGCGTCGCGGACGGCGCTGATTGCCGCTTTCGCGGCCTTCGCTTTCGTGGCGGGCACCTGGCGGGAGAGCGCGTTGTTCCCGCGAATCGCCTCTCTTGCGCTGTTCGCCTATCTGCTGCTGAGCCTCTTCTCGTTCGCTCCCGCCCCTTCCCGAGACCGGCTGGCGACAATCCCCCAGGAGGTGACGCAGGGCAGTATCAACTCCCGCAAACAGATATGGAAGAGCGGCGCAAGAGTGTGGCTGGAACACCCGCTGCTTGGCGTCGGCGCGGGGGCCTACCCGGAGGCCGTGCGTCCGCAATTGGGCACTCCCTCCGTGCCGGGCGCGCGCTATGTGGCGCACAACACGTTTCTCTCCGTGCTGGTCGAAGGTGGCGGGATCGGATTCGCGGTTTGGATGGCGCTGCTGGGCTGCCTGGTTGCGTTCCTGGCGATGATGCCCTCGCCGGAGCGGGCGTTCTGCGCGACGCTGCTCGCAGTGTGGGCGATGGGCGTCTCGACGCTCACCTGGGAGCACTACAAGGGAACCTGGCTGGTGTTCAGCCTGATCATGGTGGCATGGCCGCACGCCTGGCTCCGGCGGGGGAAGGCGGCATGAGGATCAAGGTGCTCGAAGTGCTGGCCACGCTCAGGCGCGCCGGGGCGGAACGGATGGCGGTATCGCTGGCCTGCCACCTCGACCCCGCACGCTTTGAAGCCCGCGTTGTCTCGCTCTACGATGCGTTTCCCGGCGGGTTTGAGCCGGTGCTGGCGGAGGGCGGCGTCCCGGTTGCGCACCTCGGCAAAAGCCCCGGCTTCGACCCGCGCATGTATTCGCGCCTCCGCCGCGAGTTGCGCGCGTTTCGCCCCGACGTGCTGCACAGCCACTCCTACGTGATGCGCTACACGTTTCCCGCCGGTTTGGCCGCCGGCTGCCGAACGATGGTGCATACCGTGCACAACGTCGCGCTGAATGAAACGGACCGCATCGGGCGCTGCATCCACCGCGTGGCATACCGGAAGGGTGTGGCCGCGGTGGCGGTGGGCGAGGAAGTGGCGCGTTCGTTTGCGGCTTACTATGGATTCCCACCGAAGGCCACCATCCCCAACGGGATCGACCTGCGCCCGTTTCAACGGGCAACGCAGCCGCTTGGTTGGAAGCGCGCGCACGGGTTCGCGGAGACAGACCGCGTGGCCGTTTCCGTCGCGCGGCTGGATCCGCAGAAGCATCCGGTGGGCCTCGTGGAAGCGTTCGCAAAGGCGCTGGGGGCGCATCCGGAGTGGCATCTGGTTCTGGCTGGAGATGGCAGCCTGAAGCGAGAAGCACGGCAAGCGGTGGAGCAGCTCGGGCTCGGGGAACGGGTGCGTCTTCTTGGTGTGGAGGGGAACGTCGCGGAACTGCTGCGGGCAGCGGATCTGTTCGTGCTGGGCTCGCGCTGGGAGGGCACTCCGCTGGCGGTGATGGAGGCGATGGCGGCCGGTCTTCCGGTGGTGGCCACGGCCGTGGGAGGAGTGCCGGCGTTGGTGGAGGATGGCGTTACCGGCGTGCTCGTGCCTCCGGAGCAGCCGGAGAAGCTGACGGAAGCGATCGCCGCCGTGGCGCTGGACGAAGCCCGGCGGCGGGCGTTGGGCGAGGCCGGAAGAACGAGGGCCGAGCGGTTCGGTGTGGAGGCGATGGTCGGTGCGTATGCCGCGCTATTTGAAGAGCTGGCGGGGAGTGCGCGATGAACGGAATCGCCGAGCCTTTGCGCGTGATGCTGCTGGTGACCGGCCTTGACCGAGGCGGAGCGGAGACGCAGGTGGTGCAGCTTGCCTTGGAATTGCGCCGGCGCGGCTGGGAAGTTCAGGTGGTATCAATGCTGCCGCCGGCCGCCTTCGAGGAGGAACTGGCGCGCGGAGGCGTGGAACTGCACTCGCTCGGCATGCGGCCAGGCAAGCCGGGGCCGCGCGGGCTGTGGCACCTCCTGAGGCTGCTTGGAGCCTGGAAGCCGCACGTGGTGCATGCCCATCTTTTCCATGCAAACCTTCTGGCCAGGCTGGCGAGGCTGATCTGCCCGGTGCCGGTGCTGATTTCCACGCTGCATAGCCTGGCGGAGAGCGGGCGAGATTCGAGCGGGACCGGGTTGCGGGATGGGCTGTATCGCTTCACGGACTGGCTGAGCGACCGCACGGTGAGCGTCAGCGAGGCCGTCGCGGAGCGCCATATCGCGAGCCGCGCCGTTTCTCGAAGCCGGTCCAGCGTGATCCCGAACGGCGCGCAGCCGGAATTGTTTGTGAAATCTCCGCAAGCGCGGGCAAGAGCGCGCGCGGCTCTCGGGCTGCAAGAGGAGTTCGCGTGGCTTGCGGCGGGCAGACTGATGTGGAAAAAAGACTATGCTACGATGCTTTTGGCGATGGCCCGGCAGCCCACCGGGACCCTCTTGATCGCCGGGAAAGGGCCGGACGAAAGGGAGTTGCGCGCGCAAGCGGAATCGCTCCGGGCGAGGGTCCGCTTTCTGGGATTGCGCGAGGATGTTCCCGATCTGATGAACGCCTGCGACGGCTTTGTGGTGTCGTCCGTGGTGGAAGGTTTGCCCATGGTTCTGATCGAGGCCGCGATGGCGGGTCTGCCCGCGGTGACCACGGATGCCGGTGGCGCTCGCGAGGTGGTTCGCGACGGAGAGACGGGGTTTGTGGTTCCCGCGCGAGACGCAACCGCGTTGGGGGAGGCGATGCAGCGGCTTGCTGCGATGCCGCTCGAAGACCGCCAGCGGATGGGAGATGCGGCGCGCCGAATCGCGCTGCGCCGGTTCAGCATCTCCAAAGTGGCCGCGCAATGGGAGGGCCTCTATCGCGAGTGCCTCGGTGAGGCGGAGCGCCGCCTGCTGCCATGACCGATGCTCCATCGCTCGACGTAACAAACCGTTTCGTCCTCGATTTTGCCCGCCGATTTGAGGAGCGGCACCCTGGCGCGCGTATCCTCGACTACGGCTGCGGCGCGGGCCGCCTGGTGCGGGCGGCGCGGGGCGGTGGTATCGACATGGAGGGGGTTGACGTCTTCTATGCGGGATCGGCGACGCGCGAGGAGGCGGCGCGGGCGGGGCTCCTGGGCAGTGTTATTCACGAGATGATGGAAGGCCGTATGCCATACGCCGCGAACAGCTTCGATCTTGTCGTGAATAATCAAGTGATGGAGCACGTGGAAGATCTGGATGCCGTCCTGCGGGAGATCCACCGCGTGCTCAAGCCGGGCGGCACGGTGCTGAGCCTGTTTCCGGCGGTGGATGTGTTTCGCGAAGGGCATATCGGGATTCCGTTTTCGCACTGGATGAAGAGGGGCTCCCGCTGGCGCTTCTATTACACCTGGGCGCTGCGATCGCTCGGGCTGGGCACGTGGAAGGAGCAAGCTCTCACCCGCCGCCAGTGGGCGCTCGACAAGCTCGACTGGATCGACCGCTTCACCGTCTACCGCACCCGGCGGGAGATCTTTGCCGCTTACGGCCGCGGCTTTTCGAGCACCTTGATTGAAGAGCGCTACATTCGCTACCGGCTCCTCGATCGTCCCGGCCGGGCGTGGATTGTGAAGCTGCTGCGCTTGCCGATGATGACCCCGCTCGCGAAAGCCGTTTTCCGCAAGCTCGCGTTTCTGGTAATTCTCTCCCATAAGGAGAGCCGGTGAAGCTGGCGTATGTGATTACGCGCGCCGACGCCGTCGGCGGGGCGAGCATCCATGTGCGCGATCTGGCTCGGGAGATGATCGCCCGCGGCCATGAGGTTCGCGTCCTCGTGGGCGGGACGGGGCCGGTTACCCAGCAATTGGCCGACGCGAACGTGCCGTTTCAGAGCCTTCGCTATCTCGGCAGGCGGATTCAGCCCTTGCGCGACCTGCTGGCCGTGCGGGAACTCACCGCCGCGCTGGGCGCGCTGCGGCCCGATCTGGTCTCGGCTCATACGGCGAAGGCCGGCCTGGTGGGGCGATTGGCGTGCCGCAGGCTGGGAGTCCCATGTATTTATACGCCGCACGGCCTCGCGGTGGGCAGCCGAATTTCGCCCATGTGGGGGCCGGTATTCGCAATGCTGGAGCGCATGGCGGCGCGGTGGAGCGCCGCGATTGTGTGCGTCTGCGAATCGGAGAAGAGGCTGGCGCTCGAAAAGGGAATTGGGCCGGCTTCGCGGCTGCGCGTCATCTACAACGGAATGCCGGATGTGGCGGAAGCCGCTCGCTCAAAGCCCGCCGAGGAGCCCGTGCGAATCTGCTCCGTGGCGCGTCTGGAAGCGCCCAAGGATCATGCCACGCTCTTCGAGGCCCTGGCCGCGCTTCCGCACCGGCGCTGGAGCCTGGAACTCGTCGGAGATGGGCCGCTCGAAGCGAAACTCCGCGAACTGGCAAGGTCTCTTAGCCTTGAGGAACAGATCGTCTGGACAGGCTATTTGGCATCTCCCGCTCCGGTGCTTGCCCGGTCTCAGGTTTTCGTGCTGGCGACGCGGTCTGAAGCGTTTCCCCGAAGTATCCTCGAAGCGATGCGCGCGGGCCTGCCCGTGATCGCGTCCGACGTGGGGGGCGTCGGGGAGGCGGTATTGGACGGGCAAACGGGAATTCTGGTGCCGGCGAACGATCCGGAAGCGATCGGTGCGGCGCTGGAGCGGCTGCTCGAAAATGCGTCTCTCCGGGAACGAATGGGCGAATCCGGGCGTCAGACCTTTAACGAACGCTTCCGCTTCGAGAGGATGGTGGCGGAAACTTTGGCGCTCTATGATCGGGTAGGGCGCTCCTCAAGGCTGGGGGATGGCATGGGAAATGGAACGACAAGCCTGAATCTCACCCGAAACGAAGCTCTGCTGCCGGCGGCGGCGCGGCATCGCGGCGGCCTGCTTGCGGGCCCCGGCCCGGCCATCAAGCGCTTCGCCGATATCGTGTCCTCCCTTGCGCTCATTCTGATTGCGCTGCCGTTTGCGATCGTGATCGCGCTCGCGATTGTCCTTGAAACAAGAGGCCCGATTCTTTTCAAACAAAGCCGCATCGGTCAGAACAACCGGCGCTTCTCTCTCTGGAAATTCCGCTCAATGGCGGCGGACAGCGAGCGTCTGCTCGAAAGCTACCTTGCCGAACACCCCGATCTGCGCGAAGAATGGGATGCAACCCACAAGCTCAAGGACGATCCGCGGGTAACGCGCGTCGGCCGCTTGCTGCGCCGCCGCAGCCTCGACGAATTGCCGCAACTCTGGAACGTCCTGCGCGGCGATATGAGCCTAATCGGTCCGCGGCCGATCGTCGATGCGGAAATCCCCAAATTCGGGCGGGCGTTTGCGCTGTACCTGAAGGTGAAGCCCGGCCTGACCGGATTGTGGCAGGTCTCCGGACGCAGCGATACGAGTTACCGGCGGCGGGTGGAACTGGATTCCCAGTATATTCGCGGCTGGTCCCTTTGGCTGGATCTCAAGATCGTCTGGAAGACCGTGGGCGTGGTGCTGCGGGCGCACGGAGCGTATTAGCCGGATCCCGGCCGCAACGGACAATCGCGCACTCTCTTTCCCCCTCGCACCCCGGTGTACCGCGCGGCCGTCTCCTGATACGCTCTTGAAATGCCCATTCGCAGTTTCGTTCGATTGGCGGCGATTTTTTCCTTCCTCGCGCTTCCAGCGGCGGCGCAGGAGACGTGCAATCCCGCCTGGGTGGATCTGCTTCAGCCCGGCCTCGAAGGCTGGCAGAAACTGGGAGAGGGGAAATGGAGCCTGGACGCGGACGGCGTGGTGACCGGCTACCGCGACGAGGATTTCAACCGGCTCAAGGCGCTCGCGCCCTTCGATTACCAGATGGTTCGCGGCTGGGTGCTCGCGCAGGGCTGGCTCTACACGGCCCGGGAGTACGGCGAGTTCGACCTGTCGCTCGAATACTGGGTCCGCGCTCCCGGCAACAGCGGCATCTCCATTCGGGACCAAACGCGCGCCGCCTGCGGCATTAAGATTCCACCGGATTTTTCCTGCACGCCGTCGAAGACCGGCTATGAGATCCAGATCAACAGCGATTGGCCCGATAAATGGGTCTCCGGCAGCATCTATACCCTGGCGAATGCAAAGGAGGGCGTGCAGAAGCGCCTGGATTGGAACCGGATGGAGATCGAAAGCCGCAAGGATGCGATCCGGGTGAAGATCAACGGGGAACTGGTGGCGGAGCATCCGGGCGTTGCCGGCAGGCCGCTCAAAGGGCCCATCGGCTTGCAGTTGCACGACCTCACGAGTTACTCCCGGTTCCGGAATATCCGCGTCCGGGAGATTTGCCGCTAAGCGGTGCGCACGCCCGTGGAGACGCGCGAAGCCGAACACGCCGGCGCATCGCATGGATGGCTCCCGGCGGGTTCGGCCCGCACATTCCGTTCAGTTTGCCTTAGCGGCTCGCGGCTTCGATGCGGTCCACCTTGATGATGCCGGTCTTTTCGTAAAGCGTTCCGGTTACTTTCACCTGCTTGGCGGCGAAAGCCTCCGGAGCCTTCTGGTCGCTCAGAACGTACATCTTGTCGCCGGTCAGAAGGGCGTACTTAAACTTCCCCTTGGAAGTGCGAACGCATTCGACGACGCACTTTTCGTTCGGGCTCACCCCCATGTGGGCGTGGTCCTTGCCGCACATGGTGTCCGTGATGACGCCCGTGAATGTCCGCGGTTTCGTTTGCGCTCCCAAGAGAGCGGCGAATGCGAAAGTGAAGATGAGAATTGCGTGCTTCATGGTTTGTGTCCTTTTCGATGGATTGAGTTTCAAAGCTATCGGTTGCCCCCAAAACGCAGGCGCGTGCCGTGCGCGCGTTCCACGCGGCGCCACAGCGACTGGTAATTCTCCGCGCTCAGGGGCTGTTTGAGTTGAAAGGAAAAAGAACGATAGCCGCCCTGATCGGAGAGGGCGCGTTCGGGGGCGGTGACGTTCAGCGAAAGCGGTCCGGTTTGGGCGATCGTTTCAATCGTTGCCACCGGCCAGATCCGGCTTTCGCCGTGCCGGGAAGCGTCGAACACCAGTTCGTCTCCGGTGAAGATGAGTACGCCATCAATGCCCCGAATCATGCCGAGGCGCTTGACGGGAATGCGCCACTGGACGTCCTTGCGCTCCATGGCGAGCGCGCCGGGATGGAGCGCCACCACCGCGCGCTCCCCGAGGTTCGCCCGCAAGACGGGCGTCGCGGCCGCGAAACTGGCATCCGGTTCGGAGAGCTTGAAGCGGAACACGCGGTCCCGGCCAAGCTGCCACACCACGTCCCGGTAGGTGACGATCTCCAGCCGGCGTTCCGCCAGGGTGAGCTGCTGGATATCGTCCCAGCGCAGAGGCAGCGGTCTTGCCTCTTCCGGCTTCTTCTCGGTGCGCGTGAAGACGAAGCCTTCCGGCCCCAGCGAAAGCGTTCCCTGGGCATCCCGCCAGAGGGCGCGTTCGTGCGTCACGGCCCAGGGTGCGGCGGTCTGCTGGCCCGCAAGGCTGGTTCCTAGGAACAGAATCAGAACGAACAGGTATCTCATGCGGAAATCTCCTTCTTCACTTCGGAATGCCACTTCCAGATCTCGTAGATCACGGGGTAGATCAGCAGTTCGAGCAGAAACGAGGTAGCCACGCCCCCGATCAATGGCGCGGCAATCCGCTTCATCACGTCGGATCCCGTTCCGGTGGACCACATGATGGGCAGCAGCCCGACGAACATCGTGGCCACGGTCATGAACTTGGGGCGCACCCGCTTTACCGCCCCATGCACCACCACTTCCCGCAGATCGTCTTCCGAGCGGATCAGCCCCTTCGTGCGCGCATCCTTATAGGAAAGATCCAGGTAGAGCAGCATAAAGACGGCCGTCTCCGCATCGACGCCGAGAAGCGCGATCAAGCCCACCCAGACCCCGATGGACATGTTGTAATCGAGCGCCCAAAGCAGCCAGATCGCGCCGATTGCGGAGAAGGGTACGGCGAGAAGAATGATCATCGTCTCCGTGAGAGAGCCCGTGTTGAAATAGAGCAGCAGGAAGATGAGGAAAACAGTGACGGGCAGAATCACCCAGAGCTTTTCCTTCACCCGTTCCATGGCTTCATACTGTCCGCTCCAGGAGAGGGTATAGCCCGGAGGAACCGGCAGTTTCTCCCGCAGCAGTTGCTGCGCTTCCGCCAGATAGCTGCCCGCATCCCGGTCGGCGACATCGACAAAGACGTAGCCGGTAAGCAGGCCATTCTCATTGCGGAGCATGGAGGGGCCGGTGGCGACGCGGATGTCGGCCAATTGCCGCAGCGGAATCTGCGCGCCGCCCTCCCCGGCCGGGATCAGCACGCGCTCCATGGCGGGAATCGCGGAGCGGAAGTCGCGGCCATACCGGACGTTGATGGGGTAGCGCTCGCGGCCCTCGATGGTGGTGGAAAGGTTCTCGCCGCCGATGGCGTTGGTGATTGCCATCTGCGCGTCGGCCATGCTGATGCCATAGCGGGCCAGTTCGTGGCGCTTCCAGGCGAAGTCCAGAAAATAGCCGCCGGCGGTGCGTTCGGCGAAGACGCTTCGGGTGCCGGGCACCGCGGGCAGCAGGCGCTCGGCTTCCGCGCCCAGCCGGTCAATCTCCGCGATGTCCGCGCCCGAGATCTTGAGCCCGACCGGGGTGCGGATGCCGGTGCTGAGCATGTCGATGCGTCCGCGGATCGGCATCGTCCAGGAATTGGAGAGCCCCGGCAACTGGAGCGCGGCGTTCATTTCGCTAATCAGATCCTGCTGGCTGATATGCGCCGGCGTGATGTGGCCCAGCGTGGGGCGCAGCCACTCGGGCGCCCAATCGTCGTACCAGGTGGCCTTGCGCCGCCATTCGCTTTCCGGCTTCAGCACCACCACGGTTTCAAACATGGAGAGCGGAGCGGGATCGGTGGACGATTCCGCGCGGCCCGCTTTGCCGAGCACGGATTCCACCTCCGGAAACTGCTTCAGAATCCGGTCCGTCACCTGCAGCAGCCGGGTGGCTTCGTCGGTCGAGACGCCTGGCAGGGTCGTGGGCATGTAGAGCAGAGTGCCCTCGTTCAGCGGCGGCATGAACTCGGAGCCAAGCTTGAAATAAACCGGAATCGTAACCAGCATCGCGGCGAGCGTGGCTCCGAGCGACACCCACTTCCAGCGCAGCGCCACGCGGGCTATCGGTTCGTAAAGGTGAATCAGGATGCGGCTGATCGGGTGCTTCTCTTCCGAATGAATTTTCCCGATCAGCACCGCGTTCGTGACGCGGGCCAGCCAGCGCGGGCGGAACGAAAAGTTGCGCACGTGCTGGAAGGTGAGGCGCATCGCGGGGTCGAGCGTGATGGCGAGAAATGCAGCCACGATCATCGCCAGCGTTTTGGTATAGGCGAGCGGCTTGAAGAGGCGGCCTTCCTGGTCTTCGAGCACCAGCACCGGCAGGAAGGAGACCGCGATCACGAGCAGCGCGAAGAAGCTGGCGCCGCCCACTTCCTTGATGGCGGAAACGACGACATCGCGGTAGGGTCCCGGACGCCCGTTGTGCTCCCACTCCTCCAGCTTCTTGTGCGTTTGCTCAACAACGACAATCGCGGCGTCCACCATCGCGCCGATGGCGATGGCAATCCCGCCGAGCGACATGATGTTCGCGCTCACCCCGAGCAGATGCATGGGGATGAAGCTGATCAGGATCGCCGCGGGAATCGTCATCACCGGGATGAGCGCGCTCGGAACGTGCCAGAGGAAAATCAGAATCACCAGCGAGACGACCACCAGCTCTTCGACGATGGTTTGGTTGAGGGTGTCGATCGAACGCTCAATCAGCTCCGAGCGGTCATAGCCCACGGCGATTTCGACACCGTCGGGCAGGCCGGGCTTCAGCTCTTCGAGCTTCGCCTTGACGCGGTCGATCACGTCGAGGGCATTGGCGCCCTGGCGCATCACCACGATGCCCGAAACCACTTCGCCCTCGCCGTTCCATTCCGCCACGCCGCGGCGCATGTCCGGCCCGAGCGTCACGTGGGCCACATCGCCCACGGTGACGGCGGTGCCGCTCGCGTTCGCCCGCAGGGAGATCGAACGGATATCGTCGAGCGACTTGATATAGCCGATGCCGCGCACCATGTATTCGGCGCCCGACGATTCCACCAGCCGCCCGCCCACGTCTTCATTCGACTGGCGCACGCGCTCCAGCAGCATCGAAAGCGGAATGCCAAACGCCTGCAAACGGTTGGGGTCAACCTGAATCTGATACTGCCTTACGAAGCCCCCCACGGGAGCCACTTGCGCCACGCCGGGCAGCGCCTCCAACTGATAGCGCAGATACCAATCCTGAACGCTGCGAAGCTCGGCCAGATTGCGCTTTCCGCTTCGGTCAAGCAGCGCATATTGGAAGACCCAGCCCACGCCGGTGGCATCGGGGCCGATCTCGGACTTTGCTCCCGCCGGCAGGCGGGGCTGCACGCCGGAAAGATATTCAAGCGTGCGCGAACGCGCCCAGTAAAGATCGGTGCCTTCCTCGAAGATCACGTAGACGTAGGAGTAGCCGAAATCGGAAATGCCGCGCACGGTTTTCACGTGCGGCGCGCTGAGCATCGCCGCCACGATCGGGTAGGTCACCTGATCTTCGACGATGTCCGGAGAGCGTTCCCAGCGGGTGAGCACAATCACCTGCGTATCGGAAAGGTCCGGGATGGCGTCGAGCGGAATGCGGTGCATGCTCCACCAGCCCATCAGCATCGCCGCCACGATCGTGGCGAAGATGAGCAGCCGGTTGTTCGCGGAGAAATCAATGATGCGGTTGATCATTGGTGGTCCTTTCCGCGTGGGGTGCTCCGGTGCTGTCCGCGCTCCGCAGTTGGCTTTCCGAATCGATCAGGAAGTTGCCGGATACGACGATCTCGTCGTTTTCCATGAGGCCGTCGAGGATCTGAATGCGGTCGCCGAATCGGCGGCCGATCCGCACATTCCGGGGCTCCATGTAGCCGTCGCCGCGATGGACGAAGACCACCTGGCGGCGTCCCGTATCGAGCACCGCCGTGGCGGGGACGGAGAGCGTGCGCCCTCCGCGCTGCTCAAAGAGCACGTCCAGGTACATGTCCGGTTTCAGTTGCAGGCCGGGGTTCGGCGTCTCGATTCGCACCTGCAAGGTGCGCGTGGAGGCGTCGAGGCCGGGCTGAATAAAAGCAACGCGGCCGCGAATGGCGCGCTCCGGCGCATAGGGGAACGAAAGCGTTACCGCCTGGCCGGGGCGGATGTTGGGCGCTTCGTATTCAAACACTTCCGCCACCACCCAAACGCGGCTCAAATCGGCCAGGGTGTAAAGGGATTGGTCCGGCGTGGTGCGCTGGTTCGGGAAGGCGTTGCGCTCCATCACGTACCCGGAGGAAGGCGCGAACACCGTCACGGATTTCACCGGCTGCTTGGTCCGTTCCAGTTCCGAGATCTGCTCCGGGGTGAGGTCGAGCAGCTCCAGGCGGCGGCGGGCCGCTTCGAGCATGCCTTTCTGATGCTCCCGCGCGCCGCTCAGTGTGCTTTTTGACATCGTTTCGGCCGCGCGCATCGCCAGCAGATACTCGCGCTGGCTGGCCAGCAGCTCGGGGCTATAGATGGTGACGAGGGGCTGGCCCTTCTTCACCAGATCCCCCATGAAATCGGCGTACACCTTCTCAATCCACCCGTTGATTTTGGGCGTCACCCTGGAAACCCGGCGTTCGTCCAGCGTCACCTTGCCCGCCGCGCGCACGGTCTCGTGCTCTTCGGTGTAAGCGGGCTTCCCGAAAACGACCCCAATCAACTGCTGCTTTTCGGCGCTGATATGGACCGTGCCGGGCGGCATGGCGGCATGGCTGTTCTCGTACACCGGGACGAGGTCGTGGCCCGTCTCGGGATTCAATCCTGGCGTGTCCGACCGGTAGTTCGGGTCCTCGGGATCGGTGTAATACAGCACTCTTCCGTGGCTCGCCGCGGCGGGCGCGTTCTGCTCGTCTTCGAACACCGGGTCCAGGTCCATGTTGCAGATGGGGCACTTGCCGGGATGGTCGCTCTTGATCCACGGGTGCATGCCGTCCTGCCAGTAGAGAACCTTGCGGCCGTTGATCATCTGGGCGTTTCCTTCCGGAGCGCCCGTTGGGCCATACCACCGTCCGTAGCCATAACCGCCGACGAATCCAAGCCCCAGGACAAGGGCAAAAAGCACGATCTTCCACGCCTTCATGGCAGCAATTCCTTTCCCGAGAGTTCGCCGATCCGGCTGACGGCCAGTTCGAGGTTGCGCCGCTCGTCGAGCTTCGCCATCCGGTAATCCACCAGCGTCACGAACCCGCTGAGCACGTTGAGAAAGTCCGCTTGGCCGGCTTCATAGCCGTTCATCGAAGATTCGAGCGCCAGCCGCGCCTGCGGAATCACCGTGTCGTCGTAAATCTCCATCAGCCGCTGGGCCGTCCGTGCCGTCTCGAACTGCTCGCGCACCTGATAGCCCAAGTCCCGCAGCGTCGCCTCGTATTCGCGCCGCGCGGCCGCCAGTTCGAAGGTTCGCTCCGCCACCTCCGGCCGCTGCTTCGTGCGGAACCACGCGGGAACGCTGAATTCAAGCGACACCTCCCACATGGGCATCATCGTGCCCCGGTTCATGTAGGTGCCGGAAAGCTTCGTCTCCGGCTGATAGCTCTTCCGCGCCAGGTTCACGCCCAGGCCGCTCGCCTCGATCCGTTTCTCCGCCCGCGCAAGCAGCGGCGATGTATCCGGCAGCGCTTCGAGAATCGCCTCGATGTCGGCCGGGGGTGTCGCGGGGCCTGCCTCGCCCGGTGGAGCCAGAGCCGCGAACGGTTCGCGGCCGAGCAGCGCGTTCACTTTCGCCGCCGCCACGCGCTTCCCCTGTTCCAGCCGTTCGCGCTTCGTGGCGAGCAGGCTCAGTTGCGTTTGCGCCTGCAGCAAATCCCGCTGGCTCCCCTCGCCCACCGCGTAGCGGGCCTCGGAGGCGCGCAGCACCTCGCCCAGCAGCCGTTCGTTTTCCTTGAGCAGTTCGAGCGCGTCGAAGGCGTAGCGGTATTCCACCCAGGCCCGCTGCAGTTCGCCCAACAGCGTGTTCCACACCTGTTCGTAGGTGCCCCGCTCCGCCTCCGCCTCGGTCCTGGCGATCTGGTAGCGGAGCTTGCGCACGCCCCGCGCGGGGAACTGCTGCGAAACCATCAGCCCGGCCGTGGCCATAGAGTCGCTGCCCACACCCTGAAACGGGAGCGGCGTCGGCATGCTGACGTAGCTGATGCCCACCATCGGGTCCGGCAGGCTGCCCGCCTGGGGCGCGCGCTGGCGCATGGCTTCAAGCGTCTTCTGCGCCGCTTCCAGAGAAGGGTTGTGGGCTTCAAGTTCCCCGACGAAATCCCGCCAATGCGCGCCCTCTCCGGCGGACGCGCACGCCGCCGCGAACAGCAGCGCAAAGAGCAAGGAAGCGATTCTTCCCATAAGAAATCCTCATTCCGAATTGAGCCCGCAGTGAACGGGCAAGGGAGAGCAAGGTCGCGGAACCCGGGTTCCCGGGAGCGGACGGCTGCGCTGCCGTACAGGCATTTGGGCGCACGGCGCTTGAGCGCATGGGCACTCAGGCGCGTTGGCAGGCGGCCGGATGGGGAGGGAAGAAACTAGATACGGATGGGCAGAGCGTGAAGCGGTGGGGGATCCGGGTCAATGGCGGCATGCCATTCCGCTGCCGCCGCAACGGGAACGAACTCGGCAACAACGGTGTGCGCGAACGGCACGTCCGCCAAGACACTGTGCGCCACCGCGTTGTGCGGAGATGCAGCCTCAAGCATCAGGCTGGCCGTTTCGTGCGCACAGCCATCGGTGGGCACCTTTGAATCGGGAGCGGACTTGGGATGCAGACCGCTTTCGGAAGCCTGCGTATGGTCGCAGCACGCGTGCTCGTGCGCCGACTGGCTCATGGATGGGGAAGCGGAATCCGCAAGATGCGCACGGTCACACGCCGGGCAGACCCCCAACACGCTGGTGAGGAGCACAAGCATCGCCGCAAATATGGCCCGGAAACGCATTCCTATCCCTACTCCTAGATGATAGACGCATTTCACCGGTTGCGGGTAGCCGTATTTTCAAAACCCCGCCCCTCGACGGAAACAGCGCCCGCAATCCGGCTCCGGGGAGGCTCTCCGATCCCGCTTCCCGCAATCCGTACCGGAGTTCACAGAGGGTACGTCAGCATCTCTCCATTTCCGGAGACCAGAATCAGCTTATTGCCGCCGACGGCGATGTGAGCCGGGCTGATGGCTGCCTTGTCCATGCCCTCTCCGGGCAGGGTGCAGCGGATCGTCCGTTGCGCGGTGCCGTCGAGCGACGTTTCGAGGATCAGCGCGCCGTCGTATACGTTGTAGGGGCTCAGCGCCGTGAACAACTTCCCGCCCTCGCCCAGCGTGGCGGCGTAAATCGTCAAACCGCCGGAACCCGGTTGCGCCGGCAAGCTGGCCCTCATGCCGCGATCCCGTTCCTTGGCCGCATCGATCGCAGTGCCGTGGATGTTCGCGGATTGCAGTTGAGACGGTTGCGCGGGGTCAATGACGGAAAGCGCACCCGAAGCTTGATTGAGGAGGACGACGCGCGGATCGCCCGGAGTAGAAAGCAGCCGGGTTGGCTCGGGCGGTGCCGGTAAGGCGCGCGGGGCGGCGAGGAGGCTCGTTCCATCGACGTATAACGCTCCGTCGAAGGAAAGATCCACCACATGGCCGGCGCTGGACCGGCGCGCCCAAATCTGGCGGCCGCCATCCGCGAAGGGGGTGGCGGAGCAGGAGAGGAGCGACGGGTGGCAGCGAACGATTTGCGCGTCCGCGCCTCTTCGCGCGGGCAGGATCAATGCGAGCACACTTGATTCCGCATCGACACTCAGGCTGCGGACCTCTCCCGGAGGCAGCAGCTTGGTGCTTGGGGTGCCGTCGCTCCCCAGGCGGAGGAGCACTCCGGCGCTCTCGGGCCGGGCGGCGGGAAGCCCTACCAGGAAGTAGAGATCATCGCCCGCGACGGCGACATCCAGCACCCGTTGCTCCGGCGTGCGAAGACCTGCGGGCAGCAAATTAAGGACGTTTTGCTGGGATACCGGGGTAAGCCTGCCGGTGGTCTCCGCTTGCACGGCGACGATACACACAGCGGCCAGGACAGAGAAAATCCAGCGACGCATGCACATCGGATTTTTCGCTCCCTGCCGGATCATATATCACAGTCGGGGGGGGGGCGTCAACGGTTTGTTCAACCAGGTTCGCAGCGCCAATCTGGATTCGGCCCGCCTGGCGATTGCGGACAGCAAGGTCGGCTCCAGCATTTCATTTTGCGTGAGAATTTTCGCATCTCCGGGCCACTTCTTTCCTAGGAGGGTTGCGCATGCGGTTCCGAGAACGCTTCCCGTGGCGTGTGCTGACGGGAATCCTGGTGCTTCTGCTGGGGGCGTCCGCGCCCGCCGCCACGCCCGCGGCCACGCGCCTCCTGGACGAAGCGCCCTTGAAAGGAATCCGCTATGTCTTGCCGGATTCCTCCTGGCCCAATACGCTGCCGCCGCTGTGCGCGATGGCGCGGGACCTGCCCCTGCTGAAAGCAAGCGGCGGAACGGCCGTGATCACGGAGGGCGCTCCCCCCGAAGACGGCGACCATATCTTTCTGAGCCTTTTGGCCTCCACGCAACTCGCCTGGGTGGCCAACTATCCCTTGCCCCGAGACGTTGATCCCGCCCGTTCCCTCCTGGAACAGAAAGAGAGCATCCTGGCCCGCTTCGCGGCGTTCGCCACCCGCTTCCAGCGCAACCCCAGCCTGCGCGGCGTCGTGCTCGATTTCGGAAGCCAACATACGGTGGAATCCGCCTTGCTCGCACCCGCGTTTGCCGCGATTCTGGCGGAGCATTTTCCGGAGAATCGGCCGATGCTGGGGCATGCCGC
>JBDIBK010000039.1:0-30121 GCA_039812845.1 Bryobacterales bacterium
ATCGCCACGGTATGAGCAGTCGCCAGGAGAATCCAGACCGCGCGCCTTGGATCGCCGTCTTCGGCGCGGTCTTCCTGATGGCCCATTTCATCAGCGGCAAGGCCGCGCGCGATTCGCTCTTCCTGCTCAACTTCTCCGTCGAATCCCTCCCGCGAATGACCATCTTCGCGGCGGGCACTTCCCTGCTGTTGGTGCTGCTGTGGTCTCGCCGCCTTGCCACGAAATCCCCCGCGGTGCTCGTGCCCTGGGCCCTGTTTGGCGCGTCCGTCCTGCAGTTCGTTCTCTGGGGGATTTACTTTGTCTATCCGCGCGTTTCCTCGGTCCTCTTCTACCTCTATATGATCGGGCCGAACGCGATTCTGCTTTCCTCCTATTGGTCGCTGCTCAATGAGCGATTTGACCCGCGAGAGGCGAAGCGGCTGTTCGGCCGCGTGGCCGCCGGGGGAACCTTCGGCGGGCTTGCCAGCGGCATGATCGCGGACCAGTTCGCCGGCTTCTTCGGGCCTTCCGTGCTTCTGCCCTTTCAGGGTGCGCTCCAGTTTTGCGCTTTCCTTCTGATTCGGCATCTCAGCATCCCCATGCGCTCGCGTCCCGCGCAAACGCCGGCCGTGGCTCCCGATATTGCGGCCGGCTTGCGCATCCTCAAGAGGAACCGCTATTTGTTCACGCTCGCGTCCCTCGTCTTTTTCGTGACGATGAGCGCGAACCTGCTGGATTATGTGTTCAAGTCTGGCGTCACGGAAGCCGTCGGGCGCGGCGACAGCCTGGTTTCGTTCTTCGCCCTGTACTACGCATTCAGCGGCCTGGTCACCTTCCTGATGCAGACCTTCGTCGCCCAGTGGTTCTTTGAGCGCCTGGGCCTCACGCGCAGTCTGTTTGCCTTGCCGGCCTCCTATTTCCTGGGCGTCCTAAGCTACGTCACGATCCCCGGCCTCGGCGGGCTGGTTGGGCTTCGAGGATCGGAATCGGTGACGCGCGGATCCATCTATCGCTCCGGCTACGAGATCTGCTACACGCCGGTCCGCAACCAGGAGAAGCGCGCCACCAAGACGATCATTGACGTGGGGGCGGATCGCCTTGGCGAAGCCGCCGGTGGCTTTCTCGTGCAGGGCCTGCTGCTGGCCGGGCTTACCGGCGGCCCGGCGGGCCTGCTCACCATCGGCTGCCTGCTGAGCGTGGCCGCCTGCTTCATCACCTTCCGCCTAGGGCGGCTCTACGTGGGAGCGCTGGAGACCAGCTTGATTTCGAGGGCCCGCGAGGTGGAAGAGCGGGACGCCCTGCCGAACTTCAGCGCGGACAGCATCGTCCTCGGCTCCATTGCCGCGATGACCTTGCGTCTGCCCGCGCCATCCGGGCTGGCGGAACACCCTTCGAGGCAGCTCATCCCCACGGAGGAACTGGCGCCCCCGCCCGCGGGACGGGAGAATGCCATAACCGTTTCCATTGGCGCCGGCGCGGGAGGCCACACGGACGATCCGCTGCTGCGCCGCATCGCCGCCCTGCGCTCCTCGGATTATGCGCTGGTCCGGGAAGCGCTGCTGGACCGCGCGCCCATCGAAGCCGAGCTTGTCCCGTTCCTGATCCGTCTTCTGGCCTGGGACGAGGTTGCCGAACTCGTCATTCGCCAGTTGCGCAAGGCCGCCTGCCCCCGCGAAGGCCAGCTCGCCGACGCCCTGCTCAATTCCGATGAAGAGTTCTCCATCCGCCGGCGGATTCCGCGAATTCTCCGAAATTGCCCCTCGCAGCTTTCCGTCGAAGCGCTGATTGAGGGCCTGCGCGATCAGCGCTTCGAAGTGCGCTTTCGCTGCGGCAAAGCCCTCTACGCCATCACCAGCGCCAACCCCGCCCTGATGTTCGATAAGAACCGCATCCTCCGCGCGGTGGAGCGGGAGTTCTATGTCAGCAAAACGGTTTGGAGCAGCTACCGGCTTCTCGAACGAGTGGAGGATTCCGAAGAAGACCTCAGCTTTGACGAAGTGCTGAAAGACCGCACCGGCAAGGGGCTGGAGCACGTCTTCACCCTGCTTTCGATCGTCCTGCCTCGCGAACCCCTTCAGATCGCGTTCAAGGGGCTGCATACCAATGACCCACATTTGCGCGGAACTGCGCTTGAATATCTGGAAAGCGTGCTTCCGCCCAACATCCGGGTGCGGCTATGGCCGTTCCTTGACCAGGAGGCGCCGGACGCGGCCCGCAAGCTGGCCCCTCGGTCGCGGAAAGAGATCCTGGACGACTTGCGTCGCTCGAATCAATCGATCATCGTCAACCTGGAGCGGCTCTCCAAGCAGCGCGGCGAATCTGGAACTGGGCCAGCGGAACCGCGCAACGCATGAGGCCGCCGCAAGCCCTTCGAACGGGGCCCGCGCGATTCCGGTTGCCGAAGAACGGCGGTTGCGCCAGCATAGGTATTGCCGCAAGCGCATGGCGTCCCCGGTCGCCCGGCGAGATCCAATTCCCGTCTGGACGTATATGAGCTATCTCCCGACCACGATTCTCCCAATGTGGAGCGCCTTCCGCTTCTGTTTCACGCTCGGGATCGGCATCGCCCTGCTGCTCCCCGCCGCGGCCCAGCAGACGGGCGAACCGGAAACCAGGGAAGCCGTCATCCAGGCGGAGCGGGACCGGAAGGCGGAATCCCTTCAGCCCGACACACCCAACAAATGGGAGAATGTCCTCTCTCGCGTGAAGGACGACCGGATTCTCGACCGGCTCACCAACGGGTTCGCCGGTTTTCGCGTGAAGTTTGGCGGCCTTGCGCCCGGAGCCGGGATGGCGCTCGGCCCGGAGTATTTCAGAGACGATCTCGCGAAGGGCGGATTTGTCGTTCGGGCGGCCGCGCAGATATCTTTCTCCAGCGCGCGAAAATTCGACCTCGAACTCACCGCCCCCCGGCTTGCCGGCGAGAAGCTCGAGTGGAACTTCCAGGCCGTGCATCATAACTACCCGAGTCTCGATTACTACGGGCCGGGCCCGGGGTCCGAAAAGACCGGCCGCAGCGACTACCGGTTAGAGGATACGGCCATCGATACGACGCTCACCTTCAAGCCCATCCGCGCCGTCAAGTTCGGCGGGTCCGTCGGCTATCTCTTCGTCAACACGGGGCCCGGCTCGGAAGACGGGATCATCTCCGCCGATCGGCAGTATTCCCCGGCGGTCACCCACGGCATCGACGCGCAGTCGAACGCCTTTCGCTACGGCGCGTACGGGCAGATCGATTACCGCGATAACCCCGGCGGGCCGCGCAGCGGGGGCAGTTACACGGTGCAATACAACGTCTATCGGGATCGGGAACTGAAGCGCTTCGATTTTAGCCGTCTGACGGTGGACTTGCAGCAGTATTTTCCGTTGTTTAATAAGAGGCGCGTCATTGCGCTGCGTGCGCGAACGAACCACTCCTTCGTCGCCGATGGGCAGCAGGTGCCGTTCTATTTGCAGAGCGTTCTCGGCGGCAACAGCGATCTTCGGGGCTACCGTCCCTTCCGCTTTTATGGCGACAACAGCCTGCTGATGAACGCGGAGTGGCGCTGGGAAGTTTTCAGCGGAATGGACATGGCCCTCTTCGCCGACGCCGGCAAAGTGTTCGGCCATCACAATGAGTTCGATTTCCACGATCTGGAGTCGGCGGTGGGCGTCGGCATGCGCTTCAACGCCCGCAACAACACGTTCATCCGTCTGGATGTCGGCTTCAGCCATGAGGGATATCAAGTCTGGTTTGCGTTTGGAGACGCCTTTGCTCCCGCGCTTCAGCGCACCTCCAGCAGCCTGGTGATTCAGTAGGGGGGAGTCGGAAAGTATGAATGACAAGCTTCCTCATCGGGTCCGCCGCCGCGCGATGATCTTCGCGGCTGCCCTGGCCGCGATCGCCCTGGCCTTTCCGCTTTCCGCCAACCTGACTGCGCGGAAGTTCTATCCCGACGATCCCATCTGGACGTATCCCGCACCACGGAACGTTGATTCCGCGATCTTCCGGAAGCTGAGCGATTACTACGAGTTTCTGGTTTACCCGCTCGCCCCTCCCGGCCAGCTCAACGGACGCAAACCCAAAGGGGGCGACAAGCCGGTCTACTACCGGGCGCGGGCCGTCAATACGCTGGGCGAAGTTCCGGCGAGCACCTGGTATGAGAACCGCAATTACTACCAGCCGATGTCGAAGGAGCAGATCCAGGCCGGGCCCGGCAATCGGCGCGCACCGTCTCCCAGCGGCAAGTGGAATGTCATCGCCGCCAAGAACGAAGGCGTTACGCCGGGCTTCACCATCCGCGATGAGGCCGGGCACACTTATCTGCTGAAATTCGATCCGCTCAATCACAGCGAGATGGCCACCGCGGCCGATACCATCGGCTCCAAGCTTTTCTATGCCCTAGGGTATTTCGTGCCGGAGAACTACATCGTTCATTTCCACCGGGAACAGTTGGTGGTGGATCCGAAGGCGAAGCTGAAAGGGCCGGATGGCAAATCGCGCGGAATGAACTCCCGGGACGTCACCTCGATCCTGCTGAAAGTGCCCCGGCTCCCGGATGGGCGCTACCGCGGCAGCGCCAGCTATTACATTCCGGGCAAGCCCATGGGTCCGCACCGCTACTTCGGCACGCGCCGCGACGACCCGAACGATGTCGACCCCCACGAGCACCGCCGGGATCAGCGGGGCCTCTGGGTCTCCTGCGCCTGGCTGGGCCACGACGATTCGCGCGACCTCAATACCCACGATTCCCTGGTGAGCGAGAACGGCATTCAGTTCATCCGCCACTACCTCATCGATTTTGGTTCCACGCTTGGCAGCGCAAGCGAGCGCCCCAACAGCCCCCGCAGCGGAAACTACCTCTTCAGTTGGGATCAGGTGGCCGCGCAGGTCTTCACCTTCGGGCTCAACGTCCCCCAATGGGCGCGCGCGAAGTATCCGCGCTACCCCTCGGTGGGCCTCTTCGAATGGAAGACCTTCAACCCGGAAACCTGGCGGCCGGAGTACATCAACCCCGCGTTCCATAACGCCCTGCCCGACGATACCTTCTGGGCCGCGAAGCAGGTGATGGCCATCAACGACGATCAGATCCGCTGGGCGGTCGATACGGGAGAATACTCCGATGCGGCCGCGCGGGATTGGGTGGTGGAGTGCCTCATTCAGCGCCGAAACAAGATCGGGAAGGCCTTCTTCGCGAAAGTGCTGCCTCTCGACCGCTTCCGGGTTGAGGGCGGCGCGCTGGCCTTCGACGATCTGGGAGCGAAGCACGGCCTCTATTCCGCCCGCGCATACCAGGCCGCATGGTCCACCTTCGACAACCAGAGCGGCGCGACCGTGCCCCTGGCCGGCTCAAGCGGCCTAACCCTGCCCACCGCCGCGCAATCCGCTCCCGCAGGCAGCTACTTCGTCGCCCGTCTGGTGGGCGACAACGCGGAAAAAGACATCCACGTCACCATCCGCCGCGACCCCTCCGCATGGAAAGTCGTCGGCATCGACCGAGGCTGGGAAGGAAAGAGCAAGCTCCATTTTGCCGACGAACCCTGAACCCTCCGCGAAGGACGAAGCCCCGCGGAAGTCTCGGGACACCGCCGCACTTCGGGCCCAGGCCGCTGTGGGGCTATTGTCCGGAAATACGAAAAATCGCGGTCTGTTCGAAATGAGGCAGAGCTGTTGCAAGTGATTGATGCGTAATCGGTTGCGCCGATTCTAGAGATGTTTGGATTGTCCGGATTGTCCGGATGGGATCCGGACAATCCGGCTCGCTGATCATCGCCGATTGTTGCGTATTGCTGGGGCCGCTGACGATCATAGCGCGAGATGACCGGGACGGTTCGACGATGCGCCTTGGCTGTTTGTTCGGTTTTCAAGAAGCCCATCGGACGCGCAGCGCGAATGGGCGGCGAGGACGCAGTTCTCCCCGGCACTTGGATTATCCGGTTGGCGGGGCGGAATTCGAACTATGGGACGGGTGGCGTAGTGTGGAGGAGCGCGCAAGGCGTTGAATCCGGGCTGGTTACGGGATGACAAGAAATTCGCCGGTTCGGTGACCGGGCGTAACGGGAAGCCGTTCTTGGTGCGGAATTCGGCAGTCGGGCGAAGCGGGACTGGCGAGTGGCAGGTCGGGTCATGGTGGAGAACGGAAGCGGCACCCGGGCACTTGAGCCTGTTGGGCGAGTGGATGCCGGAGAGCCGTTCCGGCCTCGGTGGCACGAAATTACGGAACGAAGCCATCGGCGGGCTTGCGAGGTCGTCGGGCACTCGGTGTGAATCCGGGTGCCGTGGGCGTGGCCGCCGGGAAGTCGCACCGCCAAGCGGGGCGGATGCTCCATGGACTCGCTGCGCGAGGCTGGAATGTTTGGGCTTGCGTGCGTTCCCCTGGGCTTACGCCCACGGCTGGCCAATGACGCCCGATGGGCTCTCTGGGGCTGCTTTCTGACGGATACACCGCATTCCCCCGTCGCATCGCCAGGGAATGGATCGCCCGATGGGCTAGCTGAGGGAGACACGGATACCGAAATCCGCAATGTCTTTCCCCCACCGGCGGGGATAACTCGCTTATGACCGGCGGGGAGACACGGATACCGAAATCCGCAATGTCTTTCCCCCGGTGACAGACGGACCCAAGTTTCTTGCGGCACTCTTGCGGCCCAGAACAGCCTGATCGCGCGAAGTTCATGCTCGCGGGAATCCCCGCGCCGCAGGTTCATGGTTCGTTTTGGCTGCGCCAATCCGGACAAGACAATCAGAACGCGGGGAGAACTTCCTCTCGATCTCGGGGAAGGGAACCGTGCAGGACAAGTTCTCGCACAAGCCCCTAGAGAAGGGGGAAGACCGTCACGCCCGCGCCAGCCAGGCGCCGTTCCAGGCATCCGGCCAAGGCAACACCGCATTTCGAAGCATCCTCCGCATCGTCCGAATCGCATCCGGACAATTCGCTGCGTTCCCATACACGATGGAAACCCGTCAAACGCAACGGGATGCATCGGCGGATGACACCGACATGAGGAAACAAGCATTCTCCATGAACCCGGACAGTGGTGCCCGCAGCGACGGGTCGGCGCTCGGCGAAATCGATCACGGATCCCGCATTGCGCTCCGGCGATGGGAGCCTTCCAATTCGCAAATTGAATGCCATCCCCAACGCGCGCCGAAATCCCGAGTGCCAGACGGTATCTGCGATAAGCTGGGCAGTGCCGAACAGCCCGAATTCTCTTCCCGATACCCGACGATGCCGTCTCCACCGTACAACCGACCTCAGCGCGATGACGCGAGCCGCTGGTCTCGCCGCGCATTTCTCGCCAGCGCCACCGCCGGGACCCTCGCCGGCACCGCTGCGGCGGTGCTTCCCGCCGCCCAGTCCGATGTCGCACGGTTCCGGCCCAATATCATCGTGATTCTCGCCGACGATCTTGGTCCGGGCGATCTCGGCTGCTACGGCCAAGCCCGGATCCAGACTCCCAACATCGACCGGATCGCGGCTGCCGGCCTGCGGTTTACCGAGGCCTATGCCGGATCCACCGTGTGCGCGCCGTCACGCTGCTGCCTCATGACGGGGCTGCACAATGGGCACGGCCGCGTGCGCGATAACATCCCTCACGGCGTGTTCCTGCGGCCGGATGATTTCACCGCGGGCGAACTGCTGAAGCAAGCGGGCTACCGCACCGGCGCATTCGGCAAGTGGGGTCTCGGCGAACCCGGCACCTGGGGACTTCCCAACATGCAGGGCTTCGACGAGTTTTTCGGCTACCTGGACCAGGACCACGCGCACAACTACTACCCTGAGTTTCTCTGGCACAATGATCGGGAAGTGCTCCAGCCGGGCAACCGCGCGAACCGGCGCGCGTCGTACTCCGCGCACACCATTTTTTCCCACGCGACGCGGTTCGTGGAAGAGAACGCGCAACGGCCCTTCTTCCTCTACTACGCGCCCACCTTGCCCCACTGGTCGGATTACCCGAAGGATTCGCCAATGTCTCAGGATGTTCCGTCCGACGAGCGTTACTCCAGCCGGGATTGGCCGCGGGTCGAGAGGAACTACGCGGCCATGGTGGCCCTTCTTGACGATCAGGTGGGGCAGATTCTCAGCCAACTGCAGCGTCTGAGCATCGAACGCCAGACGCTCGTTCTGTTCGCCAGCGACAACGGACCCTCAGCAGAACGGCTGCATCGGCCCGCCTACTTCAACAGCGCGGATGGCAGAAGAGGCACAAAGCGGGATCTCTACGAAGGCGGCATCCGAGTGCCGCTGCTGGCGCAGTGGAAAGGGACGATCGCCCCCGGCGCCGTGTCGGGCGAAGTCTGCGCATTCTGGGACTTCCTTCCCACCGCGGCGGAACTGGCAGGGCTGCCCGTGCCGGCGGCCACGGATGGCATCTCTCTGGTGCCCGTGCTCCTGGGCAATCCCAGAAAGCAGCATGAGTATCTTTACTGGGACTATGGCCACGGCCGGGAACGGTTCTCCCAGGCCGTGCGAAAAGGCAACTGGAAGGCAGTCCGGAACGGGTCCCAAAACCCCATCGAACTGTACGATCTTTCGGTGGATCGAGCGGAAACGTCGAACGTTGCCAGCCAGCATCCGCAACTGCTCAAGGAAATGGCCGAACTGATGGAAGAAGCCTTCGTGCCGTCCCCGGACTACCCAATTGCGGATCGCAAGGTCCAGACCCGCTAGGCAATTCGCGGTGGCGGCGATAGCCCTCAAAATTCTTCATGAAACGGGCGCGAAACAACGCAAAGTGGATCTTGATCCTCCATTTGATAGTGGAGGGAGGTCCATGGATACCAGACAGTTTCTTTGGATTGGCGTGCTTGCAATCGCCAATCTCACGTTTGTGCAAGGCGCTGCCGCCATCAAGACGCAGAGCCGAACTCACCGCGCGGAACATGTGCTTGCCGGCGAACTGAAGAAGGTAGAGAGAGACACGAAGACGATCGTTGTCAAGACGGCGGATGGCACGGAGGAAGCCGTGAAGTATACGGACCGAACGGTCGTCCGGTCCCTCGACGCGGCGGGCCGCGAAACGGAGAAAGCGGGCCGCGCAACGCTGCTCGCCGGGAGAGAGGGCTCGCGCGTCGTGGTTCGCTACACGGGCGAGGGTGCGGAGAAGACGGCAGTGGGCGTTGACCGGTTCGGCCGGGATTCGCTGCACGCAGCCAACGGGGTCATCACGGGCGTCGACAAGGCGGCTGGCACCGTCACCGTTAAGACCGAGCGCGGCACGGAAGATACCTATCACGTGGCGAAAGATGCCGCCGTCGATACCGAACACGGCGTCGTGCGCTTCGCGGATGCAGCGGGCAAGGATGCCAAGGAAGGCGAGCACGTCACCGTCCACTACAGCGAGGATGCAGGAAGAAAGATCGGCCATGCGCTGAAAGTGGCTGGGAGAGTGCTCTAGCGCCAGCGTTTGCCATCAAGGCGTCGTATCAGCGGTTGGCGGTTATGTCGAACCGGGTGCACAGATGGCCCACTGCCTCGGCAGTCCGGTTCGCGTTCCCGACTATGCAAGCCGATCTTGAAGCCGGCCAACATTGCTTGTCTGGAGAAAGGCATCGCGGCTCACGAGAACCTAGAACACGGTGTGTGTTGATGATTCGCCCAACTGGAACTATCCGCACCGAAAACATGCAACTTCGACCCATGCCCTGATTCAACCTGAACGGAAGGCAGAACCCGCCTAATCACTCACCGCTGTGCGCGGAACTGTGGATCACAGACTCGCGGAGGCGCGCGGCTGCAGGCGTTCTGCTGGAGGCTGGCTAGAGCGAGATCCACTCGGAAAACTTGATACGATTGGCCTACGCCCGGTTGAATCGTGGCGCGGAGGTTGACGTGTCTGATGCAGAAGGTCTTTCAAACGGAGCCCCGCGGGTCCGGACGGCACCGGAAGGCGCCAGGAAGCCGGGTGCTACGCGACGCGTCTTTCTTTCGGCTTCCGCCGGGTTGGCAGCCGGAAGCGCCCAGGCCGCGCCGTCGCTGAAGCCGGCTGTCAGCGCCCGAAGCGCCGCCCGCGTCCTGGGGGCGAACGACCGCATCCGCGTGGCCGCCATCGGGACTGGAGGGAAGGGCACTTCCCACCTGAGAATGCTGGTTCCCAGGGCGGCATCCGTCAAGGACATCGAATTGGTGGCGATGGCGGACGTGTATTCCCGCTGCCTCGGCCGTGCGCTCTCGCTCTGCTCGCTCAAGGAGGCGGACGGCTATGTCGATTACCGGAAGATGCTCGAACGCAGCGATATCGATGCGGTCCTGATTGCCACGCCGGACCATTGGCACGCGCAGATGGCGATCGATTGCATGGCCACCGGCCGCGACGTCTATCTTGAGAAGCCGTACACCCTCACGATTGAAGAAGCGCGGGACACCACCGCCGCGGTGAAGCAGTACAAGCGCGTGCTTCAGGTGGGCAGCCAGCATCTTTCCGACCGCCGCTATCACGCCGCGCGGGATCTCGTGAACGCGGGCGAAATCGGAACGCCGCTTTGGGCGCAGACCACCTATTGCCGCAACAGTCTCACCGGCGAGTGGAACTATTACATCGACGAAGAAGCCAGCCCGCGGACGATCGACTGGCAGCGCTGGCTCGGTTCCGCCCCGCAAAGGCCCTTCAGCGCGGAGCGCTATTTTCGCTGGCGGAAGTATTGGGATTACTCCGGCGGAATCGCGACGGACTTGTTCTATCACCGGGTGGGCCCTCTGCTGTTCATCATGGGCCCGCAGTATCCAACGCGCGTGAATGCGTCGGGCGGCATCTATCGGTTCAAGGACCGTGAAGTTCCAGATACCTACGCCACCACGATCGAATACCCGGACTTCTACATCACCGCAGCCTCGTCGATGGCGAATGAAGCGGGCAACCGCTACCTGCCGCCGGCAGTTTACGGCAACAAGGGAACGATCACGTTCGAACGGGAGGGCGTGCGCGTGCTCGCGGAGCCGCTCTATGCCGGTGCCGACAGCGCCGCGGCGACCGCGGGGAAACTGCATCCTGTCGATGACGGCCCTGGAATGGCGGTGCTGCATCACAGCAACTTCTTCGATTGCATGCGCAGCCGCAAGCGCACGGTGCTGAACGAAGACCTTGCTCTTGAGATCATGACGGCGATCCGCCTGGGCGTGGATTCCTACCGGCAAGGCAAAGCCTTCGCCTTCGATCCCCGAACGCGCGCTGTCCTGGCCGCCGCGCCTCCTCGCCCCGGCTACGAGGGAACGGGCGAGAACCCACCAGAGGGAATGAAGAAGCGAGGCTAGAGGATTTCCGATGGACAGCGCCACAATCTGGATGATTGTCTGGTTCACGTTCCTGCTTGTGATCACGGCGCTCCTGCTCGCTCCGCCCACCTTTATTTCGGACCTCATCGACGGGGACCGCAAGCGCAAGAAGAAGAGGGATTGGACCGACGAGGACGACTGAGATCCTCTCTCTCGGCAAACCTTCACGATTCCGCATTCGCGGCGGCGAATGGTGGTATAGAATCATCGTGAGTCGTCGTCAGACTCTGCCCTGGAGGAAGAACCCAAATGCGAGAACTGTCTTCCCGAAATCCACGATGCCGGTTCGCGATCGTACTGGCTTTGCTGAGCCTTGGAGCGAACGCCGCGTTCGCGCAGTTGGGAACCTACGACAAGGAGAAACGCATCGCGGTGACGCACAAGTGGACCGGCGCGCGCGCCGACGACGGACGTCCCCTTGTGCCGGACGAGATCCTCGCCCGCCTCAAGACCGCAACGGCCGAAGAAGCCTGGGGAGTGCTGCGTGGCGAGGGCTACCACTACCAGTTCGAAGGCAACTGGCAACTGGTGAACCCGAACGCGGAGCGCATGGTGGGCCGTGTGGTTACGGCGCAGTTCCTGCCGGTGCGTCCCGATATGAACGAGATGATCAACCGGAAAGGCGCGGAAGAGGGCCGAGTGAGCAAGGGGCAGAACTCGTGGGTGATCGATACCCTGCAGCCCGGCGACGTGCTGGTGGTGGATATGTTCGGCAAGATCCGCGATGGCACCTTCGCGGGCGACAACCTGGCTACGGCGATCTATACAAAATCGAAGAACGGGCTTGTCGTCAACGGTTCCGTCCGGGACGTGTCCGGCATGCAGGAGATACAGGGCTTTCGCGCCTTCGTGAAGGGCGTGGACCCCTCGGTGATTAAGGACGTGATGCTGGTGGGCATCAACGTGCCTATCCGCATCGGGGATACCACCATCCTCCCTGGGGATGTCGTGGTGAGCGATCCCGAGGGTCTCACCTTCATTCCCCCGCACCTTGCCGAAAAGGTTGCCACCACTTCGGAGAACGTGCAGTTGCGCGACAAATGGAGCCATCAAATGCTGCGCGAAGGGAAGTATACGCCCGGACAGGTCGACACCCAGTGGAGCGAGGCAATGACCAAAGAGTTTGAGGCCTTCGCCGCGCAAGAGAGGGCGAAGCGCCAGCGTTAGATTCGCAGCGAACTGACCGATACCTTGTTTGCACGGGAGACGGGCGATGAAGAATGCGATCGAGAAACTCGTTGGACGGCGCGACTTGTTCAAGGCGGGTGCCGGCGCGGCGACGGCTGCCCTCCTCGGCAGCGCGGACCTCGAAGCGTATCCGCAGAACACGAACACGAATTCCAGACCGTCGGAGCTGAAAATCACCGACATGCGCATGGCCTGGATCAAGGATGCGCCGATGCAAGTGCCCATCCTCCGCATCGACACCAACCAGGGCATTTCCGGCTGGGGCGAAGTGCGGGACGGCGCGGACAAGCGGTATGCCTTGATGCTCAAGAGCCGTCTGCTGGGGGAGAACCCCTGCAACATCGACAAGCTCTTCCGGAAGATCAAACAGTTCGGCGGCCCGGCCCGGCAGGCGGGCGGCGTCTGCGGTGTGGAGATGGCGCTATGGGACCTGGCGGGCAAGGCCTACAACGTGCCGGTCTATCAGATGCTGGGCGGCAAGTTCCGCGAGAAGATCCGCCTCTACGCCGATACCCCGGAGAGCCCGGACCCCGCGGTTTTCGCCGAGAGGCTGAAGCGGCGCATGGATCATGGCTTCACCTTTCTCAAGATGGATGTGGGCGTCGGGCTGGTGGAGAAAATTCCGGGAACGGTGAGCCGCCCGCTCGGCATCACCAGCCGCGAGCTGAACCAGACGCAGCACATGTTCACCGGCATGGAGCTGACGGACAAGGGCATCGAACTGATGGCGGAGTATGTGGGCCGGGTGCGCTCCGTGGTGGGCATGGAGGTTCCGCTTGCGGCCGACCATTTCGGCCACATCGGCCTCAACTCCTGCATCCGCCTTGGCAAGGCGCTCGAGAAGCATAACCTGGCGTGGCTCGAAGACATGATCCCCTGGCAGTATGCCGACCTCTGGAAGGAGATCACCGACGCGGTCGATATCCCGACTCTCACGGGCGAGGATATCTATCTCAAAGAGCCATTCATGGAACTGTGCCGGAAGCATGCCGTGGATATGATCCATCCCGATTTGGCCAGTTCCGGCGGCATCCTCGAAACCAAGAAGATTGGGGACATGGCGCAGGAGCATGGCGTGGCGATGGCCATGCACTTCGCGGGCACGCCCATCTGTTTCATGGCGAATCTCCATTGCGCGGCCGCCACGGAGAACTTCGTCGCGCTGGAACATCATTCCGTGGACGTTCCCTGGTGGGAAGACATGGTCAGCGGTGTGCCCAAACCGCTCTACACAAACGGATTCGCGAACATTCCCACCGGCCCCGGCCTTGGCATCGACGTTGTGCTCGATGTGGTGAAAGAGCACCTTCGCGAACCGGGGCTCTTCGAGCCTACCGACGAGTGGAACGAGGCGCGATCCCACGACCGCCTCTGGAGTTGAGCGAGTCTAGCGAGCATGCCCGAAAGACACCGATGCTTGCGCCGGGTTGCCACAGCCGCCTGGGCCGCGCGCGAAAGAAGTGAACCACGATGAAGCGTTTTCGGCAGGCACTTGGATTCGGCGCGATCCTCCTCGGGGGCATCGGCGCGGGCATTTGGATTCTCAATTCGGCACTGGCGGCGTCCGTCTGGGTGATCGCGGCGCTGGCCGTGGCGGCGATTTGGGTGAACCTCGGGAAAGACATCCGCACCTATGCGTTCTCGCTCTGGGTGTTCTCCGCCGTGGCTCTTTCCATGTTCTACCCGGACCTGTTTGATTCCTGGCACGGCTACAAGCTCACCGGTCTCATTTCACCACTGATTCAGATCATCATGTTTGGCGTGGGCACCCAGTTGAGCCTGGCCGATTTCAAGCGCGCCTTTCAGATGCCCAAGGCCGTGTCGATCGGGATCGCCGCGCAGTTCGCCATCATGCCCTCGCTCGGTTATGCCCTTGCGAAGCTCTTCGGCTTTCAAGGGGAGGTCGCCGCCGGCGTGGTGCTGATCGGATCCTGCCCCAGCGGGATCGCCTCTAACGTGATGGCCTATATCGCGGGCGCCAATGTCGCGCTCTCGGTCACCATCACCTCACTCACCACCTTGCTCGCGCCCGTGATGACGCCGCTCCTGATGAAAACGCTTGCGGACCAATACGTCACCATCCAGTTCAGCGCGATGGCGCTCGACATTCTCTGGATGATCATCACGCCGGTGCTGGCCGGCCTCATCGTGAACAAGCTGACGCGCGGAAAGGCCGAATGGCTCGACCACGCGCTTCCCGTGGTTTCGATGGCCTGCATCTGTTTCATCATCGCGATCATCACCGCCAATTCGAGAGACAAGCTGCTGCAGGTGGGGCCGCTGCTGATTCTCGCGGCCATGCTGCACAACGGTTTTGGCTACTTGCTGGGCTATTGGGCCGCCCGCCTGCTGGGGCTGGCCGAACGCGATGCGCGCGTCGTCTCTTTCGAGGTCGGCATGCAAAACGGCGGCATGGGCTCGGCGCTCGCCATCAACGTTCTCAAGAGTTCCGACGCCGCGCTTGCCTCGGCCATTTTCGGACCGTGGATGAATATTTCCGGGTCTGTGCTGGCCTCCTTCTGGCGCAAGCGTTTGCCGAAGCCAGAGGCTCTGAAGGTTTCGTTCCGGGAAGTGGATGCCGCCGGGCACAGGGCGAGTGAGGAGTGATCCGGACGATCGCGTTATGAACCCTTCTTTGCGCGCGCTTCGAGCGTCTGAATCTTCTGCATCGTTTCCCGGCGCTCAATTTCAAGGATCGCGTTCTCCTTGCCCTGCGCCTGAATGTTCTCGAAGATCGCCAGGGCACGGCGATAGGCGGTCAGCGCGCGAGGCCGCTCGCCGATGACGTCGAAGTAATCCCCCATCAGCATGTGAGATTCTCCAACCTCCCCCTGCCCGCCTGCGTTCAAAGGGTTCTCCGCGGCGAGGTCCTGCCGGATCGTCAGGCCCCGGACGAGGTATGGCAGCGCGGGCCGCGGGTCTTTCGTTCGAATCATCGCGCGCGCGAGCCGGTGCAGGTTCGATGCCAGCAGACTGCGATTGCGCGCGTCCAGTGGGTCTGAAGCGGCGATCTGTTCGTGGATCTCAATGGCTTCGCGGTACCGGTCCATGGCTTCCCCGAACTGGCCGGTCTCATAGAGCAGGCCGCCCAGGGCGGTGGCCGACGCGGCCAGATCCTGCACGTTTCGGGAATCTTCCGGGTGCTCCCGCATCATCTCGTGGGCGATGGAAAGCGCCTTGCGGAAATGGTTTTCCGCCTGAGGACGATTCTTCAGCATGAGAAAAATGCCGCCCAGCCGACGGTGTGCCAGGCACAGCCCGCGAACGTCTTCCGGGTCGTCGGAGCCGGCGGTCTGGATCTCTTCAAACATCCGCAAGGCCTGACGCCGGGTTTCCAGCACGCCGTCCCAATCGCCCACTTGCGAAAGTCCGCCGCCGAGGGAAGTGTAGGCCGACGCCACCTTGCGGCGGTACGCAAGATTGGCCGGATCCATCGCCAGCATTTCCCGGTACATCTTGAGCGCTTCCCGGTCGTATTTGAGGCCGCCCTCATAGTCGCCCATCAGCTTGGCCAGCGCGCTCAGCCGGGAGAATGTGGATGCGATGTCCTGCCGCGCGGCGACATCATTCCTTCGCGCTCGAACTTGTTCGCGGATCGAAAGCGCCTTGCGGTAGCACTCCAGCGCCAGGGCGGAATTTCCGATGTTCGCCACATTCGGGCGGCCTTGCACGTCGCCCAGTTTCTCGTAGGCGGATGCCAGTTCGCGCTGCAATTCAAGGTCTTCTCTCGATTCCTGGTCAAGCCGGTCCAGATACTCGAGCGCCCGCTCCACCAGCTTGCGGCGGACGCCGGTAGCGCCGGGAATCTGCGCCAGATCGGCATCGAGATCGAAGATCAGGGAGTTGGCGAGTTGCCGCACGTCCTGGAAGCGCGCTTCCGCCAATTGCCTTTGTTCATGGGCGCGGTTCGCCATATAACCCGAAAAGAGAATGCCGCCCACCAGGCTAAGAATTGCGAACGCACCCACCGCGACCGACACCCGGTTGCGGCGGACAAACTTTCGCAGGCGGTAACCGGTGCTGTTCGGCCATGCCCCCACGGGCTGATGCTTGATGTAGCGTTCGACGTCGCGAGAGAACTGGTTGGCGGTGATGTAGCGGTCCTTCGGCTCCGGCTGAATGGCCTTCAAGACAATCGCGTCGAGGTCGGCTTCGACGCCGGCGAGGGAACTGACATCCACCAGTTTCGGCGGGTCGCCGCCTTCGATCTTGGTCAGGATGGCGAACGGATTGGCGCGATCGACGCGGTAAGGCTGCCGCCCGCAGATCATCTCATAGAGCAGCACTCCCATGGAATAGATGTCGCTCGCCGTGCTGAGCGGAAGCCCGCGCAACTGCTCCGGGCTCGCATAGGCCGGCGTGAGCGCGGCCACTTTGCCTTCCGTCGCATTGGCCGGTTCCCGGTGATCCAGGTCGAGCACTTGCGAAATCCCGAAATCGAGCAGCTTCGGAATTCCGCCTTCCATGATGAGAATGTTGCTGGACTTGATGTCGCTGTGCACCACGAGGTTCTGATGGGCGAAGCTGACCGCCGAACAGATCTCGCGGAAGAGCTGCAGCCGTGTTTCGAGGTTGGGGTTCGTCCTGCGCAGATACTCGTCCAGCGGCACGCCGGGGATATACTCCATGACGAAGTAGAGCAATCCGTCTTCGCTCACCCCGCCATCGAAAAGCCGGGCGATGAAGGGATGGTTGAGCCGGGCGAGGATGCGCCGTTCCAGGCGGAAGCGGTTGACGATATCGCCGCTGCTGGAGCTGCGGTTGAGCACCTTGATGGCCACGTGCATCTTGAACTCCGCGTCGTCGCGGATGCCCAGATACACGGAGCCCATGCCCCCTTCGCCGATGAGGGATTCAATGCGATAGTGGCCGATGGTCCGGCCGATGAGCGCTTCGCCGCGGGACACTTCCTCGCGCACCTGGCGCAGCACGGAACCAAAGAGCGGCACGTGCGTGGGGGCGTCCAGCGAGTCTGGAGATTCGGAGATGTGGTCGTGCGATGCCAGCAGGCCGTCCACTTCCTCGCGCAGCGCAACGTCTTCGCCGCATTCGCGATCCAGGAGCGCGACGCGAGACTCGGGTTCCACCGCCAGGGCTTCCTGAAAGAGGTGCTTTACCCGTGCCCAGCGTTCGGCGTTCATCCGGATCCGCCTCCCTTGAGCTCCCGGGCCAGCCACGCCCGCGCCATCACCCAGTCTCTCTTGACGGTGGCGGCGGAGATTCCCAGGACCTCGGCGGTTTCTTCAATCGAGAGGCCCGCGAAGTAGCGGAGTTCGACGATGCGCTCCTGCTGCTGGTCAAAGGCCGCGAGCCGTTCGAGCGCTTCGTGCAGCGCCAGCACTTCGGCTACGTTCTCCGGGGGCGAGGAGGCCTCCGGCTGATCCTCGAGCAGAATCTTCTGCGCGCCGCCGCCGCGCTTGGCCGCGTTCACCGCGCGCGCGTGGTCCACCAGAACCCTTCGGATCACCTGAGCGGCCACCGCGAAGAAGTGCTGCCGGTTGTGGTATTCGCTGGCGGACCCGCCGATCAGGCGCAGGTAGGCTTCATGCACCAGAGCGGTGCTTTGCAGAGTATGATCTTTGCGTTCGCGCGCCAGATGCCGCCGCGCGATGCGGCGCAGTTCGTCGTAGACGATCGGGGTAAGCTGTTCGAGCGCCCCGGCGTCCCCGGAGCTCCACCGGGCCAGAAGGGTTGTAACGTCCAGTGTCGACATAGAATTCGGTTTCTGAGCCACGGTTCCGATGCCTGTGGCGAGCTACGAAGGAAGCAGGCGCATCGTGTGACGCAGGGGCTTTGGGGACCCTCAAACGGAATGTCTTGTCAGTACGCCGGGCACCAGCTCCTTCGCCATGATGGAGTCCCAGTTCCTCACGGATTTTTTAAATATACCACCGAGCGGCAACAATTCTCTCCGTCCTGTTTCACATTGTCAAAGCGTAACGGAAATGGAAATCTGGCTCCAGGCGAAGGCCCCTGCCAGACGTCAGCCGGATGCCGAATTCGCCATGACGATGGGCAGGAGGGCGGCGAAGTTGTCGATCAGAAAGTCCGGCGCGGGGTCGGCCAGAGATTCGGGCTGAAAGCCGTAAGTCACTCCACAGCTTGCGCAGCCCGCATTGCGGGCGGTCTGAATATCCACCGTGCTGTCGCCCACCATGAGTGTGCTGGATGGCGCAACTTCCGCCTCGCCCATCAGACGCAGCAGCCCTTCCGGATCGGGCTTCTTCGTCTCAAAAGAGTTTCCGCCATACACCCGAAGGAAGGCATCGCCAAGGTCCAGCCCTTCGAGAATCCGGTTGCTGATCCGAACCGGCTTATTCGTGAGGACGGCTTGCGGGATGCCGGCATCGGCGATCGCACGAATAACCTCCCGGACGCCGGGGTAGAGCTTCGTGCAGTCCAGGGAGTGGTCGTGATAGTAGTGGATGAAATAGTCGATGGCGCGCGCCAGGTCGTCCTCCCCGAACCCGTCTCCCATGGCTCGCCGGATCAGCGCGGCCACGCCGTTGCCGACGTAGGATTCCACCGTCCTGGTGTCCAGATCGTCGAGCGAATAATGGCGGCGCGTCGCGTTCACGGAAGCCACGAGATCCATCGTGGAATCGATCAGCGTTCCGTCCAGGTCGAATACAACGAGTTTGCAGGGGTTCGAATTGCCGTTCACGATCGGGGGTTGATCCTTTCTATTCTTCGGTGTCGCGGGGGCGATTCGGCTCGGGTCATGGCTTTCGCGCCGGTCGTTTGCGCGGCGCGGCGGGCGCTTCGTCGGTCGCGTTTGGCGTGCCACTCTCCGGCCAGACCAGGTCTGGAACGTGCTCTCCCCAGGCGGTTTCGATGGCCTGCGCATTGCGCGATACCGATTGCTTCACCTCGGCGGGCGCCAACGCCGCCAGAAGATCGGCGCTCCACATCACATACGGGGCCACCATGGACTTGCCCAACGCAGTCGGCGGCCCGCCGGGGCTGAAGGCAAGCAGCACAAGCAGGATCACCGCGCAGAACAGGCAGCCTTTCACGAGGCCAAAGAATCCACCCGCCACGCGGTCAAACAGGCTCAAACCGGTAATTTGCAGCGCCTTTGCCGCCACGCTTCCCACGAAGCCGCCGAGGATCACCACGCCGAAGAAGATCAAGCCGAAAGCCACCATCCGCGCGATCTCCGGCGAGGGAACATACTGCATCACCGCGGAGGCGAGGGTACCATGGAACCACAAGCCCAGCAGCACGCCAACCACAAGCGCGAGAAGGCCGGCCAGTTCCCGCATGAATCCGCGCAGGAGGCTTGCCGCCACGCTGGCACAGAGGATCGCCAGGAGAACGAAATCCAGGTATGTCAGCCGCTCAATCCACTCCATCGCCGCTCCGCGCTACAGCGCCGCTCCTGTAAGGAGGCGAAATGCTTCCCGGTATTTCTCACTGGTCTTCCGGGCCACCTCTTCGGGCAAAGGAGGCGCGGGGTCCGTCTTATCCCAACTGAGAGTTTCGAGATAATCCCGGACGTATTGCTTGTCATAGGACGCTTGCGGCCCGCCCGGACGCCATTGATCCTTCGGCCAGAACCGGGAGGAATCGGGCGTCAGCACTTCATCCGCCAGGGCGATCTCGCCGTCGATCAAGCCGAACTCGAACTTGGTGTCCGCAATCAAGATGCCACGCCGTTCCGCGTGCGCGGCTGCGTCCTTATAGATACGCAGCGTCAAATCCCGCAGTTGCCGCAGATAGCCGGCAGGCACCAGTTGCGTGGCTTCCTCGAAGCTCACGTTGATGTCGTGACCGCTTTGCGCCTTGGTGGCGGGGGTGAAAATGGCTTCCGGCAGGCGTCCGCTTTCTTCGAGACCGGCCGGCAGCGCAATGCCGCAGACGCTCCGGCCGGCGCGGTATTCCTTCCAGCCGGAGCCCGAGAGATAGCCGCGCGCCACACATTCCACGGAGAACATCGCGGCCTTTCGGACCAGCATGCTGCGGCCCTCAATTTGATCCCGGTACGGGTGGAGAATGCCGGGAAAATCGGAGAAGTCCGCGCTCACCAAATGGTTGGGCACAACGCCGGCGAAGCGTTCGAACCAAAAGACGGACATTTGATTGAGCACGCGGCCTTTATCCGGGATGGGCGTAGGCAGAACGCAATCGAAGGCCGAGAGGCGGTCGGTAGTGACGAGCAGCAGGTGATCGTCCAGATCGTAAATGTCCCGGACCTTTCCGCGGGCCACCAGGGGGATTTCCCCGAGGTGTGTTCGCAAAATGGCGCCGTTCGTGTGTCTTAGGGCTCGGTAGGGCATCGCAGGTACGCTCCTACCGATTTTACTTGACCGACCGGATTACCGGTAGTTTGGTGAACGGCCGATTCGTAAACGGCCGGGGTTGGGCAAGGCGGCTGTTGCAAGGCCGGGCTCAGCCTCCTAAACCAGGTCAGGCGGGATGGCGAGGGGAAGCCAACTGGGCGGACCCACGCCCTTTCGGGAAATCCAGCACATTGCCCGGCCTGGCCCCGGCAGCGCCCTGGGCGACTGACATTCCGCGATTTGCCGGGTGCTTGCCCTGGAATCCGGTGCACCACTCCTGGAATCGGGCGACGGGCATCGGCCGGGCGAAAAGATAGCCCTGCACTTCGTGGCAGCCATACTCAAACAGGCATTGGAGCTGCTCCGGCGTCTCAACACCTTCGGCGTTCACCCGGATTTGCAGGCTTTTGCCAAGCTCGATCATCGATTGGACAATCGTGCGGCTGCGGTGGCTCGCCGTCAGGTGCTGGACAAAGCCGCGGTCGATCTTCAACTTGGTGAACGGGTAGTCGCGCAAGCCGGATAGCGACGAATAGCCCACTCCGAAATCGTCGAGCGCCATGCGGACCCCTTTGCGGCGCAGATGCTGGATCGTATCGTTTGCCGCTTCCGGGTTGGCCAGCACCGCGGTCTCAAGCAGTTCGAATTCGATTGCGGAATCCGGGATTCCGTGCGCGGCCAGGGCGGAGAAGGTCTCCGGCAGGAAGCGGGGGTCGAGCAACTCAGCGGGAGAGACGTTCAATGCGATTCGGCTGCTTTCGCCCATCCAGCCCCGCCACGTCTGAAAGTTCTCGCAGACGGTGCGGCGAACCCATCGCCCGAGATCGCGGATCTGGTTGCTTGCCTCGGCCGCGGGCAGAAACAGCGCGGGAGCGAGCAATCCGCGTTGCGGGTGTCTCCAGCGCAGAAGCGCCTCCGCGCCCGCGATGGTGAAGCGGTGCAAGTCGATCTGAGGCTGAAGAAACAGTTCAAACTGGCCGTTTTCGAGGGCTGGGCCGATTTCGTCCTCGATCGCCGCATCCGGAATGGAACGCTGCCCGCCGGCAATCGGGCCGGAGGCGAACGAGTGGCCGGGTATCTTCGTGCTTCTAGGAATGCCGTCCGATTCTCGGTCGGCGCTGGGAGAGGATCGTGTGGCCAATTTCCGTTGCAGAGCGGGGCTCAGGGCCTCCGCGACACGAATCTCAGAGCCGCTCGCATTGGTATCCGGCTGAGGGGCGGAGGCGCCATCGGCGTCCATCCGGGTTTCGTCCAAAGGCATCCCGTTTGCAATCGCTTTCCTATCTGAGCCGCGCGCACGGGAGTCCCCCCCCGCGCATTCCGCCGCCCACCCCTCTCTCTTCGTCCGGGAAGCCGAAGTCTTGAATTCGGGCCGGCTCGGCAGCGGACCGGGGTCCGCGCGGCAGGGCGAGGGGCCGGAACGAAAAGGCCGGAACCCGAAGGTCCCGGCCTTTCGCTTGCATGGCTATTGGATGGAGTTCCGCCAACGGCGCGCTATCGCATCGTTTTGGGCGGAGGCGGCGGGGCGGACGACCTCTCGCCCATCTGATTGAGCACGGTAAGCGCGGTGGCCACCAGAGAGCCCGCATCCGCGAGGTTGGCGGGCAGCACGACGGTATTGGTCGTCTTGGCGATATTCCCTAACTGCGTGATGTACTGTTCCGCCACGCGCAGGTTTACCGCATCGTGGCCGCCGGGCGCTTGGATCGCTTCCGCAATGCTCCGAATGCCCTGGGCCGTGGCATTGGCGATGGTCAGAATCGCCTGTCCCTGGCCTTCGGCTTCGTTGATCTGCTGCTGCCGCTTGGCTTCGGAGTTCTTAATCGTCTCCTGCTTCACGCCCTCGGCGGTATTGATCTTCGAATCGCGAACCCCTTCCGATTGCAGAATGGCGGCGCGCTTTTCCCGTTCCGCGCGCATCTGCTTTTCCATGGCCGCCAGGACGTCGCCCGGCGGCGTGATGTTCTTGATCTCATAGCGGAGCACTTTCACGCCCCACGGCTCCGACGCCAGATCGAGCTCGCTCACGACGGCGGCGTTGATGGAAGTGCGTTCCTCGAAGGTCTTGTCGAGCGGGATCTTGCCGATTTCGCTGCGGAGCGCCGTCTGCGCGAGCTGGGTGATGGCGAATACATAGTTGGAAATTCCGTAGCTGGCGCGCTCGGCGTCCACCACTTTCAGGTAGATCACGCCGTCGACGCCCACCTGCACGTTGTCGTTGGTGATGCAGATCTGTTCGGGTATATCAAAGGCCGCTTCCTTAAGCGTGTGCCGGTAGCGGATGGCGTCGATAAACGGGGTCAATGTGTGAAAACCGGCTTGCAGCGTTCCCGCGTATTTGCCCAGCCGTTCCACCACGTAGGCGCTCTGCTGCGGCACCACCACGACGCTCTTGGCGATCACGACGACGCCCACCAGCACCACCATGAACGCCACGATCAACAGCAACAGTTCCATGTTCGTCTCCTGAAGTTGAAATGTTCCCCGGCAAAGCCGTCAAGGCGCGGCCGGGCGTCATACCGAATTTCCGATCAAATCCTCATATCCGAAGGGCCCAGTGCCCGCACCACCAGCGTGATTCCCTCTACCTTTTCCACGCGCACCCGCGCTTCCTTGCCGATGGCATCCGGATACGCGTTGTGGGCATTCCAGGGGCTGCCGCGCAGAATCACTTTCCCCATGCCCTGCGCGGGGATCTCGTCCACGGCGGTGGCGATCTCGCCCACCAGGCTGTCGACGCCCCGGTTCGGCGTATCCCGGTGCAGAAGGTTGCGCAGCCGGCCGCGCAGCGTCAGCAAGGAAACAACCGCGACCAGCACGAATACGACGGATTGCGAAATGGCTCCCGGCGTCAGGCCGAGCGCTGTCGTTACCGATGCGGCCAGCGCGCCCACGCCAAAGAACATCAGAAAGAAATCCGTTGGCATCAGCATCTCGCCGACGATCAGCATCAGGCCAAGCACCAGCCAGATCCACCATCCCATCGCCATTGCCACTTCCATGCGGACCTCCGATCCTTTCCTCTACACAGTACGGCCCACGGCCACAACTCTTGGCGGATTTAGATTGGACTATATCCGAATTCCGCCGGATTCGCAGCGGTGTCGGCCGCGATTAGTACCAGGTTTTGGGGGCGGACTGGCCTGAAGCGGCGCGGGATGTGCCGTGGCGCTCGGTTCGCCAGGTTTCTCCGTGCCCCCTGGGATGCAAGAGGGGCGAAGGCATCCGGGGACGTTGCGGTATCGACAGGGCGCGGTTTGTTTGATAGTTCTGATAACGTGAACGACATGACGAACGACAACCCACGCCTCCACCATCGCCGCCGCTGGCTGCGCGAGTCGGCCGGATTTGCGGCGGGGACGGCTTCCGCGGCGCTGTTGTTGACGCTGGGCGGATGCGGATCCTCGCCGAAGCAACCGGCCGAACCCGAGCCGCCGCCAGAGCCGGTTTCGGCGCTCAAAGCCTTTACGTCGGCTTACGGGCGGGTGCGCGGACGGGGCGGGGAACTGGAGATCCTCTCGATCTCGAACCTGAACCTGCAAACCGTGGAGTCAAAGGAAGGCAAGTCCGGGGTGTGGCAGTTCCAGTTCGTCTCGCCGGCGGAGAAGATGGTCTACAACGTCCGCTACGCGGTGGTGGATGAGCTGCCCAGTTTCCGGGAAGGCGCCTGGGACAGCGGCAGCCAGAGCTACGACGCGCGCGGAATGCGGGCGAAGCCGTTCCCGGTGGCCGCGCTCCGCTGCGATTCCACCACGGCGTATGAGATTGCCGCCAAGGAAGCCAAAGAATTTCTCGAGAAGAATTCGAAGCTGCCCGTGAATTTCATCTGTGAGCTGACGGACGCTTACCAGTTGCCCACGTGGCGGGTCTATTGGGGTGCTTCGATCAGCACCGCCGTCTACTCCGTCTACGTGGACGCCAACCAGTCGAAGTTCCTCAAGAAGGGAAAGGGGTAGACGCGGCGGGCGCTTATTGCTTCTCGCGAAGCTCCGTTTCCATGCGGTCCAGCTCACGGATCCGCAGGAGCAGGCCCGTGCGCTCCCTAAGCTCCGCGGCGGTTACCGGGAAGGATGCCGCCACCAAGCGGCGGACGGTGGCTCCGGGAGCGATCTCTTCGCGCGCCGTCAGGGGCTGCGCGCAATCGTGGTTCAGAGAAGCCATGTGCTTGCAGAGGGTTTGCACGTCCTGTACGGCAATCGTGTCGCCCGCTTGCGGGCCGCTTCGCCCGGTAATCTCCATCGACGCCTCTTTCACCACGTAGGGGACGCTGGCTGTGTTCGTGACGTCGAATTCCACCACCAGCACGTTGCGCGGGGAGCCGGTTTCCACCACGCGGACCCGGCCGATGGAGCCGTCCAGCTTCATATAGCGCCCGCAGCCCGGCAGCAGCGCGAGCAGCGCCGCCGCCAGGAATAGGAACCCGAACGGGAGACGCCTCATTTCGAATGGAGGGGTCATCGCGAAGATCTCCTCTGCGGGAAGTCTATCGCATCGGGCGGGGAAGGGCTCTCGGCTTGGCGCGATGCCAACGCGGCCGGTTTCGGGATGCCGGTGCCGCCGATTTCTAAAGGTCTTCCCACACGTAAGCAGGGAAACGCCGCATGACGCCAAAGCCCAGTTGGGAATAGAGCCGCACCGCGTTCCGATTCGCGCCGGTCACGGTGAGCGTGACGTAACGACATCCGCCTTCGGCAAGCTGCCGCATGCTGCGCTCCATCAGGCTTCTGCCCAGACGCCGACCCCGCGCTCTCGGAAGGGTGCAGACCTGTGTAATGTGCCCCACGCCCTCGCTCACGACGCTCACGAGGCAAGCGGCCAGCAGGGTGCCGGTTCCGGCTTCCACGGCGACGAAACTCGATTCGCCGGCGAAACGGCCGCAGCCGGGATACTGAATGATGTTATAGAGAAAGCGACGCCCCCCCTCGACCGTTCGGTACTGGTCATTGATGCGCGAATCGAGATGGCCGCGGTAGGCTTCTTCGATCAGATACGCGGCACGATCCTGAAAGCGTTCATGCCACGGTTCCACCCTCAAGGATTCGCCTTCCGGGGTGGGGGAGGGAGGGCGGCCGGGCAGGGGCAGCGGCGCTCCCATGAAGAGGCGTTCATGCACTTCGACGTGCTCCGCGAGGGGCGGGGCCGCCGACGGGAACGGCTGCAGCATGAACTGCGCCTCGATTCGCCGGATGCCCGGCCTCTGGCGCGCGGCGTCGAGCGTGGCCTCCAGCAGCCGGTATTCGCTCTCTTCGTTGCGGTAGGGCTCACGAATGAAGAGGCATCCTAGCAGCGCCTTGTGCTCTTCGCAAATGTAATAGGTGTAGCCGACCGCGGCGTCCGCGTCGCAGAGAACCATGCCATTGAGCGCCTGGGAGTCAATGAACTGGCCCACCAGCGCCGAAGAGGTTTCGTAATTCCAATAGAGGGTGCTTTGCCAGGCCTCCACTTCTTCTTCGAGAAGCGGCGTCATTTCGCGGAGGCGAAACTGCGGCAGGTCAAAGATCTCCAAGCCGCTCTCGCGGCCGGCGGGCAACATGCTCTGATTATATTCACAGACTGCCGGATGGCAGCCATTTTTGCGTTCGTGGCGCGCGGAACGCCCGCCGCACTCATTCTCCGATGACGTGCAGCGCGACGCTGCGCGTATGCGGCGCGCGGCGGTGCTCAAAGAGGTAAATTCCCTGCCACGTGCCCAGCACCGGCGCTCCCCCCTGAACCGGAATCGAAAGCGTCACCTGCGTCAGCGCCGCCTTCACGTGCGCGGGCATGTCGTCCGGGCCCTCCACGGTGTGAACGAACAGCGGATCGCCGTCCGGCACCAGACGGCGGAAGAAGGCGGTGAGGTCGCTCTGCACATCGGGGTCCGCATTCTCCTGGATCACCAGCGATGCCGAAGTGTGGCGGACGAACAGCGTCAGCAATCCGCGCTCAATGCCCGTCTCTTTCAGCCAGCGGAGCACCGGGCTGGTGAACTCATAGAGCTTCGGTCCGCTGGTGCGAATGTGAATGGTGTGAAATTCCTGTCTCATTCCCGAACTTCCGATCTGTCCGCCGATCCGTGCCTAAATGCCGCCCGGGCTCAGGCGAACCGGCAGCCGCCGCGCAGAGCCGATGAGGCCGAAGCGCTACCCAAGTTTGCCACAGGAATGTCATTCCGGTTGGGGCGAGGTTGAGCGAGGCCCGTAGTGTCGATCCGCCGCGGAGGCAGAATCGCATACCCCGCATGCCCGCACGCTCCGGATTTCCAAGGAATTGCGCGGGAACGCGCGGGGCTTTGGCCGGGAGGCCGAAGATCCAGATAATCTAATCGGTATGCCCGCACGCTCCATCAAGTTTGTCCGTTTCTCGACCGGGATCGGCTCCTCCTACGGCATCTGGCACAAGGAAGGGATTCAGGCCATCGGCGGCACGCCGTTCATGGACTGGCGGCCGACGGAGGAGTGGTATCAGCCCGACGATGTCGATATTCTGGTGCCCTGCCAGCCGAGCAAGATTCTCGCGATCGGGCGCAATTTCAAGAGCCATCTGCACGGGCGGCCGCAGCCCGAAGTGCCGGAGTTCTTCTATAAGCCGCCGAGCTCCCTGCAGCATCCCGACAAGCCGGTGATTCTGCCGCTCGACGCCGAAGAAACCCATTTTGAGGGCGAAATGGTGCTGGTGATTGGCGAGCGCTGCCGGAACGTCTCCGAGTGGGTGGCGCTTGACTACATGCTGGGCATCACCATCGGCAACGACATCAGCGATCGCATGTGGCAACGCGGTGAGAAGAAGGACCTCCAGTGGTGGAGGGCGAAGGGCTGCGACACGTTCTCGCCCTGCGGACCGGCTATCGTCACTGGGCTCGATCCCACGCGGCTGCTGCTGGAGACGCGGGTGAACGGAGAGCTGAAGCAATCCGAATCCACCGCCGACCTCATTTTCTCCGCCGCGCGGTCCATCGCCTTTGCCTCCCGGTATCTGACGCTGGAGCCGGGCGATTTAATCTACACCGGGACCCCAGGAAATACGGAACCTCTCCGACACGATGATGTGGTGGAGGTGTTCTTAGAGAATGTGGGGGTTTTACGGAACCCGGTGAAACTGGATGGGGCGGAGTGATGTGAGTGTAAGACACTAAACGAAAATTAGTTGAAACCAGTCAGCCTTTGCCATCATCCTAAGGAATGCGCGTCGTCGCATGGGCGGCGGGGTTCGCGCGGGTTCGTAAAGCCAGTCTGCGACGCGCCGGTTGATTCTGCTTTCGAGGTCGGCGCGAGAGTGTTAGTGAGTGGTGAAGTCTATGGATATCAATCGGTTCACGGAAAAAGTTCAATCGGCACTTCAAGCTGCCCAGTCCTCAGCGGCACGCGACGGTCACCAGCAGTTGGATGTCGAGCACCTGATGATGGCCCTCCTGGAGCAGCCCGAGGGGTTGGCTCCCGCGATTCTGCTCAAGACCGGCATTGCGCTCGACCGGGTGGCGGAACGCCTGGACGCGGAGTTGCGCAAGCTGCCGAAGGTGACTTCGAGCTCCGGCGCGGCAAACCAGATCTACATCACCGGACGCCTAAACACGCTGATTGCGAAGGCTGAAGAGGAAGCGCGGAAGCTCAAGGATGAGTATGTCTCCGTCGAGCACCTTCTGCTTGCGGCCGTGGGGGAAAGCGGCGCGACTGGAACCATCTTTCGCGAAGCGGGCCTCGACCGCGAGAAGCTGATGCAGGCCATCCGGGAGGTGCGCGGCTCGCAGCGCGTGACGACGCAGAACCCGGAGGGCACTTATCAGTCCCTCGAAAAGTACGGCCGGGACCTCACGGAGCAGGCCCGGGCGGGCAAGCTGGACCCGGTAATCGGCCGCGACGAAGAGATTCGCCGCGTGATGCAGGTGCTTTCCCGCCGCACGAAGAACAACCCGGTGCTGATTGGCGAGCCCGGCGTGGGCAAGACGGCGATCGCCGAGGGCCTCGCCCAGCGCATCGTGCGCGGCGATGTGCCGGACGGCCTGAAAGACAAGAAAGTGGTTGCGCTCGACATGGGCGCGCTGATCGCCGGCGCGAAGTTCCGGGGCGAATTCGAGGAGCGCCTGAAGGCGGTTCTCAAGGAAGTGCAGGATTCCGAGGGCGAGATCATCTTGTTCATCGACGAACTCCATACGGTGGTGGGCGCGGGCAAGGCCGAGGGCGCGATGGACGCCGGCAACCTGCTGAAGCCGATGCTGGCTCGCGGCGAGCTGCACTGCATCGGCGCGACCACGCTGAACGAATACCGGAAATACATCGAGAAGGATGCCGCGCTCGAGCGCCGTTTTCAGCCGGTGATGGTGGAGCAGCCCAGCGTGGAAGACACCATCTCTATCCTGCGCGGCCTTCGCGAGCGGTATGAACTGCACCACGGCGTGCGCATCAAGGATACGGCTCTGGTGGCCGCGGCGGTGCTTTCGAACCGCTATATCGCGGACCGTTTTCTGCCCGACAAGGCGATCGATCTGGTGGACGAAGCGGGCGCGAAGCTGCGAACCGAAATCGATTCCATGCCGAGCGAACTCGACGAGATTCATCGCCGCGTGATGCAGTTGGAGATTGAGCGGGAGGCGCTCCGCAAGGAGAGCGATGAGGCCTCGCGCGACCGGCTGGAGAAGCTGGAGCGCGAACTCGCGAACCTGAAAGCGAAAGGCGACGCGCTGCAGGCCCGCTGGCAGAACGAGAAGAAGTCCGTTCAGAAACTGCGGGAACTGCGGGAGCAGGTGGAGCAGACCAAGATCGAGATTGCCCGCGCGGAGCGGGAGTACGACCTCAACCGCGCGGCGGAGCTCAAGTACGGGCGTCTCACCCAGCTTGACCGCGAGATGACCGAAGCGTCCGAAGCGCTCGCCCGCTTGCAGGGGGAAAGCTCGCTCCTGAAGGAAGAGGTTTCCGAGGAGGACATCGCCAAGGTGGTGAGCCGCTGGACGGGCATCCCGATCAACAAATTGATGCAGGGCGAGGCGGACAAACTGCTGCATCTCGACTTCGAATTGCACGAACGCGTGGTGGGGCAGGACGAAGCGGTGAGCGCGGTGGCCGAAGCGGTGATGCGCGCCCGCTCCGGCCTGAACGATCCGAACCGGCCCATTGGATCCTTCATTTTCCTGGGGCCGACGGGTGTGGGAAAAACCGAACTGGCCCGCGCGCTGGCGCAATCGCTCTTCGACGATGAGCGGGCGATGATCCGCATCGACATGAGCGAGTATCAGGAGCGGCACACGGTGGCGCGGCTGGTAGGCGCGCCCCCCGGCTATGTGGGCTACGACGAGGGCGGCCAGTTGACCGAAGCCGTGCGGCGGAGGCCGTACTCGGTGATCCTTTTCGATGAGATTGAAAAGGCGCACCACGACGTCTTCAACGTGCTGCTGCAGGTGCTGGACGACGGGCGGCTCACCGACGGCCAGGGCCGCACGGTGGATTT